>JAYTPB010000157.1:0-25662 GCA_043747445.1 Sphingomonadales bacterium
AAGATTTTCAACAATGGTTATGATATCGGTCGCAGCTTCTCAATCGGGCTGAGTGCAAAATTTTAATGCGTGCGCGTGCGTTTCCAATCGGCCATAAGCGCGGATAAGCATTAACCATGATCTGGGAGCGATTCTGTTGCGATTTGGTGCCTTTCAAAGGCCGCGCGTTGGCGTAGGTACGTCTGCCCTCCCAATATTTCAGGGCGCAGTTCTTGTTTTTTTGGTCGCAGCGCTTGCTGTTCAGGCTGCGCGGTTGATTTGGGCGATGGTCGCTCCGATTGGGCCGGTTGGTGAATGGCGGCCTGCGACGATCCATAATAGCGCGGTCTCGCGTTCGGGTGGCAATGGCTTTGATCCATTTTTTCGTTTGACCTCGCCAGCCCAAGAAACTGTGGTGACTTCACTGGCGCTCACGCTCTTCGGAGTGCGGATGGATATGGCGACAGGGCGTGGTTCGGCGATCATCGCAACCGCTGACGGTGTGCAATCAAGCTATGCCGTTGGTGATGAAATTGAGCTGGGTGTTACGCTCAAAATGGTGTCATTTGATAATGTCACGATTGATCGCGGCGGCGTTGCCGAACAGATTTTCCTTGATCAGTCTGTGGCAGCCCCAGTTGCCCAGCCAAGCGAAGCTGGCGCGTTTCCGGCGGGCGATGCGAGTGGTTCGTCGCTGCTCGCCAACAGTATTGAGATTGCGCCGCGTGCTGAAAATGGCAAAATCAGCGGAATGACGCTTAATCCGAAGGGCGATGGTGCTTTGTTTAAGGCGGCGGGACTTGAGCCGGGTGACGTCCTGACGGCAGTAAATGGCAAATCGGTAAGTGACGGTGAGGATGTGCGGTCGATCCTTGCAGGCGGCGGAACGGTGTCACTTGAGGTTGAACGTGGTGGACGCCGCATGACAGTGAGTGCAAAGACGGGCCAATGAAAAAGCTGATCCTCGCCGCGACGCTCGCGTTTTACCCACTCTCACCAATTTTGGCGCAGAATACCCTCAATCTGCGCGATGCCGATGTCCGTGCGTTTATTCGCGATGCGGCGCGGGTGACCGGGCGTAGTTTCATCATTGACGGCCGCGTTGATGGCAAGGTTTCGGTCGTCACTGATCGGCCTTTGAGCAAATCCGAATATTTTGAGGTGTTCCTTTCAACACTGCGCGCCAACGGATTTATCGCAGTGCCAACAACGGGCGGTCTGCGTATTCAGCCCGTTGAGGGCGCATCAACCCAACCGGGTAAAATCGGCAGTAGCGGAGCCGCGCGCAATCAGTTCGTGACTGAGGTATTCCGGCTGCGCTCGATTGAGGCGGCGTCGGCGGTTGAAACACTGCGTCCGCTGGTCAGCCGTGAAGGCTCGGTCACTGCAAACCGCGCGGGCAACAGCTTGGTTGTCGCTGACTATGCCGATAATATCCGCCGCATCCGATCCTTGTTGGTTCGCATAGATAGCGAAGGTGCGTCAACCGAAGTGATCGCACTCAAAAACGCGGGCGCGCGCGAGATTGCGGCCTCGCTCCAGCAATTGGCGAGCGGCGGACAAAGCGGCGGAGAGGGCGCACGAACGGCAATTTCAGTTGTTGCAATTGATAGCAGCAACTCGCTCGCACTGCGCGGGGATAGTGGCACTGTCTCACGCTTTGCCGCGATTGCGCGTGATCTTGATAAGCGCGCGGCGAGCGGCACTGAAATTCGCGTGCTGTTCCTCCAACATGCCGACGCCGAAAAATTGCTGCCTGTACTGCAACAGTTGGTCGGGCAGGCGGGGGCGTCAGTCACGTCATCAACGCCCTCAAGTGGCAATGGCGCGCCTCCACCGCCTCCACAAGCCACGCTGGCAGCGGCACCATCGCCGTCAGGGCGCGCTGCACCCGTCATAGCCCGCTATGAGGGTGTCAATGCAATCATAATCTCCGCTCCGGCAGAACTTCAGCGCACACTTGGTGAGGTTGTGCGGCAACTTGACACCCGGCGTGAGCAGGTGCTGGTCGAAGCGATCATCATCGAAATTTCGGACACGGCGGCAAAGCGGCTTGGCGTTCAGTTCCTGCTGGGCGGAACACCGGGCAGCGGCATTCCTTTTGCCGCCACCAACTTCTCCAACACTGGCCCCAACTTGCTGACTATTGCCGGGGCTGTCGGCGCGCGCGAACTTGATCGCAGTACGACGACAATCAACGGCACCACGACTACCACCACCAACGGAAGTGCCACAAGTGACCAACTTGCCCAGGCGGCAGTTACTTCAATCCTTGGTGCGACGGGTGGATTTGGCGGCTTTGCCACCAACATCGGCAAAAACGGCATATTCGGAACCATTATCAATGCCATCAGTCAGGATAACAAATCCAATATCCTTTCCACCCCTTCGATCCTGACGCTTGATAACCAAGAAGCAAAGATACTTGTCGGGCAGGAAATTCCGATTACCACTGGTGAGCAACTCGGCCAGAATTTTGACAACGCTTTCCGCACCGTTCAGCGTCAGAATGTCGGCATCCAACTTGAGGTCAAGCCGCAGATCAATGCGGGGGGATCAATTAAACTGTTCATCCGTCAGGAAGTCAGCTCAATTGCAGGGCCGGTATCAAGCAATTTCTCCGATCTGATCCTCAATAAACGCGAAATTCAGACGACGGTGACGATTGATGATGGTCAGATTGTCGCGCTTGGCGGCTTGCTTGACGATAATGAGCGGCGGACGATTGAAAAGATTCCGCTGCTCGGTGATATTCCGGGGCTTGGCGCGCTATTCCGGTCAAAGGCAAAATCGCGGCAGAAAACCAATCTGATGGTGTTCATCCGCCCGACGATACTCCGCTCAGCCGCCGATGCGCGCGCGCTTGCGGAGCTTCGTTACGGCTATGCGCGTGATCAGCAGCTTCTGCTCCGTCCTGATCAAGAGCCTAGCCTCGACGAGCTGATCCGCGATTATATGGGGGCTGAACCACCGATTGCGCAGCCCGGTAGTGCTGATGCGCCTCCACCACCTCCACCAGCGGCGGCGCCTGTTGTACCGGGCAAACCCGAAATCATCATCCCCGAGGTGAAAAACTCCTCACAGCGCATTCGCCCGGTTGATGTGCCGCCAAGCGATCCCAAAAAATGAGCGAGGCCGACGCCATCATTGAAGTGCAGCGGCCGAGCCTGCCTTATGGATTCGCGCGTAAATTCGGGGTTGTGATTGACCGTATGGACGGTGAAGCCGTTGGCGTTTCTTTACGCGAAGGTGCCGATCCGCATATCCTGCTTGAAGTGCGGCGGCATTTGGCGCGGACATTTGCGGTTTCGCACGTCAGCCCTGCGCGCTTTGATGAGTTGCTCTCAACGACCTATGCGATGGACGGGGAAGCGGCGGCAATGGCGGCAGGTTCGCTTGGACTGGGTGATGATCTTGATCTGATCGCGGGCGGGATGCCAAGTGCTGAGGATTTGCTTGATAGCAGCGACGACGCGCCAGCAATTCGGCTGATCAACGGCATTATTGCCGACGCCGTGCGGCAGGGCGTGTCGGATATCCACATTGAGCCTTATGAAAGCGGGCTCGTCATCCGAATGCGGATTGACGGGATATTACGCGAAACACTGCGGATGCCAGCGCATGTGGCGCCCGTGATCGTTAGCCGGATCAAGGTGATGGCGCGGCTTGATATTGCCGAGCGGCGCTTACCACAGGATGGGCGAATTGGTCTGACGCTTGGCGGAAAACAGCTTGATGTCCGCGTTTCAACGCTTCCCGCGCGTGGCGGTGAACGCGTCGTGCTACGTATTCTTGACAAGGATAATGCCGGGATCACGCTGGACGGACTCGGCATGGCCTCCGCGATCAACACGCTGCTACGTGATGCTTTTGCTGAACCGAACGGGATCATACTCGTCACAGGGCCAACGGGTTCGGGCAAAACGACAACGCTTTATGCCGGGTTGCGTTTGCTCAACGATGGCACGCGTAATATCCTCACCGTTGAAGACCCGGTTGAGTATGCGGTTGACGGGGTGGGGCAGACGCAAGTGAATGCCAAAGTCGGGCTGACATTTGCGGCGGGGCTGCGCGCGATCTTGCGGCAGGATCCCGACGTCGTGATGGTTGGCGAAATTCGTGACCGGGAGACAGCAGAGATTGCGGTGCAGGCCTCACTCACCGGGCATTTGGTGCTTTCGACAGTTCACACAAATGATGCCGTCGGTGCGATCACGCGGATGCGCGATATGAAGGTTGAGCCGTTCCTGCTCGCCTCAACACTCCGCGCGGTACTCGCACAGCGGTTGGTGCGGCGACTGTGCCCACAGTGCCGCAAGCCCGTTGAAGCCGATAGCGCGGTCAGTGCGCTGCTCGGTATTGCCAAGGGCACGGTGATTTACGAAGCCGCTGGCTGTGATGCTTGCAGTGGCACGGGCTACAAGGGCCGGATTGGTGTTTTTGAGGCGATACGGATCGACGATAAAATCCGCCGTCTGATCAATGAAGGCGGCGATGAAGTTGATATTGCCGCGCACGCTTTTGCAGATGCAGAAAATTTGACGTCGGCGGCACGCGCGCTTGTTCGCGAAGGATTGACCACACCTGAGGAAGCGATCCGCATTTCGCGCCGGGAAACCATCGATGACTGAGTTTGATTATGTCGTGATCGATGTCGCGGGCAAGGAGCGGCGCGGGCGGGTCGCGGCGGAAACGCCTGACGCCGCACGTGCCGACCTGATCAAACGCAAATTTTATGTCGTACAGATTGAGCAGGGCAGTGGCGCTGCGCCACGATCTGCTCCGCTGGTTTCAGGCATACGCTTTGGCCGCAGGCGGGTGACGACCAAGCAATTGACTCTGTTCACGCGCCAGCTTGCGACGCTCACACAGGTTACCCCGCTTGAGGAATCACTGCGCACCATCGCGCTCCAGACCGAACAGCCCCATGTTCGCGATGCGATTGCATCAGTTCATGCCGGAGTGTTCGAAGGCCGCCGTCTTGCCGACGCCATGGCGCGTGAGGGGAAGAGCTTTCCACCGCTTTTTCGCGCGATGGTCTCGGCGGGTGAAAGTGCGGGCACGCTGCCGATCATTCTTGAGCGACTGTCAATCCTGCTCGAACGCCAAGCGGTGGTGCGCAGCAAAGTGATCACTGCGCTCGCCTATCCAATTGTCCTCGCGATTGTAGCGATGTTTGTTGTCGGCGCGCTGATGATTTTCGTGGTTCCAAAAGTAGTTGAGCAATTTGATACCGTTGGCCAGCAATTGCCGATGCTGACGCGGATCGTGATTTGGCTGTCGGACTTTCTGGCGAATTGGTGGTGGGCGCTGCTGATTGGGCTTGGGCTTAGCCTCGCGTTTGGTTGGCAGGCACTGCGTGATCCGAAATTGCGGCTGCGCTTTGATGGCTGGTTGCTCCGGCTGCCGCTCTTTGGGCGGCTGATCCGCGATCTTCATGCGGCGCGGATGGCGCGCACGCTTGCGACGATGGTTGCAAGCCGACTGCCGCTTTATGAAGGCCTCTCGCTTACCACCCAGACGGTGCATAACCGCGCTTTGCGGGCAGCGTCCGAGGAGATTGTTGAGGCCATTCGTGGTGGCGGTAGCCTCTCTGCTGCGCTTAAACGCACCGCCGTATTTCCGCCGCTGCTGGTTTATCTGGCCGCATCGGGCGAAACTTCGGGGCAGCTTGATACGATGCTTGAACGCGCCGCCGATTATCTTGAGCGCGAATTTGACAGCTTTACAGCCGCCGCCCTATCAATGCTTGAGCCAGCGATTATCGTCCTGATGGGCAGCATCGTCGCAGCGATCGTGCTATCGATCCTGCTCCCCATTCTCCAACTCGAATCGCTTGCGGGCGCATGAGGTTTTTAATGCGTAACAAGGAAGAGGGATTTACCCTTATAGAACTTATGGTCGTGATTGTGATCCTTGGATTGCTCGCAACCGTGGTCGTAATTAACGTCCTGCCCAATCAGGATAAGGCGATGGTCGGCAAAGCCAAGGCCGACATCGCGCTGATTGAGCAAGCGATGGAGCTGTATAAGCTTAACAACCTCACCTATCCCTCGGGCGCGGATGGGCTTCAGGCATTAGTCACTGCGCCCGCTTCGCTGACTCAGCCACAGCGGTATCAGCCGGGTGGTTACATCAAGAAGCTGCCCAAAGATCCGTGGGGACGCGAGTATCTTTACGCCAATCCGGGGCGAGCGAGCGCGATTGACATCTATTCACTTGGTGCCGACGGGGCCGAGGGAGGCGAGGGCGAGAATGCGGATATCACCAACGCTGAGTGAGGCTGAACATGGCTTTACGCCTTTGAGGCGTTCCGCCGAACACGGCTTCACGCTGATCGAACTAATGGTCGTGATTGCGATCATTGGATTGATGTCTGCGGCGGTGATTTTTAATCTGCCCGATCCGCGTGGTGGCCTTGTTGATGAGGCTGAACGCTTTGCCGCGCGTGTGGTTGCTGCGCGTGATGAGGCAGTGATTACCGCGCGTGAAACCCGCGTTCGGGTGACGCCGACGGGCTATGCGTTTGACAAGCGGCGGCGCGGCGAGTGGGCGGTGATTGATGGAAAGCCGCTCTTGCCAGCCAATTGGGGTGAGGGCACACAAGCGAGCGCGGCAGAGGTCATCTTTGATCCAACCGGCCTTGCCAGTGATACCCAGCGCGTCCTGATTACGCGCGAGGGTGCCAGTGTTGCGGTTGATTTGGGCAGCGATGGATCGATCCGTGTTGCGGGGTAAGCGCGCACATGAGGGGGGCTTTACGCTTATCGAAATGATGGTCGCGCTCGCGGTGTTTAGCCTCGCCGCGCTTGCCTTGCTGCGCTTGCAGGGGGCGACAGTCAGCAGCACCGCCGTGATTGAAACGCGTGCACTTGGCCAGATTGTCGCCAATAATCTCGCAGTTGAGGCGCTTACCGATGCTGTGCCGCCGCCACTTGGTAAAAGCGAAGGCGTAACCGAAAATGGTGGCCGCAAATGGCGCTGGAGCCGGATCACCAAACGTACCGCCGATGTTCGTATCGTCAGCATAGATATCGGCGTGGTCGATGAATTCGGTCGCCCCGGCGGCGCGCTCAGTCTTGCGAGGACGGCGCAGTGATAGTGCGCGATGATCAAAGCCAAGCAGGCTTCACCCTTGTCGAGCTGATCATTTCGCTGTTTATCTTCGGTATGCTCGCCGCCGCTGGGGTTGGGCTGTTGACCTACAGTACGCAGGCCCAAGCGGTGACGGCAGAGCGGCTTGAAGGCGTTGCGGCTGAGCGTCGGTTAACCGCACTCCTCACCAACGACCTTGCCCAGGCGGTTGCGCGTGTAAGCCGCGATATCACTGGCGCGCCTGAACCCGCGTTTCGCGGCGGGCAGGGGCCGGTGCTGCTGCGTTATGTTCGTTCTGGCTGGTCAAACAGCGGTGATGCAGTGCGGAGTGGTATTCAGCGCGTTGAGTGGCGGCTGAACCAAACGAAGCTTGAACGCGTCACGCGTCCGCTGGTTGACGGGGCGGCAGACGCAGAGCCGATCACCATGGCGGAAAACGTCGAACGCGTTGCGCTTCGTTTTCGCAATGAAGGTACGTGGCAATCGGATTGGGCACCAAGTGATCCGCTCGAATTGCCCGAGGCGGTCGAACTGACAATCACCCGCAACGGCGAAGCACCGCTCACCCGACTGTTTCTGGCAGGAGCAGGCTATTGACCCCGCGCCTAAAGCCACCTCAATCCGAAACCGGGGCCGCGCTGCTCACGGTGCTGATGCTCGTTGCGGTCATCGGCGTGATTGCGGCGGCCTCGCTTGAGCGGATGAAAATCGCCACGCGCCAGTCGATCAACATGGTCGCGATTGATCAAGCGCGTGCATATGGCTTGGCGGCGGAAAGCGTTGCGCTGTCACGGATTGCTGATCTGGTTGGCCGCGACAGCGGAAAAACGACGCTTGACGGCGATTGGCAGGGGCGCGAGATACCCTTCCCGATTGATGGTGGCACCGCGAATGCCAAACTGCTTGATGGCGGCAATTGCTTTAATCTCAACAGCGTCGTGACGGGTGACGCAAGCACAGGCCTCAGCGTGCGGCCAATGGCGATTGACCAGTTTGCAGCCCTGATGATTGTTCTCGGTGTCCGATCAAACGAGGCGAGGCCTATCGCGCTCGCGCTAGCCGATTGGGTGGATAGCGACTCAGCACCGCTTCCCGGTGGGGCCGAAGATGGCAGCTATGCCCGCGCCAAAACGCCCTATCGCACTGCCAACACGTTGATGGCTGATGCCAGCGAAATCCGCGTGCTTGCCGGCATGACGCCGCAAATTTACGCCACGATCCGGCCTTGGGTGTGTGCGCTGCCAGTGACTGATCTTTCGCCGATCAACGTCAATACGCTGCTCCCCGCGCAAGCGCCGCTGGTTGCGATGCTCATCCCCGGCAAACTGAACGTGCAAACCGCGAAACGGATGATCGACGAACGGCCACGCGGCGGCTACGGCAGCGTTGTGAATTTCTGGAGCCTCCCTGCGCAAAGCGGCATTACGCCCTCACCCGAAGTGCTTGAGCAGACGCGGGTAAAAACGCGCTGGTTCGCGCTTGATCTGTCAATAGAACTGGCTGGGGCCGAACTGCGCGAGACGGCGCTGGTTGACGGATTAATCGCGCCCGCACGGCTTGTGCGCCGCGCCTACGGTGATCCATCATGAGCAGCGTGCGGATCATCTTCCCCGATGCAGAGGCGCATTGGTTGCGCGTGCAAGACGGTGAGATCATCGCGCGCGGCGATCAGGCGGGTCTGCTCGCTGCCTCGGACGGCGAAACTCGTCTGCTTGTTGCCCCCGCGCGCGATGTATCGCTTCACGCGCTTGATTTGCCGGGCCTTGCGCCAGCGCAGGCAAGAGCGGCGGCGCAGCTTGCGCTTGCAGAAAAAAGTCTGCTGCCCGCTGATCAGCTTCACATATCGTGCGGCGCTCAAGGAGAGGATTCGCCTGCGCGCGCGGTTGCGCTCGTTTCACGCATCCAGATGCAGGCGTGGATTGAGGCGTTCGATCCTGATGTGATCGTACCAGCCCCGTTGCTCCTGCCACAGCCCGACGAGGGCTATGTCCGCGCGATCCTTGGCGATGAGGTTGTCCTGCGCGGGGTCGATGCAGGCTTTGCCGAAGACGAAATACTCGCCCCGCTGCTTACCCAGGGTGCGCCCGTCATTACGCTTGAGCGCGATGCACTTGAAGCGGCAGTGATCGCTGCCGCTGCTAGTCCCCCGATCAACCTGCGCGAGGGCGAATTCGCGCGGCGACGGCAGTGGCGGCTTGATCCGCACTGGGTAAAGCGCACGGCATGGATTGCGGCGGCGCTGCTCCTCGTGACGCTGCTTATCCCGCTGACCCAGATTGCCCGGCTGTCATGGGCGAGTGATACGCTTGAACAAACCAGCGCCTCACTCGCTCAAGCTGCGCTTGGTGAGGCCGTTGCGCCTGAGGCAGCGGTCGGCGCGCTTGACGCACGGCTTGCGGCCCTACGCGGTGGCGGCGCGGGTTTCACCAAGACGGCAGCGGCGGCATCGCGCGCAATCGAAGCGACCGCCAATGTGGAACTCACTGCGATGACCTTTGATCCCGACGGCACGCTGCGCCTCACCCTGCGTGCGACGACAGCGGATGAAAGCGCGACTGTGCAGGCGCGGATGCGCGCGGCGGGGCTTGATGTCACCTCTGGCCCGGTCAACCCGAGCCAGGGCCAGCCGACCGTAGAGACACAGGTGCGCGGCAGATGATCGCGCAATTCCGCACCTGGTGGGGCGAACGCAGCCCGCGCGAGCAGTGGATGCTCGGGCTGATGATCGCGACAATTGCGGCATTCCTGATGTGGTTTGCGGTGCTAATGCCACTCGCCAGCGGGCTTGAACGCGCGCGTGCCCGCCACAATCAGGCCGTGATCGATCTGGCGACAGTGCGCGGCAAAGCGGCGGCGCTCAAGAGCATCCTCGCCAAGCCCGCACTTCCGCTCGGCGCGCCGGTGCCTGCCTTTGTTAGCCAGTCGGCGGGCGAGGCGGGTTTCACTTTGTCTCGCACCGATCCAGTGGGCACGAACGGCGTCGCGATTGCCATTGTCGCGGCGAAAAGCCCGGCGCTGTTCGATTGGCTGAACAGTCTCGATGCGCGCGGTATTTTCGTGTCGCAACTTACCATCCGCACCAATAGCGATATGACCATCGCGGTTGATGCCACGCTCAACGCGCGCGGCGAATGAGTATGCGCAGGGTAGGGCTCTTGTTCGCTGGCGTGCTGATCATTGCGCTGATCGCCCTGTTCCCACTCCGGCTTGCGCTCGGGTTCATCAGTAGTAGCGGCGCACTCTTCACCGCGCGCGCGGCAGAGGGGAGCATCTGGAACGGACGCTTACGCGAAGTCAGCATTGACGGCGTCAGCCTCGGCGATTTCTCCGCCAAACTCTCGCCCCTAAAGCTGCTCAGCGGAGCCACCGCGATCCAGCTCCGCGCGCTTTCGGGTGAGCCAGCCGCCGCAACACTCATCGCCACATTCGCCAATTACGGCGCGGATAATGTGACGACCCGGCTCGTCCTCCCCGGCGCTTTTGATCCGCTCCCCGTTGAAAGCATTAACTTGGAAGGTGCCAGCGTCCGCTTCTCACGTAATGGCTGCGCGTCGGCGGGCGGACAAGTCCGCGTGACACTCGCGGGCACGCTCGCCGGGATCAGCCTTGGCCAACAACTGCTCGGCACCCCGCGCTGTGACGGTAAAATCCTCATCCTTGCGCTTGTCAGCCAGTCCGCAATGGAGCGCATCACGCTCCGCATCGTTCCCGACGGCCAATACAGCGCCAAACTCCTGATCCGCGCGAGCGACGCCGAGATGGCGGGGAAATTAAACGCAGCGGGTTTTAGGGAAACGTCAGAAGGGCATTTTGTCGAGATTTCGGGGCGGTTTTAGCCTTTCTCCCTCTCTTTCAGGGGAGAGGGCCGGGGAGAGGGGGCTCTGTCGATTTAACCGTCATGCTGAACTTGTTTCAGCATCCATCTCTCCGCGAATCCCGCTTTCCCCTGTTGTGAGATAGACCCTGAAACAAGTTCAGGGTGACGGTGGTCTTATGTACTAGCCCGCCCCCTTAACTTCAGCCGCGCGTTCCTGATTAAGGCGAAACAGCCGTGCGAGGATTTCATCGTCGGTCATTGCGCCGCTGCGCCAATCATCGCCCCAACCGTATGCCTCGGCCACCGCGACATCGAGCGCCTTATGCGCATTATCGAGCCAAGCGGGGCGGGCATTGTAGAGGTTGGTGAGCGTGCGTTTTTTCAGCTCTACCGCCGCTGCATCATCGCGCGGCAGGATGCGGTCGGGATAGCCGGGGACGACTTCGGGCGTGCGGATGATCAGGTCTTCCGGGTTGAGCCAGTTTTCGCGCAACTCATTCAGCCGCACGGCGGCGGCGGCAATGGCGATGGCGCGCGGGTCAGCGGCATAATCAGCGGCAGGAATATTGGGCGTCAGGCCAGCGGGGAAGGGGAAGGTTTCGAAGGTGGTTGACGGAGTATAGCGCGGATCATTACCCACACCGAGAAACGTGCCCATCCGCAGCGACCAAAGTTCGTGGAAGGTCGAATGGAGGATGCCGAAGCTGGTGTCGTCGTCTCGGGCGATGGCGTAAATTGCGCTATCTGGTAAGGTTGCTTTAGACATCCAAGTGAATAGCCGATATTTTGAAACTCGGGGCGTCCCGATATACCTTAGCAGCGGCTCAAGTACTCGACGCATTCCTGGTCTGGCTTCCCCATGAAGCCACCAATTTTCTCGATGATTCTGCCGTCGAACCAAAGAGCGAATAGGCTTTACGTTTTCTAAAATATGTAAGTACGGCTGCTCGAAAAGTGCAGCGTCCTCCTCAGACATATTAGTGCCAAAATCGATAACCCATGTATCACTTGGTCGTCGTGTGATATCCATGCCATTAGTCCACTGCTTGACGACTTCGCTATTGGGTTTTCCGTTGGGGTTGAGAGGCCGCCCGAGCCATTCCCGAGCTGTTTCTCCGTCGATATCAAAATCTCCACCCTTGATCGTGCCCTGGTAGCAGAGGTTTTGCATTTCAGACATTGTGAGTGCAGCAGTCAGATCGACATCATTTCCGTTATCCGCCAATCCCGCGTAAATCACAGCAACCGAGTTGCCGTTGAGCAAAGCCCGCTCACCGTGCGCCATATCAAAACACACCATCGAAACGCGCACGGCTGCTCCGTCAACCGTCCACTCTTCATCGCTCCATGCTTCAAAAATCCGGCCATGCTCAACCATAGGTTTCAAAACTTCGCGATTAGCACCGCCTCGAATGGAGTTGGTGGCAACTAGCCCAGCGCGCCTAAGCTTGCCTGCCGCCATCATCTCCCATGCTTTGACAAACCAATAGCAGACCAGATCAACGCCTCCGGAAACTTCCGGCCACGCTTTACGCAGCGCTAGGGTGTATTCCTCTCCCAAGCCTTCTTTAGCGGGGTTTATTTTGGTGGCAGGGCTGCCGCTGATCATCTTTTTATTGCCCAAAAACGGCGGATTGCCCACCACCACATCTGCCGCTGGCCACTCCGCGCGGACGGGTCGGCGTTTAAGCCCCTCCCCTTCAGGGGAGGGGGGAAGTCTCCCACGCCAGTACAGCATCCCGGCACTCAATCGTATCAAGCGTCCGCAAGATCGGGTTCTTGGCCGCGTCAAATCCGTTGCGGCGCATCCACTGGATTTCGCCGATCCACACGCTCACCCGCGCAAGTTCGGCCGCGTAAGGGTTAAGCTCGATCCCAAGCACACATTCGGGGCCAACGCGTGGGAAGCCGCGCGGAAGCCCAAGCGCCTCGGCATCCAGATTGGCGCGGTGCTCCAAATCTTTGAGCGAACGCAGCGCGACATATAGGAAATTGCCCGAACCACAGGCAGGATCAAGCACACGAAAATTGACAAGCCGATCAATGAAAGTCCCATGAATTTTCGCAGCCTCATCGGTCAACTTTTCCCCCTTGCGTTTTTCCGCCGGGGACAGCAGCTTTTCCTTAGTCCGTTTCGGCGCGCTGTCGATCAGCGCGGTCATCTTGCTCAGCGCATCGGCCCATTCGGGCCTCCAGCGGATCGATGATCACCGGCTTGACGATCATCATGATCTTTTCACGGTCGGTATAATGCGCGCCAAGCTGGCTGCGCTTTGCGGGGTCTAGCCCGCGTTCAAACAGCGTGCCCAGTATCGACGGGTCAATCTGTGACCAATCGCGTTTGGCGACCGTTGCCAGTTGCTCGACATCATCCTCGGTGAGCGGCAATGGTTCCGCCCCATCGAAAAGCCCGCCGTTAAACCAGTCAACCCGATCAAAACCGACCATGCCGCCCTTATCGGCCATCGCACGGAACAACGTGCCTGCGTGCAGCGTGAAATTGTCCCATTCAAACCGGCACACGTTCAACATTTTGGTGAACATATGGTTGGGCAACAGATCAACATCCTCTGCAAACATGCAGAAAACCAGTTGGTTGACGAAATGGGCGACCTGATAAGAATCATGCCCACGGTCACGCAGCCGCTGGGCAAGCCCGGCAAATTCACCAGCGGTTTCCTCGGTCAGCTCTTGCCTGGTCTTGCGGGGCTTTAGTTCTTCCGGATCAACAAAGGCATGTTTCAGCCGCGCCCTTATTTCGCCGTCGAGCAGATCATCGAGAGTGATTTCGTGCTTTTCCTGAACGCTGTTCGTCCAGTTTGTGCGGATGATGATGCGATCCATGTCGGACACGATCAGCAAGGGCGGATTTTCCAGAGCGACGCTGTATTGCAGCAATTGCTGGTAGGCTTTTTCCAGATTGGCGTGCTTACCCTTATACTCCCACGCAAAACATTCCTTGCGCCAGACATCGGCCCAACCTTCGCCGCCACCGGATTTTGACGCACCTTTTTCAAAGGTGAACCATTCGCCAACGGGATCAGCGGCATTAGGATCAAGAACGCCCAGCAGCGCGCAGAGATCGTTGAAATGGCTTTGGCTGGCGCTGCGTTCCTTCAACGCGTTAGCGCGCCATTTGCGGATGAAATCATTTGGCGTCATATTAGAGGCATTAGCGCGATATTTGCGAAGCGATAAGCTTATTTGCAGCAAAGATGATGACATTCTGATCAAATCTCACCCAACGAAAACGACGTTTTGGGCACATTTCATGCCATTTTGAAGGGGCGTTGCACGCATTTCTCCGCTTTTTTACCCCCTAGCCAGGCCTGACCCCGTCCACTAGTTCCACTCTGTAATTTCACGAAAAAAGGTGGTTTGTGATGGGGGATGCGGCTGAGGTTTTGGGTGCGCTTGGCTGGTGCCCGGCGGGTCGCCATGTCGTCTCAGTTACGGTCGCTGGGGCGGGCAACATGAACCTTGTTGAGCGGGTGACGCTTGATGACGGGGTCACGCTGATCCTCAAACGCGCACACGCTTGGGTTGAGAAATACCCCGATATTCCGGCTCCAATTGGCCGTGCCGGGGTTGAGGCTGCGTTCTACGCGGCGGTTTCAGGGAGCGCTGCCGGGGCGGCCATGCCAGCGCATTTGGGCTTTGATGAGGGCGCTACGGCCAACTTGTTCGCCGATCTCGGGGCGGGTGCTGACGGCATGGCGGCCTATGCCGGGGCGCCGATTTCGGGTGCTGATCTTGACGCCGTGGCCGATTGGATGCGTGCGCTACATGCGCTACCGGTGGCCGCCGATCCGCGCCTTTCCAACCGGGCAATGCGCGAACTTAATGCGCTCCATATTTTCGATTTTCCGCTTGATCCGGCCAGCGGTTTTGACGTTGATGCGATCACGCCGGGGCTGCAAATTTACGCTGATAAATTGAAGCGTGACGGCGAGTTTATCGCGGTAGTTCAGATAGTTAAAGCTGTTTATTTAGGTGATTTGTCCGGTGTATTGCTCCACGGTGATCTTTATCCGGGAAGCTGGCTGACGACGCCGCAGGGGCTGTTTGTGATCGACCCTGAATTCTGCTGGATCGGCCCGCGCGAGTGGGATTTGGGTGTGCTGATCGCGCACCTGCGGCTGAGCAATCAGCCTGAGGAGTCGACTACGCGACTGATCGCGCGCTACGGCCACCCCGTTGATATGGCGCTTGCCAACCGGATTGCTGGAATCGAAATCATGCGGCGCTTAATCGGAGTTGCCCAACTGCCGCTTGCAATTGATCTTGCGGCGAAAGTCGCGCTGCTGGAAGAAGCCCACAAACTCGTAATGGGCTAAAAATTGGCGGACAGGGTGGGATTCGAACCCACGGTGAGCTTGCACCCACGGCGGTTTTCAAGACCGCTGCCTTAAACCACTCGGCCACCTGTCCGCACTGGAAGCGCCTTTAGACGCGAAACGGTCTTTTGTGCAAGCATTGGGACGAATGGCAATTCACGCGGGTGCGCATGTGTGCAACAAGGTTCGCATGAGTGATGTAAAATTTCGTACGCGTATCGCGGTTGGCTTTGGTCTGATCGGGGCAGTTTGCCTTTCTAGCTCAACGGCAGTTGCGCAGAACACCCCGCCCGAAGACGCAGGTTTTTCGGCCTATGTTTCGGTTTTGGCACAGGAAGCCGCGCGGCAGGGGGTTAGTCAGCGGACGGTGATGGCTGTCATCCCAACGCTCACCTTTGATCCACGCGTGGTCGCGCTTGATCGGCGACAACCGGGTGCTGATCCCAATGCACCGATCCCCAAATTTGCGCCTTATTATGCGCGTCATGTCGATTCGGCGCGGATTTCGGCGGGCCGGATCAAATATCAGGAACTTCGCCCGCTGCTTGAGAGGGTTGAGCGCGAAACGGGCGTGCCCGAATCGATTATGGTTTCAATTTACGGCAATGAAACCGCTTACGGCAAAGTGACGGGCAATTTTGATCTTGCCAATGCGCTCGCCACACTCGCGTTTGAGGGGCGGCGGCGCGCACTGTTTAGCGGCGAATTTATCGCCACTCTCAAAATGATGGATAGAGGTTTTCCGCGCGAACGGCTTAAAGGAAGTTGGGCTGGCGCGACCGGATATCCGCAATTCTTGCCAAGCATGTATATCCGCCTCGGCAAAGACGGCGATGGTGATGGTCGCGCCGATATTTGGAGCAATGAGGCCGACGCGCTTGCCTCTATCGCCAATTATTTCGTCAATGCTGGTTGGCGGGCAGGGGTGCCGTGGGGCATCCGCGCGAATGTGCCTGCGTCGCTTGACCGTGCTGCTATTAAATCGCGCACTGTAGCGCCGCGTTGCCCGCGTGTGCATGAGCGGCATAGCCAGTGGAAGATGATTTCTGAGTGGCGTTCACTTGGCGTAACCCCTTATCCGGGCAAGAGTTTTCGTGATTCCGAGATGGCGAGCCTGATCGAACCCGATGGCCCGGATGCACCCGCCTATTTGCTCACTGGCAATTACCGCGTTATCCTCGAATATAATTGCTCGAACTTTTACGGGCTTTCGGTGGGGTTGCTTGCAGATGCGGTGGAAAAATAATCTTGTTCTGATTGGCGTTCCGGCGCTTGTTCTTGCCAGTTGCGGCATTTTTGGCAGCGATATCGGTGAAGCGCAAACGCGAAATAGCCCTGCTTCGGCTTCGGTACCTCAGCTTGAGACGGCACCAGATAAAGCCAATGCCCAGCCCCCGGTTTTAGTTGACAAAGTCAACTATGATGAGGTGGGCTACGCAAGCTGGTACGGCGATGAACTGCGCGGCAATCCAACCGCTAGTGGCGAAATTTTTAATCCAGACGGTGTTTCTGCCGCTCATAATACGCTTCCGCTGCCAAGCTTTGCGGAAGTAACGAACCTTGATAGCGGGCGCACGATTCTCGTTCGCGTCAACGACCGTGGGCCATTTAAGCGCGGCCGGATCATTGATATCTCAGCCGGAGCAGCGCGTCAGCTAGGCGTGACAACGCAAGGGCAATTTCCGGTGCGCGTTCGCAGGGTCAATCCACCTGAATTTGAGCGACGACAGTTACAAAGTGGCGGCGCAGCAACCGAGCGTTTGGCCACGCCGCCTTCATTATTGGCCGCACTTCGCCGAAACCTCAAACTCGGAGAGGCCAGCCCAACGGTTGCAAGCAAGCCCAATAAAGCCAAGCCTGTGGTTGCGCCAACTGTCCCAACCGCGGTTGCCAATATAGCGGGCGCACAATTTGATCCGCCCGATGCTGCGCCAATGAAGGCAAAGCCCAAACCCTCTGCGGTTGCTTTGCCAGCGCCTGTAGTTGCGAATACGCGCGCAGACGCGTCATCGATTGCCAGCGAATATTTCGTTCAAATTGGGGCTTTCTCAAGCCAAGCACGCGCTGACGCATTGGCCAAAAAGGCAAGCGGCAGCGTCGTTTCGGCAGGTAATATCTGGCGTGTGCGCGTTGGCCCCTATGAGAGCGAAGAAAGCGCGCGCACAGCGCTTGGCCCGCTCGCTGCAAAAGGCTATCGCGATGCGCGAGTGACTCGCTAAGCCTCCTTTGCCTGTTTGAAAGTATGATTATGAAGCCTGTATTCGCGTCCTTTGCCGCCATCGCGGCGCTTTCGTTGCCCGTTTCGGCAGCAGCCCCTCCGTTTGAGACGACCGCGCCAATTGCTTATATGGTCGATTTGTCGTCGGGTGCAGTGCTGTATGCCAAGGATGCCGAACGGCGCATTCCGCCAGCGTCGATGGCGAAGATGATGACGATGCATCTGGCGTTTGATTTGATTGCGCAGGGCAAGTTCAAACTTGATCAGAAATTCACCGTTCGCCCAGAAACGTGGGAAAAATGGCACGGCCCGCAGGCGGGATCAACGATGTTCCTATCGGTCGGCGAACAGGTGAGCATCGAAAATCTGCTTCACGGAATTGCGACGCTTTCGGGCAACGACGCATGCGTTGTCTTGGCGGAAGGGATGTTCGGCACTGAGGCGGCGTTTGTTGCGCAGATGAACGAAACGGCTAAGCGGCTTGGCCTTGCGAACACCAATTACGGCACATCGAATGGCTGGCCTGATGGCGGGGTTACTTATACTTCGGCGCGTGATCTTGCGACCTTGGGTAAGGCGACGCTCGATAAATATCCCGATCTTTACAAGCAATTTTATGGGTTGAAGGACTTCACCTGGGGCAAAACGCTTGGCTCTGGCAAAGATATTGTTCAGCCCAACCGCAATCCGTTGCTTGGTAAAGTTGCAGGGGCCGATGGGATTAAAACTGGTCATACTGATGAGGCAGGTTACGGCTTTGTTGGATCCGCCGAACAAAATGGCAGGCGTTTGGTGATGGTGGTCGCGGGGCTGGATAGCTTCAACAACCGCATCACTGAGTCGGTCAAGTTCATGGAATGGGGCCAGAAAGCGTGGGAGGCCAAGCCAATTGTTGCAGCGGGCAAACGTGTTGACAGTGCCGAGGTGCAAATGGGCAATGCATCCGAAGTCGGCTTAGTCGCGCCGCGCACGATTGCTGTGACGCTGCCAGTGGGTGCCGCCGCGACGCTCAGGGCCAAAGTGGTTTATGATGGGCCAGTGAAAGCGCCAATCAAAAAGGGTCAGCATATCGCTGATCTCATCATCACAACCGCTGATACGCCGCCGCAGATCATGCCGCTCGTTGCCGAAAGTGACGTTGGTGAGGCGGGTTTCTTTGGCCGCGTCTGGGCTGGCCTGACGTCCTTTTTCTAAGCCATGACGGGGCGCTTCATCACGCTTGAAGGCGGCGAGGGCGTTGGAAAATCAACGCAGCTAAAGGCGCTTGCGAACGCGATCACCACGCGCGGGCATAATGTTGTTACAACGCGTGAACCCGGCGGCAGCGACGGCGCAGAGGCGATCCGCGCGCTCCTCATGCAAGGCGGCGAAGATAAATGGAGCGCTCGTGCCGAGGCTTTGCTGTTCGCGGCAGCACGCGCAGACCATGTCGAAAAACTGATCCGACCAGCGCTTGCTCGTGGTGATTGGGTGCTGTGTGACCGTTTCATTGATAGCAGCCGCGCTTATCAGGGCGGAGCAGGCGGCCTCTCCGATGAGGACGTCATGACGTTACACAGGATTGGTAGCGAAGGCACGCTGCCTGATCGCACACTCATCCTCACGCTGCCTGATAACGAAGCCGAATCGCGTGCCGCCACAAGGGACGGGGGTAACGTTGATCGCTTTGGCGCTAAAAATAGGGCTTATCATCAGCGCGTGGCACACGCTTTTGCGACGTTTGCCGAGGCGGAGCCTAAGCGCATCCGTATAATCAATGCGCAAGGAAACGCTGGTCACGTCACCGCGCGGCTGATCGCGGCAATCGAAGATTTGTTATGAATATCATTGGCCATGACTTTCAAATCGCGGCATTTCTTGGCGAACTCAGCGGAGCGCGGTTGCATCATGGCTGGCTATTCACTGGCCCACAAGGGATTGGCAAGGCAAGCATTGCTCATGCGCTCGCCAAACGCGCGCTGAGCGTTGCGGCGGGGCCACCAATTGTCCGCGACGGGCTTCATGTGCCTGATGATCACCCAATCGGCAAATTGGTTGACGCGCACAGCCACCCCGATCTCGTGTCGCTTGAGCGCTTGCCCAAAGACCCCAAAGCCGTCCGCGATGTTGATCGGCGCGATTGGCCGAGCGATCTTGAGCGCGCGCGCAGCATCACCGTTGATCAGGTGCGCGCGCTAGGTAGTGTGTTTGCGCTCAAACCATCATTCTCAAACCGGCGGATCGTGATCGTCGATGCGATTGACGATATGGAGCGGGCAGGGGCCAATGCCCTCCTCAAAAGCCTAGAAGAGCCGCCCGCAGGCACGATTTTCTTGCTGATCAGCCACGCGCCGGGGCGGTTGCTGCCGACAATCCGGTCGCGCTGCCGCACGCTGCGCTTTGATCCACTTGATGATAGTGCAATGCGGCAGGTGGTGCGCGGCCAATTGCCAAACGCTGATGAGGGCGAGATTGCGGCGTTGATCGCTGCGGGAGCAGGGTCTCCGGGCCGAGCACTTGGATTTGCGGGGCTTGATATCGCTGCGATTGATACAGCGCTTGCGCGTCTCATGGATGAGGGCGATGAGACGAATGCAGTGCGCGCCGAACTTGCGCAGAAACTCTCGCTGAAATCGGCACAAGCGCGCTATGAAGCCTTCCTCACGCGCACACCTGCGTTCATTGCGCGCACTGCCGCTCAGCGCAGCGGGCCACCGCTTGCTGCCGCACTATCTGCGTGGGAAGCGGCGCGCAGCCTGTCCGAAAGCGCTGTCCGCCAATCACTTGATCCACAAATGACTATATTTGCGCTCGCCGGGATCGTCGCAGGCCTTGCTCACGGTGCGCCAAGCGTTAAAGCCTGACTGCATGTCAGAACCATATTACATCACCACCGCCATCGCTTACCCCAATGGCAAGCCGCATATCGGCCACGCTTATGAAGCCATCGCCGCCGATGCGATTGCACGCTTTCACCGAATGCAGGGGCGCGACGTTCGGCTGGTAACAGGCACTGATGAGCACGGCCTCAAAATGGTGCAAACCGCGCGTGCGGCGGGGCGCGATACGCTTGAATTTGCTGACGAAATGTCAGGACATTTCAAGGCGATGTGCGAAAAACTCAATATTTCCTATGATGCGTTCGTCCGTACCAGCGAGCCGCGCCATCACGCTGCTAGCATTGCGCTGTGGAAAGCGATGGAGGCATCAGGTGACCTTTATCTTGATCGTTATGAAGGCTGGTATTCGGTTCGCGATGAAGCCTTTTATGATGAGAAAGAGCTGATTGATGGGGAAGGGGGCGTCAAGCTGTCACCCCAAGGAACGCCCGTTGAATGGACGAAAGAGGAGACTTGGTTTTTCCGCCTGTCCAAATATCAGGGTCAATTGCTCGCGCATTTCCGCGATAATCCCGATTTTCTGCGTCCCGAAAGCCGCGCCAATGAGGTGATCCGCTTTGTCGAGGGCGGACTGCGCGATCTCAGCGTATCGCGTACCAGCTTTGATTGGGGCGTGCCTGTGCCGGGATCGCCGGGGCATGTGATGTATGTCTGGGTTGATGCGCTGACGACCTATATGACCGGGGTTGGCTATCCCGACCAAGACGGTGGTTTCGCGCGCTTCTGGCCGGCGGACTTGCACCTGATCGGCAAAGACATTGTGCGTTTCCACGCGGTGTACTGGCCTGCGTTCCTCATGTCGGCGGGGCTGCCGCTGCCCAAGGCAATCTTCGGCCACGGCTTTCTGCTGGCGCGCGGCGAGAAGATGTCAAAGAGTCTCGGGAATGTCGTCGATCCTATTGAATTAGCTGATAAATTTGGCGTCGATCAACTGCGCTATTTCCTTCTGCGCGAGGTGAGTTTCGGGCAGGATGGGAGCTATTCAGCCGAGGCGATTGTGACGCGGTGTAATGCGGAATTGGCCAACAGTTTTGGCAATCTGGCGCAGCGTGTGTTGAGTTTCGTCTACAAGAATCTCGACGGCGAGATTCCATCCAGCAACGCTCCGGGAGTAGCTTTTGCTGAAACTGACCTTCTTGAAGTCAAAGATGAAGGTTTGATCCTGACCGTTAAAAGCGAAATTGAGCGTATGCAAGAATCGTTTTCGGATCTTAATTTTCAAATCGGCTTAACAGAATGGATGAGGGCTGTATTCGCCTGCAACAGATATGTTGACGAACAAGCGCCGTGGGCGTTGCGTAAAACTGATCCTGAACGGATGATCAGGGTATTAAACACGCTTTGCGAAACCATACGTCAGTTAGCAATTGCAATTCAGCCGGTGGTGCCGACGGGAGCCGCGTTGATTCTTGACGCGCTCGGTATCGCCGCTGCCAATCGCACGTTTGCTAGTCTTGCGAATAGTCAAAACCAATGGTCAATTTCAAAGCCGACAGCGGCCTTCCCGCGCCTTGAAATGCCAGAGGGCGCTTCAGAATGACCTTTCTCCGCGTCTCCGCGCCTCCGCGTGAATTAAACACACTGATTATTCGCGTGGAGGCGCGGAGGCGCGGAGAAGGATATGAGCGCTTTGCATTGGATGGTTCCGCCTGATGTTCATCGATTCGCACTGTCATCTTGTTTACAAGGGCTTGGTCGAGGATCAGGCCGCCGTTCTCGCCCGTGCGCGCGCGGCTGGGGTGAGTGGAATGCTCAATATCTCGACGCGTGAAAGCGAGTGGGATGTTGTTGTTGGGGTTGCTGAACGCGAAGCAGATGTCTGGGCGAGCGTTGGCATTCATCCGCATGAGGCCGATGCGCATCCTGAAATCGACGCGGCC
Organism: Sphingomonadales bacterium; assembly: GCA_043747445.1. GTDB lineage: Bacteria > Pseudomonadota > Alphaproteobacteria > Sphingomonadales > Sphingomonadaceae > Aquisediminimonas. The sequence continues at coordinate 22,206 of JAYTPB010000157.1, forward strand.
AAGTTGATCGCGCGCGCGGCGCATCCCCGTGTCATCGCCATTGGTGAATCCGGCCTCGATTATTATTATGATAAGAGTGACCGGGAGCAACAGCGCACGAGTTTTCGCTCACATATCACGGCGGCGCGCGAAACTGGCCTGCCGCTGATCGTCCACACCCGCGATGCCGACGATGATACAGCGGACATACTCGCCGATGAAATGGGGAAGGGTGCCTATACTGGCGTGATCCACTGCTTCACTGCAAGTCAGGATTTCGCCGATAAAGCATTGAATTTGGGGCTTTATATCTCAATATCGGGCATCGTAACCTTCAAAAATGCCAAGGATTTGCAGGTAAGCGCCGCAATGATTCCCGATGATCGCTTGCTGATCGAAACCGATGCGCCGTTCCTTGCGCCGGTGCCGCATCGTGGCAAACCCTGCGAGCCAGCTTTTGTTGCTGACACCGCCCGTTTCCTCAGTGAATTGCGCGGTGTAGACATTGAGACATTGGCTGAACAATCGCGCGTAAACTTCTTTAATCTGTTCACTAAAGCTGCGTCACAATGAGCGATAGCGATACATCGAGCCTTGTTTACAGCCTCATCGTCCTGATGATCGTGGCAAGCGGATTGTTCGCGCGAAAACTACCGCTCGGTCAAACGATGAAATATGTCCTCGCTTGGATCGGGATTTTCGCACTTGGCTTTGTTCTGTTTTCGTTCAGAGGTGAGGCGGGGGCACTCTGGCAGCGCTTGACCGCTGATTTTAACCCGTCTGCACCACGCAGCACCGATGGCACAGTACGCATTACCAAAAGCGAAGACGGCCATTTCAATGTGAATAGCGAAATCAATGGGCGCAGCGTCAGATTCCTGATTGATAGCGGTGCGACGCAAACTGCTTTGTCAGTTGGGGCGGCTCAAACTGGCGGCGTTGAAGTGTCGCAGTCAGGCTTTCCGGTTTCAATCGACACAGCGAATGGATCAACCACAGCGCAGCGCGCACGGATCGCGCGGTTAAGCGTAGGGCCGATCACACGCGAAGATTTTCCGGTGTTGGTGTCAGAAAGCTTTGGTGATGTGAACTTGCTGGGGATGGATTTTCTCTCGTCGCTCAAAGGCTGGCGGGTTGATGGCAGCACGATGATCCTCAACCCTTAGCGTTCTTATATCAAATTAAATTTTACATAATGTATATTATCAGACTTATGGATATCTTTGGATGAAACCACTCTCAGACCCCCCTCACGTCGATATTGCGCCGTTAATTGCGATTATGGCGCGGTTGCGTGATCGGCAAAATGGCTGTCCATGGGATGTCGAGCAGACGTTTGCGACAATCGCGCCATACACGATTGAGGAAGCCTATGAAGTCGCTGACGCGATTGAGCGGCTTGATATGGCGGCGCTGGTTGATGAGCTTGGTGACCTGCTGTTCCAAGTCGCTTTCCATGCGCGCATCGCCGAGGAAACCGGTCATTTTGACTTTGCCGATGTTGTGAATGCAATTTGTGACAAGATGATCCGTCGCCATCCGCATGTCTTTGGCGAGAATAAGGACAAGCCCGATTGGGAAGCCTTGAAAGCGGCTGAGCGCGGCGCGTCAACCGATGCAAGTGCGCTTGGCGGTGTCGCTCTATCGCTACCAGCGTTAATGCGCGCAGAAAAGTTGCAAAAGCGGGCGGCGCGGACTGGCTTTGACTGGCCTGATGATCGCGGTGCCCTCGAAAAAATATTTGAAGAAATCGATGAGGTTAAGGCCGCTTCTTCAGACATTCACCGTGCTGAAGAAATTGGTGATCTGCTGTTTGCAGTCGTCAACTGGGCGCGCCATCTTGGCGTCGAACCTGAGGAGGCGCTGCGCCGCGCCAACGGCAAATTTGAAAAGCGATTTCGCGTGATGGAAGATATCGCTGGCGAAGAATTTGCAGCACTTGATCTCGACGCGAAGGAAGCGCTTTGGGTTCAGGCCAAGCTGCGCGACTGAAAACGCGCAAAATCTTCGTCGGATAGCCGCACCTCGATCAGCATCTGATCATCCTCTACGCTTTCATCAACAACGCTGCCATGCGCATGAAGCCACGCAATTGTTGCGCCGTCGCCTGCTCCAACATTGATATGATGGATCCGCCGCGCCTTGGTGAGGCGAGTCGAAAGCATGGCGAGTAGCGGGGCAACACCCTCTCCCGTTAGCGCCGAGAGCAACACAACGTCATCGCGGCGCGCAGCCTCAGCCTTATGAAATTCCTGTGCTTCGGGGGTAAGCAAGTCAATCTTGTTCCATGCCTCAATGAGCGGTGCGCCGTTTTCGCCGCTAATCCCGATATCACTGAGCACTTTGATAACATCATCACACTGCGCGTCGCTATCTTCATGCGATATGTCTCGGACATGAAGGATCAGGTCAGCATCAATCACTTCCTCAAGCGTAGCATGAAACGCAGCAACAAGCTGTGTCGGCAGGTCGGAAACGAACCCGACGGTATCGGACAAAATCGTCTTATCAATACCGGGTAGCGAGATATGCCGCATCGTTGGGTCAAGCGTGGCGAAGAGCAAATCCTCCGCCATAACAGAAGCACCCGTTAACCGATTGAAAAGCGTTGATTTTCCTGCATTGGTATAGCCAACCAGCGCAATCACCGGCCACGGCGCGCGTTTACGACGGCTGCGGTGGAGTGTGCGGGTACGGCTAACGTCAGCAAGTTCACGGCGGAGCTTTGCCATGCGGTCACGGATCATCCGCCTATCGGCCTCAATCTGTGTTTCACCCGGCCCACCGAGAAAGCCGAAGCCGCCGCGCTGCCGCTCAAGGTGAGTCCAACTGCGCACCAGCCGCCCTGCCTGATAATCAAGATGGGCGAGTTCAACCTGTAAGCGCCCTTCGGCACTCGCGGCACGTTCGCCAAAAATTTCTAGGATCAGCCCGGTGCGGTCAATCACCTTGGCCTTGAACGCGGTTTCAAGGTTGCGCTGTTGCACCGGGGTCAGCGACGTATCGACGATCACAAGCTCAGCTTCGTGCATGTTGACGTTGGCGCTTAGACTTTCGAGTTGGCCGCTGCCAAATAGCGTCGCTGGCCTTACATCGCGGATTTTGACACCCACCCGGTCAACCACATCAATGCCGATGGCAGCCGCAAGACCTGCCGCCTCTTCAAGCCGTGCATCAGTGCCGCGCAGCTTTGACCGGCCAGTTTCTGGGCAAATGACAACGGCACGTGCACCGCGCGCGACACCGTCATCACTACTTCGGGAAAAAACGCTCAATCGTTGTCCTGATCATCTTCTTCGGCAAGATTAAGCGGGTTGGCCGGCTGAACCGTCGAAATTGCATGCTTGTAAACAAGCTGCACCATGCCGTCGCGCTGGAGCAGCATACAGAACAAATCGTAAGCCGCGATTTCACCCTGCAACATCACCCCGTTGACGAGAAACATCGTCACCGGATTAAACGTTTTTTGAACGTGTGA
>JAYTPB010000158.1:0-8932 GCA_043747445.1 Sphingomonadales bacterium
TAAGGGAAGCCGGGGTTCACCTTGTCTCCGCAGAAATGGAAGTTCGGTTCACCGGGGTGACCAAGCGGCCATTTGCAAATGCGTTCATTGAGATCGAGCAGGCTCGTCTTGCCCGCGATTTCGGCGCTTGGCTTGGCTGGGACAAGGCGGCGCGGCGGCGCTGGTGTGGCGGGTGGGGCTTGATCGCCCGGCCCTTGGCGTAAGAAACCACCGGGGCCGATTGAGCGCAACTGTGCCCCAGTCGGGGCGTGCGGCGATGTTGGCACGGGAACTGGCGTGGGTGCCGCAGCACTTGGCGGCGGCGGGGGCGTGCGCGTAATGATAGGTTCAGGACGCGGGGGTGCTGCTTCGGCAGGGCGCGGCGCTGGCTTAGTGGCCTTTGCTGCTGCTGCTTTTTTGGCACCTGATTTGTCATCATCGTTTGATTTGACAGGCGAAGGGCGCGACTGGAGATCAAGCCGGTGCGCTTTACCAATCACGGCGTTACGGCTGACGCCGCCAAGCTCTTCGGCAATCTGGCTTGCCGTCATACCTTTTTCCCACATCGCCTTGAGTTTATCGATGCGTTCATCAGTCCAGGACATTGGTTACCCTTAAAAATACATGCGACGCTTGCGGAACACCCCGTCAACCGATAGTCGGATAGACGATGAACAGCACGCCAGAAATTACACCCCATAGCCAGAAAGTGGCGGAAATCTCCGCTACAAGCCAGCGCACACTTAGCGAACCCGGCGTTCCCGTAATCAAACGGGTAAACTGGGGCGGCCTGCGAACGCTCTATATCAAGGAAGTTCACCGCTTTTTCAAGGTGCAGTTGCAAACGATTTGGGCGCCAGCGATTACAACGCTGCTTTTCCTTGTCATTTTCTCGGTTTCTTTGGGTGGCGTTAAGCCCGCCGTGATGGGCGTTCCCTTTGCTGATTTCATCGCGCCGGGCCTGATCATGATGGGAATGATGCAAAATGCCTTCGCCAATTCGAGCTTCTCACTCCTTGTTGGTAAAATTCAGGGAACGATTGTTGATTATCTGATGCCGCCGCTTTCAGTGGGCGAATTGCTCGTTGCGATGGTGGGCGGCGCGATGACGCGCGCGGTCTGCGTTGGGCTCGCGGTGTGGGGCGCGATGCTGATCTGGCCAGGGGTGCATGTCGGTGTGCAGCATCTTTGGGCGATCCTGTGGTTTGGGTTACTTGGCTCGGCGATGCTATCGCTACTTGGGGTATTGACCTCAATCTGGGCAGAGAAATTCGATCATGCCGCAGCGGTCAGCAATTTTGTCGTCGCGCCGCTCTCGCTATTATCGGGCACATTTTATTCAGTGGATCGGCTTTCACCAACCTTTGCCGCGATCAGCCATGCCAATCCGTTTTTCTACGCAATATCCGGATTTCGCTACGGTTTCATCGGCGTGGCAGATTCGCCCGTGGTTTTAGGATCAATGGTGCTGCTCGCGATCAATATCGTACTCGGGGTGGGGTGTTACCTGCTGCTGCGGAGCGGCTGGAAACTGAAGAGTTAGAATTTTTGCCGCGTTTAGGTCGAGCGAAGTCGAGATACGACATAAGCGTGTCTCCACTTCGCTCGACATGAGCGGGTTGGATATGCTGAGGCTGTTACGCCCCCTGTGGAGTAGCCCCACCTATTGGTTTTGGTTTGCGTGTGCGGGGAATTGACGAACCACCCGTTGAAAGCGCTTTGGGCTTGCCGTGATCGCTGTCGCTACGATTAGGCTTCACACCCTTGAGCAGTTCCCTTATATCATCACCCGAAAGCGTTTCAAATTCAAGCAAGGCGTCAGTTATCGTGCGAAGCTGATCAATATGCTTGGTCAGTACCTTACGTGCGACGCCTTCAGCCTCTTCAATCAGCGCGCGGACTTCATCATCGATGACGCGTGCCGTATCTTGAGCGATATAATCGCTTTGGGTGTTTTGATAGCGGAGCCAGCCGAGCTTTTTGCTCATGCCGTACTGCGTTACCATCGCGCGCGCCATGTTGGTCGCCTGATCGATATCGCTTGATGCGCCGGTATTCAGCTCACCTTCGCCGTAGAATAGCTGCTCGGCAATGCGTCCGCCAAAAGCAAGCGCAAGCTTCGCCTTCATCTGTTTCATGCTGACCGACAGCGTGTCACGTTCAGGCAGGTTCCATGTCACGCCAAGTGCACGTCCGCGCGGAATGATTGTCACTTTGTGGAGCGGATCATTGCCTTCGACATGGATCGAAACCAGCGCATGTCCGGCCTCGTGACAAGCGGTTGCGGCCTTTTCTTCCTGCGTCATCACCATTGAGCGGCGAGCAGCGCCCATGTAAACCTTGTCTTTGGCTTCTTCAAATTCATTCATCGCGACCAAACGCTTGCCAAGGCGCGCCGCCAACAGCGCCGCTTCGTTAACAAGATTGGCAAGTTCAGCGCCCGAAAATCCTGGTGTGCCGCGTGCAAGCGTTGCGCCGTCAACGTCCGGAGCGATTGGAACCTTCTTCATGTGAACTTCAAGGATTTTCTTGCGGCCCTCAATGTCGGGAAGCGGCACATTGATCTGACGGTCAAAGCGGCCCGGACGGAGGAGGGCAGGATCAAGCACATCGGGGCGGTTGGTCGCGGCGATAATGATCACAGCTTCATTGGGTTCAAACCCGTCCATTTCGACGAGCAACTGGTTGAGCGTCTGTTCACGTTCATCATTGCCATTGCCAATGCCCGATCCACGGTGACGACCGACGGCATCAATTTCATCAATGAAGACGATGCAAGGCGAAGATTTCTTGGCCTGTTCAAACATGTCGCGCACGCGGCTGGCACCAACGCCAACAAACATTTCAACAAAGTCCGATCCCGAGATCGCGAAAAAGGGAACGTTGGCTTCACCGGCGATGGCGCGGGCGAGCAAGGTTTTCCCGGTACCGGGTGATCCGACAAGCAGCGCGCCCTTGGGGATTTTGCCGCCAAGTTTGGTAAATTTGGTTGGGTCTTTCAGGAAATCGACAATTTCCTCAAGCTCCTCACGCGCTTCATCAATGCCCGCGACATCATTGAAGGTGACGCGGCCCTGCTTTTCCGTGAGCAACTTCGCGCGACTTTTTCCAAAACCCATCGCACCGCCAGCACCACCGCCCTTTTGCATTTGGCGCATGATGAAAAAGCCAATGCCGAGCATCAGAATGAACGGCAGCGAATTATAAATCAGCACCATCCAGATGCTTGGCGTTTCCTCAGGCTGACCGCTGAAACGCACCCCAGCCTTGGTCAGGCGGTCGGCAAGCTGCGGATCATTAAGCGCATAGACCTTGAATTTTTCGCCGTTGCTAAGCTTACCAGTGATGATATCGCCCGCGACCACGACTTCTTTGACAGACCCCTCATCAACCTTGGAGAGGAATTCCGAATAGGCAATACCGTCAGCCTTGGTATCTTTGCTGCGGCTGTCAAACACCGAAACGAACGCGGCAAGCGCAAGCAATATGCCGAGCCAAATCAAGAGGCTCTTGATCAGCGGGTTGCTCTGCGGTTCGTTATTGTCGTTCATCGGTCTTGCCTTTTCGTCATGCGCTTGAATAGCATTACACATAAATAGGATAACAAGCCTTAATAACAATGGCGTAAAACGCTGTATCGATCACTTTGTGCGCCGGGGTGCCGCAAGCGTAAAGCGCCAGCGTACTCCGCCGCTGCATTTTACGCCAGCTAAGGTTGCTATGCGGCCATGCTGCAACGTGGCCAACAGCCTGTCAAGCGCATCGCCGCGCGGTTTTGCGGCAGGATTGAGTTTGAGGATGCAGGCGATCACAATGCGACGTGCAAGTTCACGTGGAAGGGGTGGACACGTAAGGATGAGCGTTGTTCCTTCATGCGACAGATGTTCATCAAGCAAACCCTGCACAACCCAATCAAGCGCATCATTGGCATCGGCGAGCGCGGCTGCGCTGATTGTGGCGGCCTCGGGGTTTAGCCAATCAATTTTCGCAAGATATTTGCGCAAACGGGCGCGATCATAGGCTTCATCATAATTTGTCGGATCATCGACCGCGCAGACCCCACAAGCGTCCACCAACTCTACCAATTCTCTTTTGCGCCAGCCAAGCAAAGGGCGGCAGAGATCGGCTTGTCGCGCGCGCACCCCGGCGAGTCCCGCAACACCCGACCCCCGGTTGAGCCGCATGAGTATCGTTTCAAGTTGATCATCGGCATGGTGCGCGGTCATCAACAGGTCGATATGCTCGCGCGCCGCCCAATCACGCAGCGCCGCATAACGCGCTGTGCGTGCCCAATCGGAAAGGTTACCGCGCTCGGGACTGTTAAGTGCGATAATCTCATGCGCCACCCCAAGCTGCGCACAAATCGCCGCGACGTGTTGGGACTCTGTCGCAGACTGAACGCGCAATCGGTGATCAACTGTTGCAGCCTTAATTTTGAGCGAAGCCGCCTTGGCGAGCAGCAACAGCGCCAGACTATCCGCGCCGCCCGAAACGCAAATCCCGTAGGTCTGATCGTCGGCGCACCCGCATTTCAGCAAGTCAGCGCGAAAGCGGGCAATCGCCTGCTCAGGTGGTGCATTTGGCGTCGGCACGGCCCTTTGTGACCCTTGCTTTGGCGTCGGCGGCGGCCTTCGCCCCGTAAACCTCGTTAAATTCAGTGTAGACTTTGCAGGCGTCGGCGGGTTTCTTGAGCCGTATCAGCGCCGAGCCGAGCCATGACAGGCTGTCAGCGGCACGCTCCCCACGCGGCAGTTTCTGGTAATTATCATAGAAGGCCACCGAGGCCAGCGCTGGTTTACCCTCATCAAGATAGGCACGGCCAAGCAAATTGCGCGCATGGCTGGCTTTCTTGCCGTTGGGATATTTGGCGATATATTCTTTGAGCTTGGCCTGCGCCTCTGGATAGAGTTTGGCCGAATAAAGCCGGAAACCGTAAGTATATGCGTCTTCGGACGCATCACCACTATCGGGGATTTCGACTGCGGCAACTGCGGCCTTGCGCGCTGGGTCTGCCTTGTCGGCGACTGTGGGCTTGGGGTCGGCGGCAGGTTTGGCAACTGTGGTCAGTTTGGGTTTTTCAGCAGCAGGTTTAGGCTTTTCAACAGGCTGCGCTATCACTGCGGTCGCTTCGCCTTCGGCTGGTGCATTCGCAGTCTCCAACGCCTTCAGTCTGGCATCATGTTCACCGCGTAGCGCCTTCAAACCGTCCTCAAGCTTGCGCAGGCGAAACTCGCCTTGCTCGACTTGGCCCGTCATTGTCCGCAACTGCGTTTCAAGCGCATCGACGCGCGCTGTTAAGTCATTGATCGGCGCACTTGACGGCGTACCGACAGGCTTGCTGGCGGTCGCTGGATCAATTTCAGGTTCGAGCGCCGCGCCGCCGGGAAAGACCTTGCGCTGAACTGCCTTCATTTCCTTTTCAAGCTTATCAACCCGCAAGTTGATAACAGTGCTTTGCCCAATGGCCGGCGCAGCGGAAATTCCTGACATCAGGATCGCGACAATCAACAGTCTGCGCATGGCAGCCCTCCCTTTACTAAACGCAAGATTATATTCTGTTTTGGAATCGTGACGCAGTTTTGCGCAATGATCAAGGCCTCACGGGCAAAACTGCTGCCGGAGCGGATGAATTGACCGCTGCACCCGCGACAGCGGGCGTTCGTGCGGCAAGTGCTGCGGCACTAATCCCAACGTCTTTCACGGTTCGCTGAGCCGGCCCAAGCGTCGCAACCGCTTTACCATCAACCGTTACTGATATCAGATCGGCACGACCGGTGCGAATTTGCGGGTTATTGGCATCGGGAGGAACAATAAAGCGCTCACCCGCTACCATTTCCTTTTCAAACAGCACTTTGTCCGCCGCATCATAAACGCGCATCCAGACCGGGCTTGTCGCAGTCAGCACCACTTGGCCGGCAGCATTGACTGGCGGCAGCGCTTCGGGCGAAGGCGATACCGTTGTGCCAATCGGGGCAAGATCATCAGCGCCGGGGGCTTCAACCGTTGCATCATCATTTGGCGTTGCGGCGATTTGGGTTACCGGATCAGGATCGCTCACCAAACTGCTGCGCCATACCCCAACTGCGATCACGAAAAGCAGTCCTACCGCAGCCGCGATCCATGCCAGCGTTTTGCTCGGCAAGCGCGTTGCATCAGCCACTTGATATTCTATGCGTTCGGCGCGTTGATCAAGGTTGAGTTCGCGAAGCTCAGCGCGCAAATCATTTGTTGCGCTTTCTTCATCGACATCAACGACGCGGGCAAACGCTTTAACAAAACCAACACAGTAAGTGCTACCGGGCAGCGCCGCATAATCACCGCCCTCGATCGCCTGCAAATGGCGAAGTGGCACGCGGGTTTTGGTCGCGACGTCAGACAAATCTATCCCTGCCGCCAAACGCGCGGCGCGAAGCCTGTCCCCTACCCGTTCCGGGAATAGGGCGGTTGCCGCATCCTGAGTGTCAACCACGTTTATTATATCTCCTGACCACGTTCGGCGCCGTGGCTGCACAGCCTTCTTTCAATGAACCCGCGTTCTGTCAACGTCTGGACAGAGCCAGTGTCAATAAATTTCAGAGTTCAACCCGGTTTTCAACCGACCAGTCGTTTAACGCGCCGCGCAGGCTAGGCGGCGGCGTTTTAACCAAGTCGGCAACAACCTCTCGGGCGCCGCTGATATCAAGCGAGCGGATCATTGCCTTAATCGGGCCAATGGCGGCGGGGGTAATCGAAAGCTGTTCGATCCCTAGCCCGATGAGTGCCAGCGCCTCAAGCGAACGCCCCCCCATTTCGCCGCACACGGTGACGGGAACATTGGCCGCCTTCGCCTGATCAATCACACGTTTGAGGAAGCGCAGAATCGCGGGGCTGAGCCAGTCAAACCGCTCGGCAAGTTTTGGATGCGCGCGATCAGCCGCGAACAGGAACTGCGTCAGATCATTGGTGCCGATTGAAAGGAAATCGAGCTTTGGCAGCATCACATCAAGCATTTCGGCAAGTGCTGGCACTTCAAGCATACTGCCATAGCGGATTGCTGTCGGCAGCCGCTTGCCGCGTTCGCCAAGCCATTTGCGCTGCGCCTCAAAAATCGCGCGCGCCTCATCAAATTCCCACGGTTCGGAGACCATCGGGAACATGACGTTAAGCGTCCGTCCTGACGCCGCTTCGATCAGCGCGCGCGCCTGCGCCTTCATCAGGCCGCCGCGTTCGAGCGCAACACGGATCGCGCGCCAGCCCATGGCCGGGTTTTCCTCAACCTCATTGGCCTGCCGCATATAGGGCAACGCCTTGTCGCCGCCGATATCGACTGTGCGGAACACCACGGGCTTGTCGCCCGCCGCCTCAAGCACATCGCGGTAGAGCCGCTGTTGGCGCTCACGTTGCGGCATCGTGGCCGATACCAGAAACTGAAATTCAGTGCGGAATAGCCCGACGCCGTCAGCTCCCGTCAAATCAAGGGCCGCAATATCGTCACGCAGACCCGCGTTGATCATCAGTTTAATCCGCTTGCCATCCTTTGATACGGGCGGTTCGGATTTGAGTTTAGCAAAACTTGCGCGGCGTTTTTGCGAAATGGCAAGCTTACCGTCAAAGGCTTCGGCGATTGCAGCCGTTGGCCGAACGAACACCGCGCTCGCGCTCGCATCCAGCAGTACAGCATCGCCGTCCATAATCATGCGCTTCACATCTTTGACCCGGCCAATCACCGGAACCCCCATTGCGCGCGCAACGATGGTGACGTGCGATGTAAGCGAGCCTTCCTCAAGCACGACGCCCTTCAACCGCCGCCGATCATATTCAAGCAGTTCGGCGGGGCCAAGGTTCTTAGCGATCAGGATCGTGTCCTGACGCAATCCGGCTTGTGCCGCCGTGCCAAGCTGACCCGATACGATCCGCAACAGCCGGTTCGACATATCCTCAAGATCGTGCATCCGGTCAGCGAGCAGCGGATCATCAATCTGACGCATCCGCATCCGCGTGCGTTGCTGGACGCGTTCAATCGCGGCTTCGGCGGTCAGGCCGCTGTCAATCGCCTCATTGATCCGGCGTGACCAGCCTTCATCATAGGCGAACATCTTATACATTTCGAGCACTTCACGGTGCTCCCCGTCGCCGCCGAATTCGGCTTGGCTCGCCATCCGGTCAAGCTGTTCGCGCATCTTGTCAAACGCAGAATAGACGCGGTGCCGCTCGGCCTCGGTATCTTCGGCAACGGTGTGTTCAATCGTAATGCGCGGCTGATGATAGACCGCAAAGCCACTCGCCATGCCCTCAACCAGTTTGAGGCCAGTAAGGCGCGTCGCGGCGGTAGAAACCTGCTTTGATCCGCGCGCCGCTGCATTATCGATCAGTCCAGCATTGGCGATCAGTTCGGACAGCACCATCGCCACGGTCTGAAGCGCCTCAATTTCCATATCATCATAACGGCGCGGCTCGGCATGTTGAACGCACAGCACACCAACCGCATCTTCACGCCGGACAATCGGCACGCCCGCAAAACTGTGGAACATTTCCTCGCCGGTTTCGGGCTTAAACGCGAAATCGGGGTGGCTTGTCGCCTCATCAAGGTTGAGCGTGGAAATCTGTTCGGCAATCGTCCCGACCAGCCCTTCGCCCATCGCAAGCTTCGTAACATGCACCGCCGCTTGGTTAAGCCCACGCGTGGCATAAAGCTCAAGCACGCCCTCACGCCGCAAATAGACCGAGCAGACCTCGCTCTTAAGCGCCTCACCAACAATCTGGACGACATTGTTAAGCTTGGCCTGGGCACCTGCGCGCGTTGCCATCACATCATGAAGGCGGGTGAGAATTTCACGCGATGAACTGGCAGAAGATGGCATACTATGACGCTAGCAGCTTGGGCGGGGGGCGTCTATGCGGCGAGCGCGCTTTCAGCCTCAGCCATCAGCGTCGCAAGGATCGTCGCCACTGGCTCTTCACTCTTGACCATGCC
>JAYTPB010000159.1:0-2453 GCA_043747445.1 Sphingomonadales bacterium
GCTTTGCAGCGCAGCAATCGGATGGACAGCAGCCGCACGGCGCAGCGTTTCAGGCCCAGCTTCGGACAACGCGATGTGGCGCACTTTTCCTTCCTTGACTAGCTCAGCCATCCCGCCGACCGTGTCTTCAATCGGCACTGACGGGTCAACGCGGTGCTGATAAAACAAATCAATCGTATCAATGCCAAGCCGTTTGAGCGATCCTTCGACAGCGGCGCGCGCATTTGCGGGCGAACCATCAACGCCAACAATCCGATTACCATCAAAACGGAAGCCGAACTTGGTGGCGATCACCAATCCGTCGCGTTTGCCCTTAATCGCTTCGCCAACAAGCTCCTCATTCTGAAACGGTCCGTAAATCTGGGCGGTATCAAAAAAGGTAACACCCAGATCAATCGCGCGGTGGATGGTCTTGATCGCTTCATCTGGGTCAGCATCGGCACCATAAGTGATATTGCCGCCCCGGATCATCGGCATACAACCAATGCCGATTGCCGAAACTTTCAGTCCCTGACCAAGCGTGCGATATTTCATGATGTTCCTTCGTTGGTTGGGGCTTCAGCATTTTGACGGGGATTGGCTCTGCGCCAATCGGCAGGCGTCATAAATTCACCTGACCATACGCCCATCTTTTCAACCTGCGCGAGCGATTCGCTCACCGCATATGGCCCTTCGCCGCCGTCAACGCCGTTTGAGGCCAGTCCCGCCTCAACAAGCGCGAGCGCAATATCAGGCACGGTTGATGTGCTGCAGGTGGCAATTGTTCGGTTATATTTATCGACCGCCTTGGGCAGGCAAACAACCTCTGAATTACCGATGATCGTTACCAATTTTCCCCGTGCGGCATCACCGCACGGCCAGTTTTTACCCGCTGTGTTTTGGCAGATTTGCTTATATTCGGGGGCATCAATGCCGTAAAGGCGCACATCCTTGCCCATCATCGTCAGCGTATCACCGTCACGCACCTTCACCTGAGCAGATTGCATTGGTTCTATGGGGAACAGCGCTTCGCTAAACGCCCAAACGCCGATAAGCCCCACAAGGGCAATCAGGACAACGATTTTGCGTATCATTGGATCAGCTCCGCATTGGTTCGGCAGTTAACGATGCCATACAACGGCGTGATTACAACACGGGTTTACTCTGAGTCTGTGACTTTGGCTACAGTCTTGGTGAGTGCCATGTCCATCGTCACATTACCGAGGGTGCGGAAAATGTCAGGAAATGTCTCAACCGCAATGAGCAGCCCAAGCGGTTCAACTGGCGCACCAAGCGCCAGACAGATCGGCGCAATCGAGCTAACAAAGCTGACTGAACCCGGCAGGCTGACCGCGCCAAGCGTTGTGATTGCCCCCGCCGCAATTCCAACGGCAAGCTGAGCCGGCCCGAGTTCAATCCCGTACCAATGCGCGATATACAGCGCGACGCCGAGGTTCATCGCCGGGCCAGTCGCTCGGAAAATCGCGACTGCCAGCGGCAGAGTCATGTCTGCCGTCGCATCGGGCACGCCAAGTTCTTTGACGCCCTTCACCATCGCAGGGAGCGAGGCGAGCGAGCTTTGCGTTGAAATCGCAACGGCTTGGGCGGGCATTGCTGCGCGAAAGAAGGTAACGAAGCTCGTACCGCCCCCAAAACGCGCGAGCAGGAAAGAGGCGATCCAGATAATCACGCCTAGCGCAGATAATATGATGACATAGTGCGCCAGCGCCCCAAATGCTTCCGCCCCGGCCTTTGCGCCAACTACAAACGCGAGCGCGAATACACCGAACGGCGCGAGTGCCAGCACCCAATTTATGATGATCACCATTGCATCAGCAATCGCTTCAAAAAATCCACCAATGCTCGCGCGCTTGGCTGGTTCAAGCTTGGTGACGGCAAAGGCAAAGGCAGTGGTAAAGACGATCAACGGCAGGATCGCGTCATTGGCCGCCGCTGCAATCGGATTAGTCGGGATCATCGCGCGGAGGAAATCACCAAGCGGGGGGATGCCGCCCTCCTGTGCTGGCACCTCGGCAAGTGCGGCGCGGAGCGCTTCGCCTGACCCTGCGGGCATTGGAAACAGGCTGAGCAGCAGGGGCATCATCAGCGCCGCCATGATTGAAGAGCACCACAGGATCACCATCATCGTAATCACCGCGCGCGCCGCGAGACGCCCGGCGCTTGCAGCGGCAGCCGTCTGGACAATCCCCGTAACGAGGAGCGCAACCACCAGCGGCACCACCGTCATCCGCAGCGCATTCAGCCAGAGCGCGCCAATCACATCAGCGATTGCAATGGCCTGCGTCGCGCCGCTGACCGCAATGCCAATCAGCAATCCGCCGACAAGCGCCAAAAAGATGATCAGGGTTTTGGACATTTACGCTTTTCCTCTTCGCCTGCGGTGATACACAGACATTGGGGAGAGACAATCCATGACATCAAAACTTTGCCAGACATTAGGTATCGAATTTCCG
>JAYTPB010000160.1:0-7341 GCA_043747445.1 Sphingomonadales bacterium
TATTTCTTCGGGATGGAGGATTAGCACCTGCCCAGGCAGCGAATGTCGCATCGCCCCGCGATAATTGAACGCTTGCACCCCAGCCATAGTCAAAGCGACGGTGTAAGTATCGTGCCGATGCGGCGAAAACGCTGCCCCGACCAGCCGGTTTGCGACTCGCTCGATCGGCTCGAACGAGTCGGTCAATGCGATGGGTTCGGAGAAAGCGTTGCAGAAATCATCGGTAGTATATTGGGCGTGAAGTACATGAAAGCAAAGCTTGTAAATCCGAAAATGGCTGTCTGATCGGTTGCGCAACTTTCACGCCCATACTGGCTTTCTCTGCAAAAACGGCCTCCTTTGATTGTTGGAAGTCCCCCTCTTACGCCCCCGCCGGGGCCATTGTCCCCGATGCGGCGATCACTCTTGGAGCGGCCATGTAGCGTTTTGGCGTATCCGTTACCCCAAGCTCTTTCCGTACATCCTCCAGCGGGCGCGGCAGCAGCTTTTCCCAATCGACCCCGATCAGCCAGGTGATGCGCTTGCCGCGACGGTAGCCTTCCCACATCGCGGAGCGGATTGGTTCGCCGGGGAAAGCCTTGGCATAATTATGCGCGCCTGCAATCGCGAGGATCATCATGCCGATATTCTTTGAATGCGGGTAAGAAAAAGCAAGGTTACACACTTCGCCAAAGCCGTCGCAGCCATAGCCGCCGATCACATGCCACAGATCATGCTGCACACGCAGGCGCCCGGCATAGCGCACCAGATCTTCGGAGAAATGTTCATCTTTGAGGCCCGCCTCATGCGCGGCATCGTTCAGCCCTTGTGGGGATATCCCGCAACCATCGAGAAACGTGATGAACGCGTGGCCAAGGCTGCCCTTGGGTAAGCCTTCGAGATAGGGGCGGTCGCTCAGCACATCGACCAGATTTTCTTTATTGGCCAGTACACGCGCACCAACGGGGGACGCCTCAAACCGCTTAAAATTGCGCGCGAAGGATTTGCCGCGCAGCGCCACAAGCAAGCGGAACACTTGCGCAGTATCCTCCTTATTGCGGATCAGATTGCGGATCGCATCAACCGCGATGAGCGGGCTAAACCGGGGGTTGAGCGGGTTTTCGTTGATATTCATGTTAGTAGCGGCTGAGCTCCACAGGCATTGATCGGTAACCGTTGACGAAGCTTTGCGCTACGCGAACAGGCTCTTCGATGACGTTAACGCGCATACGCCGTTTGGCCATTTCTTCAAGCAGGATCGTCACTTGCAACTCAGCCAGTCGCGCGCCGACGCAGCGGTGGATGCCGTAACCGAACGACAAATGCCGCCGCGCATTTTCGCGGGTGATGATCAGCCTATCGGCGTCGGGAAATACACTCTCATCGCGGTTGGCCGAGATATACCAGAGGACGACCTTATCGCCCTTTTTGATCTGGTGCCCCTCAAGCTCGGTATCTTGAAGCGCCGTCCGCCGCATATGGGCGAGCGGAGTTTGCCAGCGGATAATTTCGCTCACCGTGCCGGGGATCAGGCTTGGGTCAGCCTCTAGTGCCGCGCGCTGATCAGGGAATTTATCAAGCGCATAGGCAAGGCCGGACATCGTGTTGCGCGTCGTATCATTGCCGCCGACGATCAGCAGGATGAGATTGCCCATAAATTCCTGCGCATCCATGCCGCGCATCGCCTCACTACGGATCATCATTGACAGAAGGTCAGTGCCGTCAGGGTTGGCCGAGCGTGCATCCCACAGCTTTTTGAAATAAGCACCCATGTCATGGAGATGGCCAATGCGTTCGGCATTTTTCGCAGGGTCTTTGATGATTTCAACATCGCCCGCCCAATCCGACCAAAAGGTCAGCAAGCGGCGGTCATCCCACGGAAAATCAAACAGGATCGCGAGCATCTGCGTGGTCAGCTCAATCGCGACGCGGTCAACCCAGTCAAACCGTTCGCCGTAGGGCAGCGTATCAAGAATTTCGGCGGTGCGCATCCGTATATCGGCACTCAGCCGCACCATCTCGCTTGGCGTGAAGGCAGGCGAAACGCTGCGCCGTTCGTCGGTATGTTTGGGGCGATCCATGCTGATGAAGCTTGGCATTGGCTTGTCGCCGGGGTTGCGGTCAGCAATGCTGACGCCGCCGCCATTCGTCCATGACGAGGAATAGATATCGGGCAGTGCCTCTACATGAACGATGGGTTTGTAAGTTGAGACTGACCAATACGGCCCAAATTCACTGCTCGCGCAGTAGTAGACAGGCGCTTCGGCGCGCAGGCGGCGGAAGGGTTCGTGCCAGCGGTGTTCGGCGTAAAGTTCGGCACGGCTGACGTCGAAGGGGTCTGCGGCAGGCTTCAACAATGTGGCCATGACCTTGTCCCCTTTGTGATCCTAATGACTTCAGTTCGAATCAACCCCGTCATTGCGAGCGAAGCGTGGCAATCCAGTCCCGCCATCGCTACTGGATTGCCGCGCTTCGCTCGCAATGACGATTCATCCGAAACCCCCTAATATCTACTCAGTTCAACCTGCATTGATTTATACCCATTGACGAAGCTCTGCGCCACGCGAACGGGTTCGCCAACCACATTGACGCGCATCCGGCGCTTGGCCATTTCTTCAAGCAAAATCGCGACCTGCATTTCGGCGAGCCGCGCACCGACGCAGCGGTGAATGCCGTAACCAAACGCCAGATGCCGCCGCGCATTCTCGCGCTTGAGGATCAGTTTATCAGCCTCAGGAAACACGCTTTCATCACGGTTGCCCGAGATGTACCACATGATGACCTTATCGCCCTTCTTGATCTGCTGCCCCTCAAGCTCGGTGTCCTGCGTCGCGGTGCGGCGCATGTGCGCGAGCGGGGTTTGCCAGCGGATAAACTCGCTTGCCGCAGTCGCGATGATTGAGGGATCATTTTCGAGCAGTTCGCGCTGATCAGGAAATTTATCAAGGCTGTAGGCGATGCCCGACATCGTGTTGCGCGTCGTATCATTGCCGCCAACGATGAGGAGGACAAGATTGCCCATAAACTCCATTTCGCCCATGTCTTTCATGGCTTCGCTATGGATCATCATTGAGATCAGGTCAGGCGTGGGTTCCTTATCAACGCGCTCATCCCACAGCCGTTTGAAATACGCCCCCATTTCAAACAAATGGCCAAGTCGCTCTTCGAGGCGCGCGGGATCATTGGCCAGTTCAATATCACCCGCCCAATCCGACCAGAAGGTCAGCTTGCGGCGATCTTCCCACGGGAAATCAAACAGCAGCGCGAGCATCCCGGTGGTCAGCTCAATTGAAACCTTATCAACCCAGTCGAATGTTTCGCCGTAGGGCAGCGTATCTAGCAGTTCGCCCGTCCGCCGCCGAATGTCTTCTGACATCCGCACCATTTCGCTTGGCGTGAAGGCGGGCGCAACGGTGCGGCGTTGATCGGTATGTTTGGGGCGATCCATCGCGATAAACATCGGTAATTGAATGTTGGCGCTGCCTGCAAGAGGATCAGCAATGGTGATGCCGCCGACCTCCCAATCGGAGGAATAAATGTCGGGCAATGCCTCAACATGCTGGATCGCTTTATACGATGAGACTGACCAATACGCCCCGAATTTGCTGTCCGCGCACCAGTACACGGGTGCTGTTTCCCGAAGCGTGCGGAATGGCTCCTGCCACTTATGTTCAGTGTAGAGTTCGGCACGGCTGACGTCGAGCGGGTTTACCGCCGCCTCAACTTCGGGCTTGAGCATGGTCGCCATAATCACATTCTCCTGAATTGGTCGGTTCGGCGACTCATTATTATCGGTTTATACTGCCCCTAATAACGGCTGAGTTCCACCATCATCTTGCGGTAACCGTGGACGAAGCAGCCGCTTACCCGCTCAGGCTCACTCAGCACATTGACGCGGAGGCGACGCTTGGCCATTTCTTCGATTAGGATGAGCAACTGAAGCTCGGCAACACGCGCGCCGACGCAGCGGTGAATGCCGTAGCCGAACGCCAGATGACGCCGCGCATTTTCGCGATCAATGATGATTTTATCCGCATCGGGAAACACGCTTTCATCGCGGTTGGCCGAGAGATACCAGAGCGCGAGCTTGTCACCCTTTTTGATCATCTGCCCTTCAACTTCGGCATCCTCAAGTGCGGTGCGCCGCATATGCGCGAGCGGGGTTTGCCAGCGGAGCAGTTCGCTCAGCGCATTGCTCGCCAGCCCCGGATTGGCCTCAAGCTTGGCGCGTTCATCAGGAAATTGGTTAAGGCCGTAGGCAAGCGCGCTCATCGTGTTGCGCGTGGTATCATTGCCGCCGATGATGAGGAGGATGAGGTTCCCCATAAATTCGCCCTCATCCATTTCGGCCATCGCATCCGAATTGAGCATGATCGAGATCAAGTCATTCGAGGGCGGCTGATCCTTCTTTGAGTCCCATAGCTGGCGGAAGGCCATGCCCATCTCGAACGCGTTTTGCAGGCGGAACTGGCGTTTCTCAACAGTTTCAAACATGCGGATATCGCCAAGGACATCTGACCAGCGGGTGAGGTTCTCACGGTTCGCCCACGGGAAATCAAATAGCTTGGCAAGCATTCCGGTCGCGAGTTCGATCGAGACTTTATCAACCCAGTCAAACGCCTCCCCGATGGGAAGCGAGTCAAGGACTGCGCCTGTCCGTTCGCGTACTTCGCTGCGCATTCGGTCAATCTCGCTCGGTGTAAAGGCCGGGGCGACGGTGCGGCGCTGCGCCTGATGCTTGGGCGGATCCATCGCGATGAACATCGGCATCCGCACTTCGGCCTCAGCTACGGTGCCTGCATCGCCCGCAAGGGTAATGCCGCCATATTCCCAGCTTGAGGAAAACACCTTGGGCAGCGCCTCAATATGGACAATTGGCTTATAGCTTGAGATTGACCAGTACGACCCGAAAGGCGAATTCTCGCAGTAATAAACGGGGGCCTTGGCGCGCAGCTCACGGAACGGCGCGTGCCAGATGTCATCATGATAAAGATGCGGGCGCGTTACATCGAGCGGATCAACCGCTGCTACCACTTCATTTTCCACCTGAAACGCCGTTGCCATAATCGAATCTCTCAATAGCCATCAAAACAAGGTTGCAGAATGCTACTATTCACAGCAATGTCAATGGCGCTTCGATCAAGCGGGACTTTTTACAGGCCGCGTTGCAGGTTTGCGGGCAAAGGCCGCCCAAAAACCACCACCTGAATTAAGGACGCCCGCGCGGAACAATCGCGCGGCAAGCCAGATCGTTAAGCCCACCCAAAGCGCCTGCCAACCAAGCGCGAGTAGGTGAGGCCACAGTGCTGAGTCCGTGGCTCCGCGCGCCGCCATTGCGAAGGGTGAACTGAACGGAAATATCTCGGCCACACGCGCAATCGTTGAGTCGGGATTGCTCGCCGCAGCTGAGGCTAGGCCAAACATTGCCATCTGAATGATTGTGATGGGAAGCGAAAGCATCTGGATTTCGCGCATCGTTGATGCCTGCGCACCAATCCCGAGGAACACCGCGCCGAGCAACATATAGGCCATTGTAAAATAGCACGCACCAAGGATCACGAACGGAACCAACCCAATCGTCGGGGCGAAGGCACCGATGCCAAGGCTTGCCGGAATGAAGCTTGCACCAAAAGCGGCAAGCGTCCCCCAGAACGCAACGAAGAGTAAGGCGACACCGAAAAGGCCGATCAGCTTGCCGAAGAACACCGCCTCCAGCGGCACTGCGGCGGCAAGGATTTCGAGCACCTTGTTGCTTTTTTCCTCGGCCATCATCCCGACGGCCTGGCTCGCCAGCATCAGCGTTAGGATGAAAATGACGACAACCGCGCCTGATCCGGTTTTTTGCTGGCGGCTCTTGGTTGGCACTTTTTGGACGATCTCAGTGATTTTCGCTTCACTCAGCCTTGCATCAGGCGATCCCCCGAGGCGCTGCGCGCGCAGTGACTCTTCGGATAGCGTCGCCAAAAAACGCGCGCTGCGATCCTCACCCTTTTGGTGGGTGATGACGGGTGTGCTCAGCGGCCCACGCACAATCGCGGTCACGTCGATATCCTTATTGGCGAACAGCGCTGATTGCTGCGCGGCGACATCGGCTTCGGGCACAATCATGCGCAAGTCAGCAAGGCCATTATCGGGGCCATAGAGCCGTTTGCGAACAGCCTGATTATTCGCCGTCAAGAGTGCGCTATCGGCAGGGCTGACGATGGCCACCATTTGACGTTTGCTGACCGACGATTTGGCGAGATACGCCCCGCCAAACCCGCTCGCCACGCTGATCCCGAGCATGAAGAAGGGCGCGAGGAGGAATAGCAGGAAGGTTGGCGTGGCGACCACCGCCATGAAATCGCGCCGGGCAATCACGATAATCTGGTTGAGCGTGTGGTTCATATCAGCGCCTCCGCTGCTTCGGCGGCACTCATGCCGACAATCTTGACAAAGGCATCGTGCAGGCTTGGCCGCTCCATCGTCAGCCCTGCAATGCCGTGGCCGTTTTGGATCAGCTTCATGAGCAGCGCCTCTGCGCCGCCGTCAGGCACAGTAAAGCGCCAGCCGCTTTCGCTGCGTTCGGCCCCCTCAGGAAGGAGCGCGCCGACCGCCTCAACGCCTGAACAGGGCACATAATGCGCACGCATCGGCAGGGTGCTACGCGCATCATCGACTGTGCCTTCAAAACGCACCTGCCCCTTGGCGATGATCGACAGCCGGTCACACATCCGCTCGGCATGGCCCATGACATGCGTTGAAAAAAGGATTGTTGCGCCCCGCGCGCGCTCGTTCAGGATCAGCTTCTCAAGATTTTCCTGATTAACCGGATCAAGCCCCGAAAACGGCTCATCAAGCACGATCAGTTCGGGCTGGTGAACAATTGAGCCAAGCAATTGCACCAACTGCGCCATGCCCTTTGAAAGCTTGCGGATTTTATTGTGTGCGGCGTGGCCAAGCCCTGCGGTTTCGAGCATCGCATCGGCGCGCGTTCGCCCCACATTCCAATCAAGCCCGCGCAGCGCGCCCATGAACGCAATCGCCTCACGCGCTTTCATTGCTGGGTATAGCCCGCGCTCTTCAGGGAGGTAGCCAACGCGGTTGCCAGCTTCACGCGGTTTGCTGTGGCCAAGCAAGGTGCGTTCGCCCGCATCGGGATCAAGAATGCCAAGCAGCATCCGCAGCGTCGTCGTCTTGCCCGCGCCATTGGGGCCAAGCACACCGTAAATGCTACCCTTTGGCACGGAAAGCGAAACGCCGTTGACGGCGCGCGCATTCCCAAAATATTTGATCAGTCCTGTGGCCCGGACGGGCGTATCATCAATCACGCTGCGACTATTCCCAACTATGGATACCGCGTGGTAGCGGTTATCCATGGCG
>JAYTPB010000161.1:0-15740 GCA_043747445.1 Sphingomonadales bacterium
CACGATCCTGCAAAAGGACGTCGATCACCGATCAAATATATATTCAAATGCGCCAATGCCGTTCATGCAGCGACTGACATGGGGCGGCATTGCGATGCATGCAGGCAATTTGCCCGGCTATCCCGCGTCGCATGGATGCGTTCGGATGCCGCGCGAATTCGCCAAGCAGCTTTTCGCGATTACCCGGCTCGGGCTAACCGTAGTCATCACTGATGATCCGCTCGTTCCCGAAGTTGTTGCTGCGCCGAGCGTGTTTGAAAACGGCCAAGGCGACGCACAACAAAGCGGTCTCTATTTTAGCTGGCGGCCCGAAAAAGCCCCCGCTGGCCCGCTTTCGATCGTTGTCAGCGGGCGTGATCGCAAGATGATTGTCCTGCGTAACGGTGTGCGGATTGGATCAAGCAGCATCCGCATCAATGGGCCAGTGACCCAAACACAGGCATTCACGCTGCGCGGCGTTGATGAAAAAGGGTTTCACTGGCTGCGTCTGCCGCTGCCGGGGTTAACGCCTGCCCAAGCGGGTGAAATGACGCCTGAAGAACGGGCGCGGCTTCATTTGCCTGAAGCCTTCCGTGCGGTGCTTGCCGCTGCGCTTCAGCCGGGGACGACTGTACTGATTACCCGCGAGTCGATCCGCAGCGGGGGAACCGCGAAACGGCTGACCGTGCTGACATCGGATGGCGACGCTAAAAAATGAGGCTGGAAAAAATGAGGTTGGTGGAGCTTAGCGGAATCGAACCGCTGACCTCGTCATTGCGAACGACGCGCTCTACCAACTGAGCTAAAGCCCCACGACCTGAAGTGAGAATTAGCTGCGCCAAAGCCGCTACGCAATCGCTTTGTGCTGCCTTGCACTGATCAGGTTTTGGATTAAAACGGATCGCATCTGTTTTCCCAAAATCAAAAAAAGGATCATCATTATGGCTCAAGGTTGGCATTTCAAATCACGTCCGGGTGGCCTGCCCACGCATGACAATTTTGAGCTGAAAGCGCTCGCCGACGTAGCGCTTGGCGAAGGGCAAATCCGCGTGGCGAATAGCTGGCTTTCGGTTGATCCCTACATGCGTGGCCGGATGAACGACACGAAAAGCTATGTCCCCGGATTTGCACTTGGTGAAGTCATGCAAGGGGGTGCGGTTGGCCGCGTGACCGAAAGCCGTGCCGATGGTTTTGCGGTTGGTGATCTCGCCATGCACATGCTTGGCTGGCGCGATGAAGCCGTGGTTGAAACCGCAGGGCCAACGGCCGCGCAAAAACTGCCCGAACTCGGTGTGCCTGATCAAACATGGCTCCATAATCTTGGGCTGACCGGGGCAACTGCCTATTTTGGTTTGCTCAAAACCGCTGAAGCCAAGGCTGGCGATACCGTGTTCGTATCGGCAGCCGCAGGTGCTGTTGGCATGGCAGTGGTTCAAATTGCCAAGCAAAAGGGCATGACGGTAATTGGCTCCGCAGGCGGGGCCGATAAATGCGCTTGGGTTAAGGAACTCGGCGCTGACGCGTGTATTGATTATAAGGCGGGGCCAGTCCTCCCCCAACTGATCAAGGCCGCGCCGAAAGGGATTGACGTGTATTTTGATAATGTCGGCGGCGAACATCTTGATGCGGCGTTTGCGACGGCGCGTGATTGGGCGCGCTTTGCGATTTGCGGAATGATCGACGTTTATAATGACGGCAAGCCAATGGAACTCAAATATCTGATCCGCACGATCCCGGCGCGTATCCGAATGCAGGGCTTTATCTTCACTGATTATATCGCGCATATGGGCGAATTCATGGGTGAAATGGCGCCGTGGGTGCTCGGCGGTCAGGTCAAGGCGCGTGAGACGGTCAATGAAGGGCTTGGTTCAAGCGTTGACGCGTTCCTCGGGCTGTTTTCGGGGAAAAACACTGGCAAGATGCTCGTCAAATTATAGGTAATAAAAAAGGCCCGGCATCGCGAGAAGCCGGGCCTTTTTTGAAAAACTTAAAGCGTCGCTTATTGAAGCGGAGTCAAATTCACCGCTGCATATTTGCCGCGACGATCAACCTCAATTTCAAATTCGAGCCGGTCACCCTCATTAAGGTTCGCCATTCCGGCGCGTTCAACCGCCGAGATATGGACAAACGCATCCGGCTGACCATCATCGCGTTGAACAAAGCCGAAGCCCTTCATCGCGTTGAAGAATTTGACTGTGCCCGTCGCTTTTTCGCCCGTTAGCTGACGCTGTGGGCCGCCGCGATCTCCGCCGCCTCCTCCAGCACCGCCAAAACCGCCGCCTGCGGGACGATCACCGCGATCAGGACGATCGCCGCGATCACGCGGTGGACCACCGCTGGTTACAGCCATTGGTTCGCCATCAATCTTAAGATCAGTTGCCGAAACCTTGCCACCACGATCAACCAGCGTGAAGCCGAGCGGTTGACCATCGGCAAGACCACTAAGCCCAGCCTGCTCAACCGCAGAAATATGCACAAACACATCTTCGCCGCCATCATCGCGAACGACAAAGCCAAAGCCTTTTTGCGCGTTGAAGAATTTTACGACGCCAGTGCCTTCACCAACGACTTGGGCTGGCATTGCTGGCCCCCGAGGCGCACCGCCACCGCGAAAACCGCCACCACCTGCGCCTGCGCCGCCACCGCCGAAGCGATCACCGCCACCAAAGCCGCCGCCACCGCCGCCAAATCGATCACCGCCGCCGCCGAAGCTGCTTCCGCCGCCGCCATATTGATCGTCACCGAAACTATCCCGCTTATCTCTGCCGCGTCCGCCGCGATCACCACGGCGCCCTTTATCGAAACTCATGCCAAAATTAACTTTCCGCAAAATTCGCCCGCATATTATTATAACTTAGCGTGCCGGACGAACAACACAAAGCTATGGCATAGAATCGCAATAGGCCACCGACTCGGTCTATACCAAAAATAGCAACACTGCGAGCGTTTTTGATACAAGACTTGCAGCTTTGGCCAAGCACGGGCAAATGGCGCATTCATGATGCGTTGCATCCGCTTAAAAACGGCCTGCGTCGCGGGTATTAGAAAGACCAAAGGCATAATGGCCGTCCATTTCCACGAAGAAGATTTGCCCGAAAACATGCTCAGCGCTGGCCCGGTTGCGGTTGACACCGAAACAATGGGATTGCACCCAGGGCGTGACCGGCTTTGCCTCGTCCAAATTTCGGATGGCAGCGGCGACGAACATCTCGTGCGCTTTGGCCCTGACAGCAACTACGCCGCGCCCAATCTTAAGGCTGTGCTGGCTGATCCGAATCGACTCAAGCTTTATCATTTCGCACGCTTCGATCTGGCGTCGATCCACGCTTATTTGGGGATTATGGCTGCACCAGTTTATTGCACCAAAATTGCCTCGCGATTGGTGCGCACTTACACAGACCGTCACGGCCTCAAGGAGCTTGTCCGCGATCTTGTCGGGATTGATATTTCAAAGCAGCAGCAATCTTCGGATTGGGGCGGGCCAGTGATCAATGATGCGCAGCGCGATTATGCTGCGTCCGATGTGCGCTATCTCCACCGGATGAAAGAAGCGCTTGATGCACGGCTGATCCGTGAAGGCCGGATGGCAATGGCGCAGGCGTGCTTCGATTTTCTGCCGCACCGCGCGATGCTTGACCTTGCCGGATGGCCCGAGATCGATATTTTTGCTCATGCCTAATGCCCCATCTAACACACGCGAAACGACCGCGCGCCAGCGCTGGGCCGCACCGGGAAGCCGGCATGACTGGATGATCCGTTTTTCGCGAATCATCCTGCCCTCCGGCGTTGGCGTGCTTGCGGCAATCCTGATCCTTGCCCCGCTATCTGCTCGCGGCGATATCAGTTTCGTCCTTGCCAAAGATAGCGTTGCGCTTGCCAAGGAACGAATGCGCCTCACGGCTGCCACCTATCGCGGCGAAGATGGCAAGGGACAGCCATTCGTGCTGCGCGCTGGGTCTGCGGTGCAAACTTCATCGCTTGATCCAGTCGTGCGGCTGGGTGATTTATCGGCTAACATTGCGCTTGCCGATGGCCCAGCGACGCTCAAAGCCGATGCCGGTCGCTATGATATGAACCGCGAAACGCTGATGATTGACGGCCCGATCAATTTCACCGCTGCTGACGGTTTCCAGCTTGATACCCGCGACGTTGCAGTGGGCCTCAAAACGCGCAAGCTTGCGAGCGGCGGCCCTGTCAGTGGGCGTTTGCCGATTGGCACCTTCACCGCGAACCAGATTAGCGCCGACCTGAACGCACGCACCGTCGTGCTTGAAGGGCGCGCACGCTTGCATATTACCCAGCGTAGGGGCAAATAAGGCTATGCGCCACCTCACGCCCGTCCTCTTCGCACTTGTCCTTGCCGTTCCCGCCTCAGGACAAGCGCTCAAAGATCATAACGCCAAAGCCGATGTGTTTTTTGATGCCGACCGAATCGAAGTCCAAGACCGCGCCGACCGCGCGATCCTTTCGGGCAATGTCCGTGTCCGCCAAGGGCCGCTAACACTTAACGCTGCACGGTTGACCGTTGCCTATGCCAAAGCCGGCGGCAGCAATCGCGGCGGGGTTGATGTTGAACGGCTTGATGCGACCGGCGGCGTCGTTGTGACCAGCGCGACCGAAACCGCGCGCGGCGATATCGCAATTTATGATCTCACCCGCCGGATCATCACCATGCTCGGTGATGTCACGCTCGTTCAACGCCAGAATGAATTGCGCGGCGGGCGGTTGGTGATTGATCTTAATACCGGGCGTTCAGTCGTTGATGGTCGCAGCATTGCCGGCGCGCCTGATGGCGCCATCGGTACCGGTGGCAATGGCCGCGTTTCGGGCCGCTTTACTGTGGCACCGCGCGATGAAGGTTCGGATAAGTAAAGCGCTTGCGGGCTTTAACGCGTGATAATGCAGTGATTTTTCGACAAACAGTCTCACGCGCCCGCCTGACAGGCTCGCGCAACGCGAAAAGTCATGCAATAAGCTTGCCAAGCTTTCAAAATTAACCATTTGCAAACCAAGAATCGATAGCAAAACCACAGGAACAATGATGAACGACATCCAAACCCGTGAGCGCCCCGCGCAAGAAAGTGCTGATGATCAGGCAGGGCTTTCGATCATTTCGATCGCCAAATCCTACGATAACCGCGTCGTGCTTTCCGATGTGTCGCTTTCAGTTGGGCGCGGAGAAGTTGTCGGGCTGCTTGGCCCCAATGGCGCGGGCAAGACGACCTGTTTTTATTCGGTCATGGGTCTGGTCAAGCCCGACGCAGGCCGCATCCTGCTTGACGGCGCGGACATCACTGCGCTCCCAATGTACCGCCGCGCGATCCTTGGGCTTGGCTATCTCCCCCAGGAAACCTCAATCTTTCGCGGGCTTTCGGTTGCCAAGAATATCAGCGCCGTGCTTGAATTGGTTGAGCCAGATAAAGCCGCGCGCGCCGACCGGCTTGAATTTCTGCTGAGCGAGTTTGGCCTTGAGAAACTGCGCGATTCGGCTGCCATGGCGCTTTCGGGTGGTGAACGGCGGCGCTGCGAAATCGCCCGCGCACTTGCCGCCAATCCGTCAATCATGTTGCTTGATGAACCCTTCGCCGGGATTGACCCTCTGTCGATTTCGGACATTCGCGATCTGATCAAGGATCTCAAAAAACGCGATATCGGCGTGCTGATCACTGATCACAATGTCCGTGAAACGCTCGAAATTGTTGACCGCGCCTGCATCATTTATGACGGTCGCGTGCTGTTCGCTGGCAGCCCAGAAGCGCTTGTTGCCGATGAAAATGTCCGCCGTCTCTATCTCGGCGAAAGCTTCAGTCTATAATCATGGCGATGGGGCCGCGTCTTGATTTAAGGCAAAGCCAGTCGCTGGTCATGACGCCGCAGTTGCAGCAGGCAATTCGTTTGCTCGCGCTCTCGAATCTTGAGATTGAGGCGTTCCTCGCTGAGGAAATTGAGAAAAACCCGCTGCTTGAGGCCGGCCGCGATGAAACTGCTGACGCTGATGCTCCCCCCGCTGATGAACGCGGCGGTGACAATGAAGCCTTGCTCGATAGCAGCCCCGGCGGCGCTGATTCTGATCTTGATATCGATTTCACGGCTGAGACGTTCCACCACGATAGCGCCGCCGACGGTGGCCCCGGCATGGACGGAAGACTTGGCTTATCCGGCAGCGAAGGCAGTGGACAGGGATATGAAGATGGCCCCGATTTTGATGCGATGGCGGCAGACGCGCCGAGTTTGCGTGATCATTTGATCGAACAGGCAGGCGCTGTGCTTTCGGGCGAACGTTTGTTGATCGCAGCGCATCTGATCGATCAAATCGATGAAGCTGGCTATCTGAGCGCACCGCTGCTCGACGTTGCACGGCGGCTTGAGGCGCCACTTGGCTTTGTTGAAGAGGTGCTTGGCAGTATCCAGAGCTTTGACCCCACCGGCGTTGGCGCACGTTCGCTTGGCGAGTGTCTGGCACTGCAAGCGCGCGAGGCCGACCGGTATGATCCAGCGATGGCGCGGCTGCTCGATAATCTGGATTTGCTTGCCGAAGGGCGGATGACGCAACTCAAGCGGATGTGCGGCGTCGATGATGAAGATATGGCCGATATGATCCGCGAACTGCGTAATTATGATCCTAAGCCAGGCTTGCGCTTTGGTTCGGCCCCGGTTGAGACGGTAACGCCTGACATTTTCGTTGGCCAAACCACCAAAGGCTGGGCGATTGAGATCAACAGCGCCACGCTGCCGCGTCTGCTCGTCAACCGCAGCTACTATAGCGAGCTTTCATCTGGCGCGCAGGACAAGGCCTCAAAACTGTGGCTGAGTGACTGCATGGCGAGCGCAAACTGGCTGATCAAAGCGCTTGATCAGCGTCAGCGCACGATCATCAAGGTCGCCTCCGAAATCGTCAAGCATCAGGAGGCGTTTTTTCGCGAAGGCATTGCCCACCTCCGCCCACTCACGCTGCGCACGATTGCTGAGGCGATTGGAATGCACGAATCGACCGTCAGCCGGGTGACATCGAATAAATATATGAGCTGCGCACGCGGGATTTTTGAGCTCAAATATTTCTTCACCAGCGGGATTGCTGCCTCTGATGGAGGCGATGCTGTCTCAGCCGAATCGGTCAAGAGCGTCATCCGAGCGCTCATCAACGACGAAAGCCCCAAGGCGATCCTTTCGGATGATACGCTGGTTGAAATGCTTCAGGGTAAGGGCTTTGATATCGCGCGGCGCACGGTGGCCAAATACCGTGAGGCACTGGGGATTGGATCATCAGTGCAGCGGCGGCGGCAAAAAGCGATACAGGCCCATGCGGCCTGACCGCCCCGTACGTGCGCCGCGCATCGAAACCGAGCGCCTGATCCTGCGCGCGCACAGCATCGATGATTTTGAAGATTGTGCGACACTTTGGGGGAGTGCCGAGGTCACGCGCTTCATCGGCGGATCGCCGCGCCCACCGCAGGACGCATGGTTTCGCATCTTGCGCTATGCCGGGCATTGGACACTGCTGAGCTACGGATTCTGGGCAATTATCGACAAAGCGAGCGGCGCGTTTGTTGGCGAGGGCGGATTTAGCGATTTCCGGCGCGGGGTTCCCGTTCTTGATGCCGTCCCCGAAATGGGATGGGCGTTAATGCCAAGTGCGTGGGGGCGCGGGATTGCCAAGGAGGCCGCCTCCGCCTTTGCTGATTGGGGCGACGCCAATTTCGACGTGGCCGAGACCGCCTGCATCATCTCGCCCGACAATCACGCATCAATCCGCGTTGCGGAACATATCGGCTTTTTATCCGTTGATCAGATCACGTATGACGGTGAGCCAACGACGATTTTCAAACGCCGTCGCTATGCACCACGCTTAATCTAGGCATTTTGGCTTGCAGTCGCGCCGCGTTAGGGGCAGCATGTCAAAATATTTGTAATAAGGACGTATATAAATGACCCAAACCAGCACGGCGATTACGCCGCCATCGCTCCTCCTCGCGCTCACCGAACTTCCCCGCGCGATTTTTGAGCTTGGTTCGCTGCCTTGGGCCTCTCCTTTACTGTCGCGCGCACCAAAGGGCGATGGCCACCCCGTAATGGTGCTCCCCGGCTTTATCACCAGCGATTTTTCAACCCGGCTGCTGCGTCGTTATCTCGATAAGCTTGGTTATGACAGCCACGGTTGGGAGCTTGGCCGTAACCTTGGCCCCAAGGCAATTGGGGCTGACGGTGAGAAACTCATCGCGCGGCTTGAAGAAATTCACGCAGAAACGGGCGAGAAAATTAGTTTGGTCGGCTGGAGTCTTGGCGGTGTGATGGCGCGGCAATTGTCGCGTTGGCGGCCCGATCTTGTCCGGCAAGTCATTTCGCTTGGATCACCCTTCGTCGGCGATCCGCGCGCGACCAACGTTTGGAAAACCTATGAGCGGCTGACGGGCCAGAAAATCCGCGATCCAAAAACACAGGCACAGATGAAGGAAAGCCATCTCGCGCCGCCCGTCCCTTCGACCGCGATCTATTCAAAGAATGATGGCATCGTCGCATGGCGCAATTGTATCGAGCCGCAAGACCCGCAAACCGACAATATCGAAGTGCGCGGCAGCCACTGTGGCCTCGGCGTTAATCCAGTTGTCTTGCTCGCGATTGCTGATCGGCTGGCGCAAAGTGAGGATGGCTGGAAACCGTTTGACCGCAGTGGCCTGCGCGCCTTGATCTACCCTTCATCGGGGCATGTTCATTAAAAACTGAACAATATCAGCGACTTAAATCCGCTCGCCGCTGAGTCTCTGACAAATCATGTCAAGCTGCTCAAGCGATGAGTAAGCCAGCGTAACGCTGCCGCTTTTGCCGTCATGCGCAATGCCGACCTTGAGGCCGAGCAAGTCACCAAGCTGGCGCTCAAGCAGAGCAATATCTGAATTGGCCTCGCCCTGTAGCTTGGCTGGTTTTGCACCAACGGGCTTCTTTGCCTTGCGCACCAACGCCTCTGTCTGGCGCACCGAAAGCGCGCGGCGGACAATCTCACCCGCCAGACTTTCCGCATTCGGCGCAGTCAAAAGCGCGCGGGCATGGCCCATGCTAAGCTTGCCTTCAGCAAGCAAATCCTGAACCAGCGGCGGCAAATCGCGTAGACGAATCAGATTCGCGATATGGCTGCGCGATTTGTTGACAATCCGGCCAAGCGCCTCCTGGCTATGGCCATAATAAGTGATTAGCCGATCATAGGTCTGGCCTTCTTCAATCGCGTTCAACTGCTCACGCTGAATATTCTCAATCAGCGCAATCTCAAGCGCTGTACGGTCATCAAATTCTTTGAGGATGACGGGCACATGATGAAGCTGCGCCCGCTGCGCCGCGCGCCACCGCCGTTCGCCCGCAACAATCTGATAACCAACAATCCCCGGCGGGGCCGTCCGCACGACAATCGGCTGAAGCAGTCCGCGCGCCGCGATTGATTGCGCGAGCTCCTCAAGTGCTGCTTCATCAAAATGTTTGCGCGGCTGGCCCTTCATCGGCGACAAATCCGCCGTCGGCACCATCATGATCCCTTGTGACGGGACAGCATCGCTACCAACCGGCTGTTCCTGTTCAATCTCACCAAGGAGTGCCGAAAGCCCGCGACCCAGCCCCATCGGGCGTTTTTTGAGCGGCACGACTCGGTTTTCTTCCTCGCTCATGCCGCCACCTTCGCTCTAGGAAGCCGCCCGATGAGTTCACGTGAAAGCGCCATATAGGCCTCCGATCCCGAACAACGATAATCATAGATGAGCGCCGGAAGCCCGTGGCTAGGTGCCTCCGACAACCGGACATTGCGCGGAATCACTGTGTCAAACACCGCCTTACCAAGGCAGGCACGAACATCCTGCGCCACTTGTTCAGTCAAGCGATTACGCCGATCATACATGGTGAGCGCAACGCCGAGGATCGAAAGCCCCGGATTAAACCGCGCGCGAATACGCTCAACGGTCTGGAGCAACTGGCTAAGCCCCTCAAGCGCGAAAAATTCGCATTGCAGCGGCACAAGCAAAGACTGTGCGGCAACCATTGCGTTGAGCGTCAAAAGCCCAAGCGAAGGCGGGCAATCAAACATCACAATGTCCCACCGCCCGAGCGGAGCCGCATCAAGCGCCTTTGCCAGCCGGTGCGTCCGTTCTTCAAATTCAACCAACTCAATTTCGGCACCCGATAAATCAGGCGTTGACGCAATCAGGTCAAGCCGGGGAATACGCGTCGCAATCACCGTTTCTTCAAGTGGCGAATCGCCGAGCAGCACATCATAACTTGAGCGCACGCGTTCGGATTGATGGACGCCAAGCCCCGTTGAGGCATTACCCTGCGGATCAAGATCAATCAGGAGAACGCGCCAGCCCGTTGCGGCAAGCGCCGTTGCAACGTTGATCGCAGTCGTGGTTTTGCCCACCCCGCCTTTCTGGTTGGCCACAGCAATGCGAATCATGACGCCTACTTTCTGCGCGAAACACCTTGCCCGATTAGTATTGCGGCGTTTTCGTCGGTGAGAGATGGGTTAACGTGAAATTTACCGTGCCACAATCCATCAATCAATGCCAGTTCGTCTTGCGCGCTTTGTCCTTTTGGCAGCAACCAAAGCGTTTCATTCCGGGAAAATCGCTGTGCAAGCGTCAAAAGTTGCGGCAATGGCGCAAAAGCACGCGCGCTGATTACTGAAACGCTGCGTGTTTCAAATGTTTCAAGCCGACCACCATGTACTGAAACATGAGGCAAATCGAGCGCAGTTGCCAGCGCGCGCAGAAATTCAAACCGTTTGCGCCGCGATTCGACTAAGATAATCGGACGCTGGCTTAGGATCGCGATCACCATCCCCGGAAATCCAGCACCAGTACCCAGATCAAGCCAAGCCCCCGGTTGCGCTTCATTGGCAAGCGGCAGGAGTTGCGCCGAATCGACTATGTGCCGAATCCAGAAATTTGGGATCGTTGAGGCGCTCACAAGATTTTGCAGCGCCGACTCAGCAATCACCAGTTCGCGCAAGCGATCAAGCCGCGCAAGTGTTTCACGTGAAACACCGAGCACATCAATCAACCATTTCTGTGCGTCTATCTCGTTCATTGGTGTGAGACGGTTTCAATATATTCTTTGTGTCTTTGTGCCTTTGTGTGAGATAATTTTTCACACGAAGGCACAAAGACACAAAGAAGTGAGGATGTGCCCGACAAAATTAAGCGGCTTTTCGTTTGGCGTGAACAAGGATCAGCGCGAGCGCTGCCGGTGTGATCCCACGTACCCGCTCCGCTGCACCAAGTGTTGCTGGGCGGCTGGCATTTAGTTTCTCGACCATTTCATTTGAGAGACCCGCAATACGCGCATAATCAAGCGCCATGAGGCTAATCCCCTCATTCGCGCGCATCGTGCGAATTTCGGCATCTTGCCTCGCGAGGTATGGCGCATAGCGCGCATCTTCGATCACTTCGTCAAGCAACGCAGGCGAATAGCCATTAAGCGCGGGCACAGCCTCAATCAGCATCTTGCGATCTGCCCCACCGACACGGATCCAGTCAAACAGCTTGGCCGTGCGTGGGTCAGGCGATTTTTGCGTGTTAAGCAACGCGAGCAATGACGCGCGCTCTGCGCTGCGTGCGGCAAACCAATCGCCTCGCGCCTCACCCACACACCCTAGCGCAATCGCAGTTGGGGTGAGCCGGGTCGCGGCATTATCGGCGCGCAGACGCAGGCGATATTCGGCGCGCGCGGTCAGCATCCGGTAAGGCTCGGTAATCCCTTGAAGCACCAGATCATCAATCATCACGCCGATGTAAGATGACGCGCGGTCAAGCACCAACGACGCGCAACCAAGCGCGAGTGCGGCTGCATTGATGCCAGCAATCAGCCCTTGCGCCGCCGCTTCTTCATAACCCGTCGTGCCGTTAATCTGTCCCGCGCAGAATAATCCGCCAATGTCGCGAAGCTCAAGCGTTGGCAAAAGCGCGCGCGGATCGATATGATCATATTCAACCGCATAACCTTGCTGCGCAATCTCGACGTTCTCAAGTCCGGCGACACTGCGCAACATCGCCAACTGAACATCAACCGGAAGCGACGTCGAGACACCGTTGGGATAGACCCAAAGGTCATCCAGCCCTTCGGGTTCAAGAAAAATCTGATGGCCATCTCGGTCAGCAAAGCGGTGCACCTTATCCTCAATCGACGGGCAATAGCGCGGCCCCTGCCCTTCTATGTCGCCACTGAACAGCGGCGAACGATCTAGGCTCGCCCGGATAATATCGTGCGTTTGCGGATTGGTGCGCGTTACACCGCACCAAAGCTGGGGATTCGTGCGTGCCGACGTCAAATCAGAAAATGTCCAAGTGCCACTATCCGAAGGCTGCGTTTCAAGCTGCGCCCAATCAATTGTGCGCCCGTCAAGGCGTGGTGGCGTCCCAGTCTTGAGCCGTCCTATCGGCAAATTACGCGCGCGCAGTTGAACGCCGAGCGTTTCTGCCGAAGCTTCACCGATTCGTCCGCCCGTCGTCCTAGACTCACCGCAAAACATTTTTCCACCAAGGAAGGTACCCGTCGCAAGAATAATGGCCTTAGCCTCCAACGTCCGGCCATTGCCAAGCCTCAGCCCGGTAACGATGTTACCCGCATCATCAAAAGTCAGCGCCTCTGCACTCGCCTCAGCAATTTCAAGATTGGGCTGTGCCGCGAGCATTTGATGAATCGCCGCCTTGAACAATTTGCGGTCAGCCTGAATACGCGGGCCACGTACTGCTGCGCCTTTTGACGCGTTAAGCATCCGGTAATGGATCGCCGCCGCGTCTGCCGCACGCGCGATCAAGCCGTCAAAGGCATCCACCTCACAAACCAAATGCCCCTTGCCAAGCCCGCCAATCGCGGGATTGCAGGACATCGCGCCAATCTGCGCCCGGTCAAACGAGACAAGCGCGACCGAAGCCCCCATCCGCGCCGCCGCCGCCGCCGCCTCACACCCGGCATGGCCCCCACCGACCACAATGACATCAAAGCTCTGCATAACGAAGAGCGGTAAGCGGGTCGAGGGATTCGGTCAATGTTTCACGTGAAACGGGGGATCAGCGTAATTTTTTCAAAGTCCGTTTTACGTCTGCAATTGCCTGATCTGCTTCGTTATGCCGGGCATCCTTAATCTTTAGCTTGAACACTTCATATTCATCCTCGGCACGGCGTTTAGCATCATCGCTCGACACTTTTCCACCTGACCGCAAAACCGACCTGCCCAGATCAGACAATTGCTTGTCAAGTAAGTTTGCAGCGGCAACCATTGTCTTGAGACGACCAATATCAAGCTGATCCTCAAATATATCGAGCAAAATAGTGGTCAAACGATTCAATTCCTTGATTTCCGCCGGAGCCAGATAGTTTTTTGACGTGGTAACATCAGATTTTCTGACATTATCATTTTTCCACGTTTGCAGCCCCATATTCGACAATGAAGCATCGGCACGCGAATTTATAACTTCTGCTGGAGTTAACGAGCAAACCGCATAAACCAGTTTTGCTTGAGTGTTGCGGTAAAATTCCGTCCAAGCCTTTGAATTTGGATCATAATCCTGACACATCGCACATATTTTTTTGAGTTCGCGATAAACATTGGCCTCATCAGAGCGGATATCACGGATGATTTCCCGCAACTCAGTAACGCGATCACGCGCATCAGGTTGTTTCAATCTTACGCTATCGATAACGAAGCCATTAGTCGCAAATTGAACCAGCTTGTCAGTCGCCCAACGGCGAAACAAAGTCGCCTGAGCCGATGACACTCGGTAGCCAACGGAGATTATCATATCGAGGCTGTAGAGTGTAACTGGCTTAGCCGACGTAGCAATTTGCATTTTTTGCAAATTACTCTCGCCTAGCTCGGCTTCTTCGAGAATCGCCGAAATGTGACGTGAGATCACTGATACATCGCGACCAAAAAGATCAGACATTTGACCCTGAGTCATCCAGAGCCGATCACCCTCGTAGCGAAGCTCTACGGCTGGGGCTTTGTCTCCGCCATAAATCAGAAAACGCGCACCGCTATCGCCGTCTTCAACCAAATGAACGGGCTCAAGTTCACTCATTTACCAACCAATCCCCCATGGAACATTTATTGAACATAATAACATAATGGCCTTGGGGCAACCCTTGATCTTATCTCACTTCCCAATGCAAAACGCCCCGAACAGGGCGTCGAGCATGTCTTCAACGCCGCTCTTGCCTGTGATCGCGTCGAGTTTTATGCGGGCGCGGCGAAGGTGTTCGGCAGTGATGAGCGGGTCTTCGCTCATGCCTGCGGCGGATAGCTCGGTGTGGACTTCACTTAGTATAGAACGGTGACGGGCGTTGAGCGCGAGTGCGCCGGGTTTTGGCAGCAGTGTTTTGGCGCAGGCGATGATCGCTTGTTTGAGCGGTTCAATCCCCTCTCCAGTCATGACCGAAACGGGCAGGCCTTGTCGCTGCACCCCAAGATCAGCCTTCGCCGCCACGAGCAGCACCCCCACGGGAGCCGCGCTCGCTTCCCCGAACCACAGGATGATATCCGCCGCCGCAATTGCTTCACCCGTGCGGGCGATTCCGATCGCTTCAATCGCATCCTCGGTTTCTGCGCGCAGACCAGCGGTGTCGATCAGCAGGAGCGGAATGCCCGAGATGACGACGGGCGCCTCAATCCGATCACGCGTGGTACCGGCAATTTCGGAAACGATTGCGCCGTCTCTATCAATTAACTTATTGAAAAGGCTTGATTTTCCTGAATTGGGCGGCCCTGCGAGTACCACCCGAACACCGTCTTTGAGCCGCTCAGCGGGGGGCGATGCCAGCAAGGCTTCGAGTGCCTCCACCAGCTCCACCAATATATCACGATGTGCGGCACCTTCGCCAACATCAGCTTCATCGGAGAAATCCAGCGTCGCCTCAACCAATGCCGAAACCCGCAGCAGGGCTGCTTGCCACACCACAATCTGACGCCCGAGTCCGCCCTCAGCCAGCGCAAGCGCTGACTGACGCTGGCCCTCGGTTTCCGCCGCAAGCAAATCAGCTAGCCCTTCGGCCTCGGCTAGGTCAATCCGGCCATTTTCAAACGCGCGGCGGGTAAACTCGCCCGCAGTCGCGGCGCGCAATCCGTCAAGCTGACCAAGCGCAGCAAGCACTGCTGCAATAATCGCACGGCCGCCGTGAAGGTGAAGCTCAGCCAAATCCTCACCCGTTACACTCGCCGGGCCGGGGAACCAGAGCAGCAGCGCTTGATCAAGCGCAACACCATTGCCCGGATTTATCAGTCGCACAAGCGTTGCCCGACGCGGCGGCGGCAGCTTTCCGGCAAGCGCTACAACCGCATCACCCGCGCGTGGCCCACTGATCCGCACCACGGCAATTCCTGCGGGCGGAAGGCCGCTCGACAGTGCAAAAATCGTGTCGGTCACTGGACTCAAGTTTCAGTCTTCTTGCCCTTGGGTTTGGTCGCGCCGCCCGCGAACTGGCCAATCAAGTCCTTGACCAGATCAACGCCTGCGCCGCCCATTGGCACCCAATTGCGCACCAATCCTTCCACCAGATCAGGGCTGACGCCCTTCGTCATGACGTCTTTGACTTGATTGAGGTAAACTTCGTGAACGGCAGTCAAATCAGGCAAACCAACCAGACGGCGCACTTCTTCGGGGGTGCAATCAACTTCGATATTGAATTTCATGGGGCATCTCGCTTGAGCCAGAGGGGATAAAGTGGGTAAGGTTTGCCGTATGCAGAGGATTTCCGCAATCGCCAGAATCGCAACGCCGATTGGCTTGGTC
>JAYTPB010000162.1:0-22022 GCA_043747445.1 Sphingomonadales bacterium
GCCGAGACGATGGCACTTTTTGATCCGCTGCTAGTTAATGTAATAGACCAACAAAATCTGCCTACCGCGCGTTCATCCACCCGGCACAGACACAAGGAAATTACATGGACATCCCCAAAGGCGCAATCGTTGCGGTTGCAGACGGACAAATATTGAACCTGTTCCGCAATGCTGGCGATGAAGGCACACCCAAATTGACGCCGATGCCAGACGCCGAAGTTGATACCTCAAACAAAGGCTCGGGAGGACGCCACCAAAGCAGTTCTGCTAACCCCGATGACAGCCAGCAAGACGAAGATAGTTTTGCCGCTGGAACCGCTAAAGTCCTTAACAAGCGCGTTCTTGACGGTAAAATTGATCACCTTATCGTGGTGGCAGCGCCCCGAACGCTTGGTGAATTGCGCAAACATTATCACAAGGCGCTTTCGGCCCTCCTTGTGGGAGAGATAGCCAAAGATCTGACAGGTCATTCAGTTGCTGATGTCGAAAAAATCATTGCCGCTGCTTGAATGCGGTTTGACGTGTGATTTTAACCCCGACGATAGTTTTATTTATGCGTGGCCGCGATGACCAAACCATCTGCACCGTCAATCTTGGCGCAACTGCGTCCTGCGCGCTTCGCTTCGTAGAGCGCGGTGTCTGCCCGGTGGAGCAGATCGCTTCGGTTCATCTTGCCCGACATTGTAAGGCAGGCTCCGATGGTTGCGGTTACCTGCAATGAGCCGCCGGGATAGTTGGCCGAAATTCGCAAGTCAGAAAGCAGTCGGGTTAAAAGCGGTTCGAGATTTCGACACGCCTCAGCATCAGTAACCACCGCCACAAATTCGTCTCCACCA
Organism: Sphingomonadales bacterium; assembly: GCA_043747445.1. Classification (GTDB taxonomy): domain Bacteria; phylum Pseudomonadota; class Alphaproteobacteria; order Sphingomonadales; family Sphingomonadaceae; genus Aquisediminimonas. Next base: position 837 of record JAYTPB010000162.1, read on the forward strand.
AAGCGCGCGAAAAAAGCATCGCGCAATTGAGAGGTTGCCAATTGCCGCGCGAATTCCTGCAAAATTAAGTCTCCGCTACGGTGACCGCACTTGTCATTGACCGCCTTGAATCCATCAAGATCAATCAATAGCAACACAACGCAGTCCCCAGTTCTTGCCGACTTGTCGAGCTTGCAGTCGAGAAATTCGTTGAAATGCGCGCGATTGGGCAGGCCGGTTAAATCATCGCTATGTGCCGAACGGCGGAGGCGTTCTTCAAGCGCATATTGCCGCGTCACATCTTGAAAAACCCCGATGACCGCTATTGGCTGCCCGCCTTGCAGTTCGACCTCTCCCATGCTGCGCACACGCCGTAGTTCGCCGCGTGCGGTCATGAAATCGGTTTCCACTTCAAACGGTTGACCGGATTCAACGGTATTGCGCAACGCATCCGATATAATCGTGCGCGCCTCACCGGGATAGAAATCAAGTGCGTTGTTAAGGCTCGGGTCATGTCCGACAGGTAGACCGTGAATGGCGTAAACTTGTTCAGACCACTGTGTCCTGTTATCAGCCAGAGTTAGACGCCAAGACCCGATATTGCCCATGCGTTCGGCTTGACGGAACTGCCGATTGCGTAAATCCATCGTCCGAAGATCAGCCTTGTGCTGCTCGGCAAGTTTGAGGGCTTGAAAGGTCAGCATACGCCGCTCGACAAGCATTTCGGCGAGCCGCGCAAGGTCTCCTAGTGCAGACTGCTGGTCAGGTGTTAGCTCATGAGGTTCGTTGTGAATGACGCACAATGTTCCGATGGCGGCGGCCTGCGCTGGCACCGCACCCTCAACGCGTACCAACAGCGGAATGCCAGCATAAAAGATAATTCCGGGCTCGCCTGTCACAAGCGGATTATTGCAAAACCGCGCGTCTTGGCGTGCGTCGGCGACAATCATTATGGCATCGCTGCAAATTGCGTGTGAACAAAACGCATGTTCGCGCGGAGTTTGGGCAACTTCAATGCCAAGCCTAGCCTTGAACCATTGCCGGTGCTGGTCAACCAACGAAATAAGCGCGATCTTGCAGCCCGAGACTTGCTGGGCAAGGCGAACAAGCGTGTCAAATTCGGCATCGGCAGGGCTGTCAAGCAGGTCAAGCTCTGCCAATATGCTCAGCCGCGCGTCTTCATCCAAAAGTCTTGGGTTGTCGAAGCTGTTTTGCTGACGCTGATCCATTATAGCGGTAACGGATGATTTGGCGATTTTTTTAGCCCTGTGCGCGTCCCATGCTCATCATAATGGCGCGCCTCGGGCACTTCGATGTTTGGTTGTGTGACCCCTTCGGCCATTGCCCGTTCGAGGTTGAACACGAATGCGAGGATCGTCGCGACTGCGATGTATAAATCCTCAGCAATCACATGGCCTGCACGAGTGGTGAAATAGAGCGCGCGGGTGAGCTGTGGATATTCGAGCGTCGGTACGCCTTGTTCCTTCGCCAGCGCCCGGATTGCAAGTGCGACGTCTCCGCGTCCGCGCGCGGCGACCACGGGGGCGGCGTCGATACCGGGGCGGTAGCGCAGTGCGACGGCAAAATGGGTTGGGTTGGTGAGGATGACAGTCGCCTCCTCAACCGCCTTGCGGGCGGAACCGGCGAGCATTTCGTGTGCGCGTTGGCGGCGGGCTTGCTTCATTTCGGGGGCGCCGTCGCTTTGGCGCATTTCCTCCTTCACTTCCTGCTTGGTCATCCGCAGATCGGCATTGCGGCGCTGGCGCTGGATCGGCACGTCAATTACCGCAATCACGAGCAGCCCGGCCGAAAGCCAGAGCAGCGCGTGGGTCACGCTGTTGCCGACACTGTAAATCGCAGGCGCAACATCCTGCGCGCCAAGCCCGAGGATTTTGGGGAGATCGCCCGAGACCAGCCAATAGCCAAGCGCGCCGAGCACGCCCGCCTTGGCGAGCGATTTGCCAAGCTCGATCAGCCCTTGCATCCCGAAAATGCGCTTTAGGCCAGTCATCGGATTGATCCGATTGCCCTTGAACGCGAGCGCCTTGCCGCGAAACCCGAATGAGCCGAGCAGTGCGGGCGTTGCAAACGCTGCCACCAGCGTCACCGCAAACAGGCTGGCGAGCGGGAGAAGCACACCCTGCGCTAGGCGAAGCGCGGCTGTGGCTGGATCAAAATCCTGATGATCCTGCGCGCGCAGCGTCAGCCCGCTTTTGATGAGAGTGAGGCTCGCCTCAAAAAAGGCTGGTCCGGCGAGCGCAAACCATGCGGCTCCGGCTAGCATCACGATCGCCGTGGCAAGTTCCTTTGATTGCAGGATATTGCCTTCGGTCGCGGCGTCGCTGAGTTTCTTCGCGCTTGGCGCTTCGGTTTTCTGATCGCGATCGGGTTTGTCAGCCATTGGCGAGCAACTTTGCCTGATCAAGGCCTGCCTCAAGCGCGCTCATCAGCGAGTCCGCCATTGCCGGAGCCGCAATCGCGAGCAGGATGATCCCCGCAAGGAGCGTCGCAGGCAGACCGACCGCGAACAGGTTAAGCGTCGGGGTTGAGCGCGCGATCATCGCCATCACAATCTGCACAAGGATCATCGCGAAGGCGACGGGCAACGCAATCGAAAGCCCTGCCGCAAAGACAAGCCCGCCAAAGCGCACCAGTCCGCCGATTGCATCATGCGATAACCACCCGTTTCCCGGCGGCAGCGCGATATAGCTCTCAACGATAATCTGCGCGAGCGCGAGGTGCCCGCCGACCGCGAGGAACAGGAAGGTGCCGAGCATTGACAGAAACTGGCCAATCGCGGGGCTGACTTGGCCGCCGAGTGGGTCGCTCATCGCTGCAAAACCGAGCCCCATCGTGTTGCTGATGACTTCACCCGCAAGAAACGCCGCCGCCAGCCCAATCTGCACTGCAAAGCCAAGTGCCAGCCCAGCGACGATTTCGCCCGCAATTGCGAGCAGCCCGGCAAAAGAGGCCATCCCCTCGGGCGGCAGCGTAATCCCGGCGGCCGAGGCCGCAGGCACGCCAATCCCAAGCGCGATAATCAGGCGGAGCTGCACGGGTACTGCCGGCGCGCTGAACACTGGCGCTGCCAGGAACGCAGCACCAGGCCGGATCATCGCGAACAGCCACAGCATAAGCTGCGCCTCAATATTGCCGAACTCAGCCAGCATTAAAGCACCAGATCAGGGATGCGCGCAAAAATCTCCCGCGTGAAATCAGCGAGCAGCACCATGATGCTGCCGCCAAAGATCGCGATGCACCCGCCGACGATCACCAGCTTCGGCACGAAGGTAAGAGTGGCCTCATTGATTGAGGTGGCGGCCTGCACCATTCCGAGCACTACGCCGACGACAAGTGCGGGGATCAGGATCGGAGCCGATGCGAGTGCGAGCACCCACAGCGCTTGCTGGGCCACATTGATGAAATAATCAGCGTCCATTTTACCCTCCTGCAAATGAGCTGGCGAGTGAACCCATCGTCAGCGCCCAGCCGTCAACCAGTACGAACAGCAACAGCTTAAATGGCATCGAAATGATCGTCGGCGACAGCATCACCATGCCAAGCGACATGAGTGCCGACGCGATAATCAGATCAATGATCAGGAAGGGCAGGAAGATCAGGAAGCCGATTTGAAACGCGGTTTTGAGTTCGCTCGTCACGAACGCGGGGAGCAGGATTGAGAAGGGGACATCGGCCTTGCTTTTGAACTCGGGGGCTTTGGCGATCTTGGCAAACATCGCAAGATCGGTTTTGCGTGTCTGCATCATCATGAAGCCGTGGAACGCGGTGCCGGAGCGAGAGATTGCCTCCTCCAGCGTGATTTCTTGCTTGCCATATGGCCCGATGGCGTTGGCATTCACTTGAGTGAGCACGGGCTGCATGATGAAGATTGAAAGGAATAGGCTCAGCCCGACCAGCACTTGATTGGGCGGCGTTTGCTGCAGGCCCAAGGCTTGGCGCAGGATTGAGAGGACGATGATGATCCGGGTAAAGCTCGTCATCATCAGGATCAGCGAGGGCAGGACGGTGAGCAGTCCCATCAGCATCAAAAGCTGAAGCGACAGCGAAAGCGGTTTACCGTCGCCCGCAATCGTATCAAGCGCGCGGTCAAGCCCCTGAGTGGTCTGGGCGAGCGCGGGGGATGCGGTGAGGAGGAGCGTTATGGCTATGGCGATAAATAGCTTACGCATCGAAATCGCCTTTTTCGCTTTCCGCGATCAGCGAGATTTGGGTGCGCGATACCGCAATCAAAAGCTCACGCCCGCCAAATTCGACGACCGCCAGCTTTCCGCTTGTGCCCAGTGGCATAACATCAATCATGCGGGCAGGCCGCGCCACTGAACCTTGCACAGGCAGGCCAAGCTGAACCCGCCGCCAGAGCCAAAGCGATCCCCAAGCAAGCCCGCCAACCATCGGGATGAGGATGAAAAGACGCAGGATATATTCAGTCATTACGCCCTCCGCTCAAAGCCTGAAAGCTGACGGTCAGGTGCGACGACTTCAACAATGCGAATGCCGTAACGACCATCAACGGTGACGATTTCACCCTTGGCAATCAGTGTGCCATTGGCAAAAATATCGAGCAGGTCATTCACTTGGCGGTCAAGCTCAACCACGCTGCCCTCGGCGAGGCTCAAGAGTTCGGACAGCTTGATTGAGGCAGCACCTACTTCAACTGAAACGCGCAGCGAAACGCCCGCGAGCAAATCAAAATTCTGATCGGGCCGCATCAGCGAAGCGCCACGAGTTTTGGCGTTCGGGGCTTCGGTCATGTCACTCATAGCTCAGACTTCCTTGTTCGATTTTTTCAATTTTGATGGCAGCGCGCCCGCTGGACTCGCCCACTGTGCCTTGTGCGAACAGGCGACCAGCAACGGTGATCGGAATGTGACTTGGCACGCAAACGGGAATGACATCGCCTGCCTTGAGTGACAGCAATTGGCCAAGCGGCAGTTCGGGCCGTGCAAAGATTGAGCGCATGGGCAGGCGCACCTCAAGTACGGCATCGGAAAGGCGATCACGCCAAATAGGATCGGTGTGGGCTGCCGCTTCAGGCTGCGGCGCATTTGACAGTGCAGCAATCGGGCGCAGCGCAGCGACAGGATAGACGCAAGCAAGGCTTAGCGTATCACCGCCACCGATTTTCACTCCGAATGGCTGAACAACAACCAGATCCATATCCTTGCCAAGCCGCGCGTTCGCGATGTCAGTCTCAACACCGGCAAGCATTGGATGAAGCGTTGCGATATCGGCCCAGGCGGCAGCAATCAGTGGCAGGCATTGTTCGCCAAAGCGCGTTACATAGCGGCTTTCAGCGGCGGTAAATTCGGCGCGTGCCGAAGAAACTTCGCCAGTGCCGCCGTAAAAAAGATCAACCATCTGGATGATGAGCGCGGGCGGAATAGCCATTAGCATCGCGCCCTTTATCGGTGGCAATTGATAGCGGCAAAGCGCGCCGAATGCGTCCTGTTCACCGCGCCATTCGCCAAAGCTTTTGAGTTTGGTCGCGCCAACCGAAACAGAGGCGCGATCTGCGCCGACGCTTGCGATCACATTATGCAGCGCGCGCGCAAAGCGCTCACCAATGCGGTCAAGCCCCGGGAACTTTGGTGCATCATCACGCTCACGCAGCAGCGAGGCAGGCATGGCTTCAGTCTTGCTCGCCATGATTTACTGCACCACCAAATTGGTGAAATAGACGCTGTCGATCCCGCCGAAGCCTTCTTTTTCGCGCAGGACGCGGTTGATCGATTTGGACAATTGTTTCTGGAGCGCGTGCTTCCCCTGCGGCGTTGAAAGCACCACGCCGTCTTGTTCAGAAAGCGTAAGCAATATTGCGGAGCGGATTGGCACCATGTGGCGCTTTACGTTGCCGACAACCTTACCGTCATAATAGGTTGAAAGGCTAAGCCCGACTTGGACAAAGCCCTGACCGTCAACCAGATTCGCGGTGAAACTTTGTTCAAGCGGCACATAGGTTGGCTCAAACTTTTTGGGGTCAACAGGCACAGTGTCACTCTTGACTGAGACAGTGCCGACCTTGGGTGGCGCTTCTTTGGCTTCACCGCCTTCGCCGCCTGCGTCTTCAGCATGTTCTTCGCTGCGTTCGACAAGCTTTGGCCGGTTTGGATCTTCGTGCTTTTTTTCTGCGCCAAGCATCCCCGACGCGTAAACGCCGCCGCCGACGCCAGCACCAAGCAGGATGACCGCCGCGACGCTGATCATCAGGATTTTCTTCATTTTGCCGCCTTTTGGCTTTTCGGCGGCGTCACCCTTGTCTTTGGTCTTGTCGTTGCTCATTTCAATATTCCCTGTCTCAAGCAAAGCGACCCGTCGGTCGCGTAAGGTTGGTTTCATTCTTGCGTTCAATGCGCTGACGGACGAATTCGATCATCTGGTCTGCATCGCGTTGTTGCTGTGGCTGGCCTTGGCCTTGCGACCCGCCACCGCTAGTGGACACATGCGCTTCGGCAACGCGCACGCCTTGGCTTTTGAGTTCATCGATCAAGCGCGGTTGGGCGGCGGCAACAATGTGTGCTGCGGCTTCGGTACTCGCATTCATCCGCACAGATAGCCCGCCGTCTGAGCTGCTCAGATCAACATCAAGCTGCCCGAGCTGCGGCGGGGACAGCCGGAACGACAGCCGGTCAGGTGCCTCAGCAACCGCAACGATGTCGCGCGCGAGGGCATCAAGCCAGCGGCTATCGCGTGCAAGGTCAAGCTGGCGATCAACGACGAAACGCAAAGGGTCAGTGGGCGGGGTGGTTGTAATTGGTTGTGAGGGTGGGCGTTCACTGACTTCGCTTAAACCGAACTGTGTAACGGAGAGAGGCGTACCCCCAAACTCCGTTCGCACTGAGCCTGTCGAAGTGCTGTCCTTTTCTTCGAGGTCGAAAGAAAGGGAGGGCTTCGACAGGCTCAGCCCGAACGGTTGCGGAGAAGCCACGTTAGGAACTTCGGGCGAGACTGCTCTACCCAGATCCGTTGGCACTGAGCTTGTCGAAGTGCTCCCTTTTTCTTCTGTGTCCAAAGAAAGGGAGGGATTAGACAGTGATCGCTTGGGAGCCAGCCCGAACGGGCTTAGGATTGGAGCGAGAGGCGTTTTTGTCGCATCCTCAAAAAGCTGTGGTGAGACCGGAAACCCGACGTCGGATCGCACTGGTTCTGGGCGCGTCGCTGTCGAAGCATCCGCTTCGTCCCCAGCGCTGATGGTCAGCGACGGTTTTGACTGTGTCTCCCCAATCGCGAGCCTGAGCAGTGGCGCACCGACGGGCGGTGGAATTTGAATGGCTTCGTTGATCAGTGGAGGCAGTGGAGACAGTGTGAGCGCTGGTTCGGCAACGGGCGGCGGCACCGACAACTCATCATTGGCCCTATCGGACACTTCGTCTTTAACGGGCGGAGAGTCGCTGGTCGGTACTTGGCCCTTGACTGGATTGATCCCAAGGAAGTTCAGCAGTGTTGCGCTAGGTTCCGAAACTTCGTGCGCAGCGGGGGGGTGCGGCGCGGGCGGCGCAACCGTTGCGAGCACCGCCCCAAAATTCAGATCAGCCTCAGGCATGAATTGAAAAGGTGGAAGCGGTGGAAGGGGTGATAGCGAAATCGCGGGCATCATGCGCTGGTCTCCAAGAAGGCGATAGGTTTGCGGTGGGGGCGGTTGGCATCGGCGCGGAGGGCATGTGCGGCGGCCTCTGACGTTGCGGCTTTGTCATAAAGCTTGCCCGCGCTATCTTCCTTATGTTGGGCGGCAATGCGCAGCGCATTGAATTCGGCACGGCGTGCCTCAGCTTCAGTCATTGGCGCGGTCATCCCGCTGCGTGCAGCATCAAGGCGGATCGACATTTCGGTCATTGCCTTCAGCGCCATTCCACTCGTTCCACCAACGCCCGCACCAAGCCCGTTTTTGAGCGCGGCAATCCGTCCGGCAATGCGTTCGAGATTGACGAGCGTTGCATCGGCGCGGGCAAGCTTTGCCTTGGCGATGCGGTGTTCAATCGTGCGCAGCCGGAGGAGCCTCGCGCGGCGGGCGGTGGTTCCGGTCATGCGCCGAACCCTTCGATCAGCGCGCGGCGCGATGCAGCGTAATCAATCGTTTCGTGCGAACTCTGGCGCGCGAAATCGATCATTGCGCTGCGCCGCGCGATCGCCTCATCAAGCGACGCGTCGTTCCCCGGTGCGTAAGCACCCATGAGCAGGAGATCGCGGTTTTCTTCATAAACTGACCAAAGCTGACGGAAACGCGCGGCGGCGCGCAGGTGGTCAGCATCAATCACATCGGGCATCGTCCGCGAGAGCGATTTGGCGATATCGATCGCTGGGTAAATGCCCTGTTCGGCAAGGCTGCGTGACAGGACGATATGCCCGTCAACAATCGCACGCGCCGAATCGACGACTGGATCATCAACATCGCCGCCGTCAGCCAGCACGGTGTAAATCGCGGTGATTGATCCACCACTATCGCGGTCAACGCCTGCCCGTTCAACAAGGCGCGGGATCAGGCCAAGCGCTGAAGGCGGATAGCCTTTCATCGTTGGCGGTTCACCAAGCGAAAGCCCAATCTCGCGCTGGGCATGGGCAACACGGGTCAGGCTATCAATCAGAAGGAAGACTTTCTTCCCCTCGCTGCGGAAAAATTCGGCGATTGCGGTCGCACGCATTGCGGCACGAAGGCGGAGCAGAGGCGGGTGATCGGCGGGCACCGCCACAACAACCGATTTCTGGCGAATGGCGGGCGTCAGCTTCGTTTCGACAAAATCGCTGACCTCTCGGGCACGCTCGCCAACCAGACCGACGACGACGACATCGCAGTCAACGCCTGCAAGCATCTGCCCCATCAGCACCGATTTGCCGACGCCCGAACCAGCGATGATCGCGACGCGCTGGCCTTCTCCAACGGTCAGCAAGCCGTTGATCGCGCGCACGCCGATATCAAGTGATTTGATTACGCGCCCACGCCGCAGCGGATTTGATTTGCGCCCGCTGAGCGGCCAAGAAAAGCGGCTAAAAATCGGTTGGCGTCCGTCAAGCGGCGCTCCGTGGGCGTCAATCACGCGGCCGAGCAGCGCGTTGCCACACGTCACCATCCCGCCGCGCCCGTCAGGTTCGACGCGTGAGCCAGCAGCGAACGGCGCGTCGCCGTCGAATGGCAAGATCAGGCTGCGGTGACCGCGAAAACCGACGACTTCACCGCGTACAGTGCCGCCGCCCGGCGTTGCGATCCGCGCGGTTGTGCCCAGTGGTTGGGGAAAGCCCTCAACCTCAAGCATTAGCCCTTCATGCGCCGCGAGCGTGCCAACCCGGCGCGGCGATGCGCGGGTTAGGTCAACCTGGCGCAGCAGTAGGCCTGCTGATTTCATCAGCCGCGTACTCATGCGCTGTGCCCGCCAAGGCCAAGTTCGGTGCGGAGTTCATCGAGATAAAGCGCGGTGCCATGTTCGATCCAGCCGGTGGAGCAGTCAATGCGGATTGATCCGCGCTCTGCCTCCGGGTCGGCCATCAGCGTGAGGCTGATCAAGTTGCTGTCGATTAGCGGCAGGTCACTTGGGTGAACCCACATCGTCCGGGCGCTGTCACATTCGGCGACCATATCGGCAGCGCGCCTCGCGTGAATATTGAGCCAGTCGCGGTCAACCGGCGCATTGCCGATAATCTCGCTGACCAGACCGTCAACCGCCTCACCGATGAGAACCGCAAGCTCTTCGCTCGGCTCGCTTTGAAGCGCATTTGCGCTCGCGATCAGTTTCATCAGGGCCGCGCGTTCAATCTCAAACGTCGCCGTTGCCATCTGCTGCCCAGCTTCAAAGCCGAGTGCATATTGATCAGCAACAGGTGCGTCTTCATAATCCTCGATCGGCGCAACCTTTGCCAACATCGGTTGAAAGCCGCTGTCGTGCAGCCGGGCATCAACGATGCGAATTTGCTGGATGAGCGCCTCAGACATAGTCGTCGCCCTTCGCGCCGAGCGTGATTTCGCCCGCTTCGGAAAGTTTGCGCGCCTCGGCGATGATCGCCTTTTGCGCCTCTTCAACCTCGGCGCGTTTGACGAGACCGCTATCGGCCATGTCGTCGCGGATCGACTGCGCGGCGCGGGCCGACATTGATCCAAGCATTTTATCAACCAGCGCTTCTGATGCGCCTTTAAGCGCAAGGCCGAGTGCGGCGGCATCAACCGAGCGCAGCACCGCGCCAAGGCTTTTGGCATCAAGCTCAAGCAGATTGTCAAAGATGAACATCTCCTCCTCAATGTCCTGGCCAAGCTGCTTGTCGCGTTTCTTGATGGTGCGGAGGACGCGCTCACCGGTCGGTTTTTTGAGGCTGTTGACGATCCGTGCGGCTTCGCTGGTGCCACCAAGCTTCATCTTCGGCTTGCCGGCTTTCACTTCGCTTGCACGGTCAAGAATGATTTCAAGGTCAGCAATCGCATCGGCGGCGACCGATGAAAGTCGCGCCGCGCGAACGACGAGATCGGTCTGTGTTGCCTCATCAAGCCCTTCAATGACTTGGCCGGCAATTTCGGGCGTTAGCACCGCAAGGATGATTGCGCCGACCTGCGGGTGTTCGCTGGCGAGGATATGGCTGATCGTTGGCACTTCCATCCAGCGCAAGATGTCGAGCGCGGCTGCGCTTGATTGTGGCGCGATTTCGGCAAGAATATTGTCAGCGCGGATATTGCCAAGCGCCTGCTGCATGACGTTGCGGATGCGCGGATCGGCGCGCACAGCAAGCGTTGAGATAGAGCGACTGCCCGCCACAAAACGGTCAAGCGCGCCTTCAATTTCGGTCTCGCTGGCGCCAGCGGCGGCAAACATTGCGCGGCCAAGCGTCATGACTTCATCAGGTTCAAAATGTTTAAGAATTGACGCGGCTTCATTTTCCTCAAGCAACATCAAGAGGATGGCCGCTGCTGCTGCCCCCTCAATTGGAGGTGCGTTTGCGGTGTCAACATTGTCGAGCTCTGCTTCAGCGGGCATCGGAGCGCTCCTGAATCAATTGACGCACAATAAGTGCCGCACGTTCTGGATCTTGAGAAACAAAGGCGCGAACAAGCGTGGCGCGCGCTTCATAGCTTGGTGCCGCCTCAATCATTTCTAGCGTGATTGCGCCGCCGGATTGCTGAGGTGATGCGCGGCGGCCTGCCTTGGTTTCGGCAAGCAATTGCTGCTCAAGCGCTTCATTTTGCTCTGCACGCGCGGCGGCCTTGTTGCGCAGCATTTTGATGAGCGGACGGCCAAGCAAGAAGAACACCAACAGCCCGGCAAGCAAACCGCCAATCTGCCGCGCGACGGTCATCACCCACGGCTTATCCCACAGTGCGATGGGTTCGATCGTGCTTTCAGCAAAGGGCCGCGCTGAAAGCGCGACCACATCGCCGCGCGTCGCATTGAAGCCAACCGCGCCTTTGATCAGGCCGTCTATTGCGGCGATCTCAGCGGGCGTGCGTGGTTTTGCGCCCTTAGTATCACGGAGCGCAACCGCCACTGTCAGGCGGGTTAAGCGTCCTTGCGGATTATGCGTGACCGATATCTCGCGCCCCACATCAAAGCTGCGTGCGTAAGTTTCGTTCGACTGATTGCCTAGCTGTCCAGCGGCGGCAGTTTGCAGTGCTGCGGGGGTTGTCGCGACTTGGGTTGCAGGTGGTGGTTGATTGGCGAGCGCACCCGGAATGCCGCTAGCGGTGGCATTGTCACCGCCCGCAGCGTTCGAACGATTGCCCTCCTCACGGCGCAGCGCCTGATCATCCTTGGGATAGGTTTCTCGCGTTGATTGACTTTCGGATTGTTCAACATCGGCGTGGACTTCAACGGTGAAATTGCCTTGGCCAACGATTGGCGCGAGCAGTGCAACGAGTGCCTGCCTGAAACGCTCCTCCATTTGGAGCTGAAGCTGAAAATTGCGATTGTCGCCGTTTGCGTCTTGCTGCGAAAGGAGCGCGCCGCTCTGATCAACAATTGACACTTGTTCGGGTGCCATGCCAGCCACTGATGAGGCAACCAAATGGCGGATCGCCCGGACTTGGGCATCTGACAGCGTTCGTCCTTGCTGGAGCGTGAGCATGACTGATGCGGCAGGTGCGCTATTGTCGCGCACGAACACACTTGGTTCGGGCGTTGCCAGATGGATGCGTGCGGTTTTGACTGCGTCAATGGCCTCAATTGTGCGGGCAAGATCAGCCTCACGCGCGCCGCGTAGCGTTTCGCCCTCAACCGCGCGGCTTGATCCCATGGGCAGAGCCGCAAGCAGCGCATCACCGGCAGGCGCAGCTTTTGGCAGGCCTTGTCCCGCAAGTACCATGCGCGCCTTGTGAAGTTCATCTTCGCCAACTTGGATGGCACCACTGCTGCGATCAATCGTATAGGCTATGCCCGAGGTGCCGAGCGCATCGGCAACAGCGGATTTGTCTGCATCGGTCAGCCCCTGAAACAGTGGCATTTGTGTAGGTGATTGCAGCGCCCACCATGCAAGTGCCGCAAGGCTGACCGCGCCGAGCATTCCCATTGCAGGGAGCGCGCGTTGGAATGCAGGTTGCTGGGTAAAACCGCGAATACCGTCAAGTCGCCCGCTCAGCATTTGCGGCTGGCGGCTGAGTGAACGCGTGCCATCGGGGCTGAGGATTTCCTGTTCGGCCATCAGATTATACCGGCATGTTCATAATGTCGCGGTATGCCGACAGCAGTTTGTTGCGCACTTGCAGCGTTGCTTCAAAGCCGAGCGAGGCTTTTTGCCGCTCAACCATCACGCCGACAATGTCATTGGTATCACCGCGTTCGTAGGCCGACGAGATGTCGCTCGCTTTGGCCTGCTGATTATTCACAGACTTAAGTGCATCAACCATCGTTTTGCCGAAGCCGCCGACGTCTTCCGTCGGTGCAGCCCCGCCAGCAGCGCGTTGCAAAGCGCTGTTCTGGTTCAATATGGTTGTCCGCATTTGCAGCAACCGGCTTTGATCGATTGTCGACATTGTTAAGAACGGCCCCTGGACAAACGGACAATATTGCCCGCGCGATCATCACAGCAAAGGCCGTGCCAAGTTAGGGAAGTGGCTTGAATTTAGGGGTTTGAAAGCGCTGGCCGCGCTGTCCGTAACGTGTCCGCCGAGATTTTGACAATGCGGCGATTAAAGTCATCCGCGCCCCTGCCGTTTCTGCACTCAAGGTTGTTCTCATCCACTGAGCAGCCTCCCACGGAAAGACTGCAAAAAAGGATATTATACAATGATCATCAACACCAATGTTAGCGCACTGCGCGCCCAGAATAGCTCACGTATCGCCAGCAACATGCGCGACACCGCGATTGAACGTCTGTCAAGCGGGCGTCGGATCAATGGCGCGAAAGATGACGCTGCCGGCCTTTCGATCTCGACACGAATGGATGCCAAGGTGCGTGGCCTCAATCAGGCTGTGCGGAACTCAAACGACGGTATCTCGCTTGCGCAAACCGCTGAAGGCGCGGCTGGCGAAGTTTCCAACATCCTCGTCCGGATGCGTGAACTTGCGGTGCAATCGGCCAACGGCACCTCAACCACTGAAGATCGTGCCGCGATCCAACTTGAAGTTGATGCGCTGATTGCGCAGGTTGATGATATTTCAACGCGGACGGATTTCAACGGTACGGCCTTGCTTGATGGCACCGCCAACCTTGATATTCAAACCGGCGTTGATGCAGGCGAAGTCGTCAACATCACAATCGGTGACCTTCGTTCGGCGGCACTCGGCGTTGCAACGGTTGATCTCAGCACGTCGGCAGGCGCGTCGACGGCACTTACTGCACTTGATACCGCGATCGACACGGTTTCAACCGAACGTTCAAACTTGGGTGCGCAGCAGAACCGCCTTGATGCAACTGTCAACAATCTGACATCGACCGTCACCAATCTGACTGAGTCGTCATCGCGGATCAAAGATGCTGACTTCTCGGTTGAATCGACCAAGCTCGCCTCGGCGCAGATTTTGTCACAGGCTTCGACCGCGATGCTCGCGCAGGCCAACCAGAGCCAGCAGGGCGTATTGAGCCTGCTCCAGTAAGCAAATCAATTCGCTCTCGCTAAGCCCCTCGGCGGTTTCCGCCGGGGGGCTTTGGCATGTTGATCCACTCTGGCCAAACCGTTTATACCGTCTTATTAAGCATATCAGATAGGCTTAAGGGTAGCGCGCATGAACAGTAAAAATAGCCCTGCTCACCTTGAAGCGCCGTTAGGAAATAATATCAAAACAGTCGCCGACAGTATATTTCGCGGCGATCAGCATATTAGTGATGAACAATTTCGTTTAGTGGCAGAAAATATTCCTACGCTGTGCTGGATGGCGGAGGCGGACGGTTATATCATTTGGTATAATCGCCGATGGCATGAATATTGTGGCACTACGCCTGCGGAAATGGAGGGGTGGGGCTGGCAATCGGTTCACGATCCGGCGGCATTACCTGGTGTAATGGCGCGTTGGACGGACTCGATCAAAAACGGCACGGCTTTTGAAATGACGTTTCCACTGCGCGGATCGGACGGCATCTTTCGCCCATTTCTGACGCGTATCAAACCAATCCACGGCCCGGACGGTGTTGTGGCAAATTGGTTTGGTATCAATATAGATATTACGGCGCAGACAGAGGCCGAAGCGCAGTTAAAATCAACAAACTCCAAACTTCAGGCGCTTGTTGCCGAACGTGAGGCGATCCTTAGTCAATTGGGTGAAGGAGTCATTGTTACTGATTCAGAAGGCCGAATAAATTTCGTCAATACCTCTGCTACGCAATTGCACGGTGTCGCGCGGCTTGATGTTGAACCGGACGACTATACCGAGGCTTATAGTCTTTTTACTGAGGCTGGTGAGCCTCATCCTGTTGATACATTACCCCTCACACGCGCAATTCAGCAGCTTGAAACCGTTGTTGATGCCCGTTGGTGCATTCGTCGACCAGACGGTACTGAAATCCTTGCAATCGGTAACGCACAACCGGTTTATGGAGACCGAAATCAGCTTATCGGGGCTGTTCTCACGATTCGCGACGATACCAAACGCCGTGCCGATGAGGTGGCGCTTGCCGAGGCGTTAAAAATTAAGGACGTTTTGCTTCACGAAGTAAACCACCGCGTCAAAAATAGCTTGCAGATGGTGATATCGCTTTTGACGCTTCAGGCTGGCAAAAGCGATATAAGCGAAGTGAAACAAAGCTTGCTTGAAGCATGTTCGCGTATCTCAGTGATTGCTGGAATGCACCAGCGTCTTTATGTTACAAGCCAGTATGATAGCGTTGATCTTGCGGTGTATCTTAAAGAACTTGCAGCAGAAACTATTGCGACGCTTGATAATGAAGAACGCATTGATTTTCAGTTTAACTGCCCGCAGCCCGCAATTTTGCAACTTGATGAAGCCGTGCCACTTGCGATGGTTATCAGCGAACTTCTGACAAATGCAATGAAGTACGCATTCCCCGAAAAAAAACCAGGCTCAATCGCCATTTCGATTATCGCCGATAGTCACGAAATTTCAGTATCAATTAGTGACAATGGGTGCGGCATTCCCGCAGGCTTTGATATCACCGCTTCGAAAGGCCTCGGAATGCGGATAGTCACCGCGCTGACCAAACAGATAAATGGGACACTCGAACTTGTGCCGCAGGAGACAGGCACCATGTTTTTAATCAAGCTTCCGGTCAAAAGATAAATTTGCTCGGATAGAATCTCTATCTTGTTCAACTTGCCACACAATCCAAAAGTGCGGCAATCCCGACACGGTCAACCGGGCGGCTGAAATAATAGCCTTGGCCCACTAGGCAGCCTAGCTCGCGGAGCTGATCAAGCTGAAATTCGGTCTCTACGCCTTCGGCGATCACGCGGATATCGAGTGCTTTGGCCATTTGGAGGATCGCGGTCACAACCGCCCAGTTGGCGTTTGCCTCGGTCTGATCCATCACAAAACTCTTATCAATCTTGATCCCGTCGAGCGGCAGGCTTTGAAGATGGCAGAGCGATGAATAGCCAGTACCAAAATCATCAAGCCCAACCCGCACTCCCCATGATCGCAGTTCGGCAAGCAGCCGTGCGGTGTCTTCAAGGTTCATGATCGCCGCGCTCTCAGTAATTTCGATGACGAGCAGCGCGGGATCAATTGCAGTATCGTCAATAATCTCCCGGACGTCTTCAAGAAAACGCGGCTGGAGGAATTGCTGGGTTGAGACATTAACGCTGACAAAGGGGCGGTACACTTCTGGCATATTGGAGCTTAGCGCAGCTATCGTCTTGCAGGCCAATCGCAGCGCTTGGCTGCCAATCTCACCAATAAGGCCGTGATCCTCGGCGATCCCAATGAAGTCGTCGGGCATCGTCAGCGTACCATCGGCGCGTCGCCAGCGCACCAGCGCCTCAACGCCGACGAGATGATGGTTGGCAAGCGTATAAATCGGCTGATAAAAAAGCTCAAATTGATGCAGCCGGATCGCATCTTGCAGCGCTGTAACTACGCCGGCCAAAGCCTGATTATTGGTACGCATCAGTTGATCAAAAATGACCGTCTGATGGGTTCCACGCGTCTGCGCTTGGTACATCGCAAAGTCAGCATCGCGCAAAATTTCTTCGGATGTGGCATAGCTACCGTCGTCATGCGCAACGCCGATACTGCCCGTGATATGGGGCGATCCTTGTTTGTTGCCGCTATGCGCGCGGAGATTATGATGGATAGCCTCGGCTATCTCGGCACAAAGATTCTCGCGGTCAGGCCCGTCGATACTGATCGCGAAATCATCGCCACCGATGCGCGCAAACATGATCGAATGGGCGTAATGCAGCAACAGCCGATCAGCCGCGCCAAATTCATCAACAAGGCGATCGATCCGCTGGGTCATTTCGCAAAGCAGCACGTCGGCCTCTTGAAAGCCCGCGATGTCACGAATGCGTTTCAGGCCTTCAAATTCGATAACTATTAGGCTTGGCCCCGGACGTTGGGCATCGCGCGCGGCATCAAACGCAAGGTTCAATTGCGTTTCAAACATCGTTCGGTTTGGCAGGCCGGTTGCCGCGTCACGCACTGCATCACGGCGTAGCTGTGCTTCTTTCGAGGCACGCCTAAAAACATGGGCGATTTCGCCACTGATATGGCTGAGAATATCAATCATACGCGCATCAGCCGCTTCGCTTTGCTCAAGGAAAAACTCGAGGGCGCCCGCGACATTACCATCAATAAGGATTGGTATAGCGACCATCGACTGGGCACCGATGGCCTGTGCCTCGCGGTGGCGCGAGAAATTGGTGCGGGTTTGCAAGTTCGTCAGCGTTGACGGCACGCCGTCAAGCAGCAGTCGTCCGGGTAGCGTTGCGCAAGCCCAAGTCGAAAAGCGGTTTGAAACCTCGATAAACCCGGCCCCCGCTTCGCCGTCAGTAGCAAAGGCCGCGTCGCAACCATTGAGCTCAACTTCGCCCTCACCCCCTTCACGTATCAGGGCATTACCTGCAACGAAGCCCATATCAAGGCAGGTGATTTCGACAATGATTTTGAGTAAAATGCCTGGATCACTGCTCCGGTTTGCAATGGAAGCGACTTGTTCAATCAGCATCAGCGCGCGCATCTGGCTATCGCGGTTACCGGGCATAACGGTTTCTACGGCTTGGCAATGCGGCGCTGCTTCACGTTTGATCGCGTGCATCAATGAAGCCGCCATTGCTTAATCTCTTTCCGATGGGTGTAATATCTTCCGCTACATTATGATGAACGGCGCCGCCGCGCTTGGCTTTAGGAGGGCGGGCGATTATTCGGATGGTCAAGCTTTGGTTAGAGGAAAAATAATGGCTGAGTATCAACGTGCCTCGATGCGGACTTTGCTTCGTGCATTTCAGAAAATCAGCGGCGGCGGGCTCTCACCCAATTTTGCCGCCGATTTTGACATGCTCAAGCATAAGGATCTTGATCTGTCTGTCCGGCTTGGCGCGCTGCTCGGGTTCAATGCGCTGCTGCTCGCCTCAGCAATTCAGCCGATTTCAGCGTCGCCAGGTTCACCACTTAGCCTTGATGCGCCAACGCAGCCGTGGCCGGTACTCGTGATCACGCTTGGCGTGTTGCTGCTCTCGGTTTCGGGGTATCTCTGTGTGCGCGGGATATTGGTGGGTGAGGAATTTGATCCCGAAGGAATCGAGGAAAGCCCCGAAATGCTCATTCGGCGTCTTTTTGCCGCTTTCTGCCGATCAATTGATGTTCAGATGAAGATGCTCCGCTTTGCGTCGCGTTTTACGATTGCGGGGGGTGCTGTAACGCTTGCCGGGTGCATTTGGATTATGGCGGCAAAGATGGTTGGTTGAGGGGTATTGCTTGACCTTGGCTCGAAAAGTCTCACATCAAAACTCATCATTATCCCCGCGAATCGAAGGAGCGACAATATGGACAGCTATCTGAAGCAGTATATCAACGGTGCGTGGGTCGACAGCATCGGCGGCACCCGGCACGAGGTGATCAGCCCATCAACCGAAGAAGCCTGCACCGAAATCACAATGGGCAGCAAGGCTGACGTTGATGCAGCAGTCGCCGCTGCGAAGGCAGCGTTCGTAACCTTCTCGCAGACCACGCGTGAAGAGCGGCTTGAACTGCTTGGCCGGATCGTTGAGGAATATAAGAAGCGCATTCCCGATATCGCCAAATCAATGGCGAATGAAATGGGCGCGCCGGTTAGCTTCGCTGCTGCTGCCCAAGGGCCAGCCGGATTGGGCGCGTTCTTTGGCACTATCGCTGCGCTCAAGGATTTTGCGTTTAGTGAGCAGCACGGCGCAAATACTGTTGTGTATGAGCCCATCGGTGTTGTTGGGATGATCACGCCGTGGAATTGGCCACTCAATCAAATTGCCTTGAAGGTCGCGCCGGCGCTTGCGGGTGGAAATACAATGATCCTAAAGCCTTCGGAAGAATGCCCCGGCAATGCGGCGATTTTTGCCGAAATCCTTCATGCGGCGGGTGTACCTGCGGGCGTGTTCAACCTTGTTCAGGGCGATGGGCCGACCGTTGGCGCGGCAATCTCGGCGCATAAGGATGTTGATATGGTGAGCTTCACCGGCTCAACCCGCGCGGGCGTATTGGTGGCAAAGGCTGCTGCGGATACGGTTAAGCGCGTCCATCAGGAACTTGGCGGGAAATCACCCAACGTTGTGCTTCCCGGCTCTGATCTGGCGACAGTGCTTCCACCAACGGTGATGGGCGTCCTCATCAACACCGGGCAAAGCTGCATCGCGCCGACGCGCATTCTTGTACATAAAGATCAAGAAGGCGAAGCCGTCAGCTTCATCAAGGCGATGTTTGATGGCACCAGCGTTGGCGATCCCCTCAGCGAAGGTGCGCACATCGGCCCGGTCGTGAACAAGTCGCAGTATGAGAAAATCCAGGGGCTGATCCAATCAGCGATTGATGAAGGCGCAACGCTTGAAACCGGCGGCACTGATCTGCCCGCCAACGTCAATCGTGGCTATTATATCAAACCGACGGTTTTCTCGGGCGTCACGCCTGATATGCGGATTGCCAGAGAGGAAGTGTTCGGCCCGGTCGCAACCGTGATGGCGTATGATACGCTTGATCAGGCGATCTCAATCGCCAATGACACTGAATACGGCCTTTCCGCCGTTATCTCAGGCGATCCAGCCGAGGCAGCCAAGGTCGCGCCAAAGCTGCGGGCTGGCATGGTTGTCATCAACAATTGGGGGCCATCACCTGGCGCACCTTTTGGCGGATACAAGCAGTCGGGCAATGGCCGCGAAGCCGGACTGTTCGGCCTGCGCGACTTTATGGAAATCAAAGCGATCAGCGGGCTGCCAAGTTGATTTAACGCCCATCAAAATACGCTATTGCGAATCAATCTCCTTTAATCTAGGAATGATTCGCAATAGCGAGGTGTGCAGTGATCATTTGTGTGTGCAATGCGATCAGAGAGCGGGATTTGCGCGCCGCCGTGCGTGAGGGGGCAAGCTGCCCCAACAGCGCCTACGCTTCAATGGGGCGCAAGCCAAAATGTGGCCAATGCCTCTCGTTCGCGCGAACCATTATCAGCACAGAACGTGCAACCGCTTAGCAATAGCGCACTGAAAAATCCCAGAAAACCGCCATTTTTCAGCTTTTTTATTCACATATTCTGCTCTATAAGACCGATAGAATTTAACTGACAGGAGCAGCTTGTGAAGGGCGACGCAAAAGTAATCGAATATCTGAACGAGGCGCTCAAGAATGAGCTAACCGCGATCAATCAATATTTCCTCCACGCCAAAATGCTCAAAAACTGGGGCATTACGAAGCTCGCCGATTTTGAATATCATGAGTCAATTGATGAGATGAAGCACGCTGACAAGCTTGCTGAGCGTATCTTGTTCCTTGAAGGTCTGCCCAATTTCCAGCTTCTTGGCCGCCTCAAAATCGGTGAGAATGTTGAAGAGATATTGAAATCTGATCTCGCGCTTGAAAATGAGGCTGTGCCTCAGCTCAAGGAAGCCATTGCCCACTGCGAAATTGTTCGCGATTATGTCAGCCGCGATCTTTTCGCATATATCCTTGAGAATGAGGAGGAGCATGTCGATACAATCGAGATGCAGTTTGAAATGATCGCACGGATGGGCCTGCAAAACTATATTCAACTGCAATCAGCACCAGTGGAAAGCTGACCTCAATAATCCTTCGATACTTTGAGCGTCGCCGATTGACGGCCAATGCTCGATATCGTCGAAAGCAGTGACAGCCAGCGGGTGATTTGAAACTCTGCGCGGGTCGCTGAATAGCCTTGGCCGTCGCTGATCACCTCAAAGTAAATCCGCCGCGTCAGATATTTGCCCGCCGCAATTGAGGTGCGCTGCCCCGTTGTCGTGTCGGCAGGGAGGATGCGTAGGCGATCAAGCCCGATGGCATTCCGAAGTGCGTTAATCGGGTTAAGGCCGTTGCCACCGCCTTGGAGTGACGCAACGGCGGACGCGAGTTGTACCGCTTCGGGTGCTGACAGGTTGGTGATCGATGTGCCGAACAACAGCCGCGCGAGCAATTCATCCTGCGGCAGCGCCGGGGTGCTGCTAAACGCAATTTCGGGGCGTTGGCCAGTGCCTGTGACGCGGATTGTAGCGTTTAGCCCTTGCGTATCGCCGTTCGCAACAATGTCGAGGATCGGATCAGGCGGGCTTTCTCCCTGAAAACGGATGATCCCGCGCGCCAAGTCAAAGCGCCTGCCAGCAAATTCATAACCGCCGCGCACAAGGTCGGCCTG
>JAYTPB010000163.1:0-28976 GCA_043747445.1 Sphingomonadales bacterium
CGCGGCTTTTTCCCCTTCAAAGAACGCATCCCGGCACTGCTAAAGGAGCGTAATTACAGCGGTAATTATGAATTATGGTAACACGAGCGATGGACTAACTGCCGCAAATTTGGCAAGCTCACCAGATACTGACCAATAGGGGAGTTCCAGATTATGCCTAAAATATTAGGAATCGGTGGCTTGTTTTTCAAATCTGCTGATACCGCTGCGATGCGTGAGTGGTACGGGCGGGTGCTTGGGCTGTCGTTTGAAGAGTGGGGTGGGCTGGTGTTTCTGCCTGATGTTGCTGCTGCGCATCCTGGTGCTGGAACGGTGTTTTCAGCTTTCAGTGCCGATACCAAATATTTCGCGCCGTCGGATAAAGAGTTTATGTTCAACCTGATGGTTGATGATCTGAACGGTATCCTCGCGCGCTGTGCAGAACACGGCGTTACACCGCTCGCGCCGATCCTTGATGAAGCCAATGGCCGCTTCGCGCACATCATTGATCCCGAAGACCGCAAGATTGAGTTGTGGGAACCAAAGCCTTTCACCTAGGCTGTTCATTGCTTTAGGACAAAGTGTTCGGCCCGACGCTGTCAATTCCCAAACATCGCAGCGCCGGTGATCCATACTGCCGACAGGCCAAGGATCGCGAGGAGCAGCGAAATTGCGAGAATATAGCGAACGATGTGCGGGGTTGTGCCGCCGCTCGCTTCTTCGGTGTTAAGTTCAACCTGTTCGCCGTCACGTTTCATTGGACTATCTCCGGCAAGGGAAACACAGCGATAGCATATTTTTGTCCAAGGATACACTATTTGGGTTACAGCGTTTTTGTCCAGTTGATTGACGCTGAGCGCCATGTTGTAACGTAGTTCTGACAATTCAACCAAAGGCCCAAATCAATGCGCTTTCCTAATGCCTTATTGCTCCTTGCTGCATTCGTTCCTGCGTCTGCGTTTGCCGCGCCAATTGATCTCGCGGCGGCGCGTCAATCACTGATCGGGCAGTGGGAGGGCAGCCTTGAATACCGCGATTATAGTGCGGACAAATGGTTCGGCATTCCGGTTAAAACCGCGATTGAAGATCAGGGCGACGGTGTGACGATCATCCGCAAATCTGATTTTGATGATGGGCCAAAAATTGGCAACGTCCGGATCACCACCGTTGAACTTTATGATGCAACGAAAGGCGTGGTCACATCTGGCACGTTCCGCAAAGGCCGCACGCCCGAGCTATCAATCTATGCTGCGCGGTTAAGCGGGGTGCCGCTTGACGCGACGCATTGGACAATGATTGAAGAGAGCAACGGCATGGACGATAATCGCCCCGCGCGCCTCCGTCTGACAACAGTGCGCAAGGGGGATAGCCTTCAAACACTGAAAGAAGTCGATTTCCTCGATGATAAGAAAGACGAATGGCTCGCGCGCAACCGCACCAAGCTGACCCGGAAAAGTTAAGCCAAGCCTGCCGCTACTTAAGGAGATTGTGCAGCGGTTCGCGATCATGATACGGTGCGACCTTAGTAATGCGTAAGGAGGGCAGATCATGACATACTTAAAAGGATTTTTGGGGCTTCGCGGCGCATTTGCGCTTGGGGTGATGGCGGTTGCTTCGGTCACGGCAACGCCGGTGCAGGCGGGCGCACTTGATGGCGGTAGTATCAAGAAACTGCTCGGCGGGGCATCGGACAATGCGCTTGATAAGCTGGCAAAGCCCGGCGCATTTTATGCCGATACTGCTGTCCGCATCCTCCTGCCCGGTGCGAAGGGTAAGCTCGCGTCAAAGCTACTCAAAACGGGGGATAAGCTCGGTGTCACGACCAAGCTGACCAAAAGCCTAAACGACGCCGCTGGTTTTGCCGCACAAGAGGCAAAACCAGTATTTCGTAGCGCGGTTGATGGGCTGTCGCTCGCTGACGTGCCGGGGATCGCGCTCAAAAATGACGGCGCGACGGAGTATCTTAAGAAAAGTGCTGATACTGATTTGCGGCTCAAGGTGCGCCCTTTGATCGTTTCAGCGCTTACAAAGGTTGGCGCGTTCAGCCAGCTTGAAAAAATGGGCAAAGGCGGCGGGCTGCTCAGCCTCGCCAAGCTTGACCGTGAAAGCCTGACCGAAAGTGTCACCGATCAAACGATGAAGGGCATTTATAATTACATGGCGAAGGAAGAGGCTGGCCTGCGCGGCAACGCACTTGGTATCGGCAAATCGCTGCTTGATGCGGTGATCAAGAAGTAGGGCGCACGACCGCCTCGGCAACCATTGCTTTGAGGCGGGCTGCCTGCGCGCGCCATGCGGCGTTGCTTTCGTTCGTCCACGTAACACCCGCTGCGTCGGCGAGCGCGTCAACCGTCATGTCAATAAAGGCAGCGTAGAGCGAGGCTGGAAAATCGCCGTAGTTGCGGTGGAGGTCAACGAAGTTGATGATCGTGGTTGGCACCCAGTGCTCGTTGGTGGCGAGGCCAATCATCGCTTCAATCGTCTCATTGGTCATTCGTCCGGCGGCGGCCTCAAGGTTGAGGAAGGGCGCGCGCTGCTCAGGGAAGGTTGCGAAAAAGCGCTCAAAGAGTGCGGGGGTAATATCAATGTCGGCCTCCGCAATCGCGAAGAGCGGCGCCTCCATTGTTGTAATCACGGTGCCCCCCACGGTGGCGGTGGCGGTGGCGGTGCAACGGGTTTGGTCAGATCAAATTCAACGCGGAAGAAGCGGGCATTTTCCCCGGTACGGCGTAATTCATAGGCAAAGCTTGCATTGGGCGCGCTGGCCTTAGACACTTCAACTGCCCAGATGTTGGTCACAGATTTGGACAGCCCTTCACGGCGAAACATCGTTATGCTGTCTTGATCAACGGCAAAGGCCTGTCGCGCCGCCGTGCCGTCACTCGCAGTGTCTCCGCCATATTGAGTGACCTTATCCGCGCTGCCATCCTCGTGACGATGATCATGCTTAAGGCGAAGGCCAGTGGCGGTGCGGGTGATGACCCAGGTGCGTGAGCGATCCCAACTGCCATCTTTGCGCGCGACATGAAACGGGATGCGAACACCCTCGGCCGAACACTCGCGGACATGCATGATCATTGCAGCACCCACCATATCTGCGTCGGGAGTCTCATTTGAGATAAGCTTTCCAGCAAAGGCTTTGCCACATAAATTCCCCAGCCGCACCATGAAGGCGGTCTGTGGATCGGGTGCGGCGGTCGTGTTGCATCCAGCAAGCAGCAGGAAAGCAAGGCCGCCAGACAAAGGGTATCGATAGATCATTGTTGGATAATGCCCAAAAATCACCACCAATCTACACTTTTGTTGCAGAAATGCGACACGAAAGACAAAAAAGACACTGACAACCCAAGAAACCCTACCACCAAGAGGTTACTTTGCCGCATTAGGCATTCAGGCCACAATGGTTTGCTGTTGATGCGCCGCTTATTCGGGAGAGAATGATGCATACCCCTTTCAAAACTGCCGCCGCTCGTTCGGCGCTTCGCTTTGGCGCATCGGCTTCGTTGCTTGCGCTGCTATGCAGTGGCGTACCAGCGTTGGCGCAAACCGCTGAGGAAGCGGCTGAGTCCGATATTATCATCGTGACCGCGACCAAGCGTGACGCCAATTTGCAGGACATTCCCTTCTCAATCAACGCGCAAACCGCCGCTGACATTCAGAAGTCAGGCGCGACAACGCTTGAGGATCTCTCACGCAATGTTGCGGGGCTTTCGATCCAGAACTTGGGGCCAGGCCAAAGCCAGGTTGCCATCCGGGGCGTATCGTCAGGGCAAATTGTGCGCGATCAGCCGGGGGTGAAGGAGCAAGTCGGGATTTATCTCGACGAGTCCGTAATCTCGTTATCGCTGTTCACCCCTGACCTTGATCTGTTTGATTTGAACCGCGTTGAAACTCTGCGCGGCCCACAGGGGACCTTGTTCGGCTCGGGGTCAGTTGGCGGCACGATCCGCTACATCACCAACCAGCCAAAACTCGGCAAGACCGAAGGGACAATTGAAGCCAACGTCAACGTTGTTGATGACGATGATTTCGGTGGCCATCTCAAAGGGGCGGTGAACTTGCCACTTGGCGATAAGATCGCAGTGCGCGCGGTTGGTTATTACACGCAATATGCCGGCTTCATTGATGCGCTGACACCAACCGGGGTCAAGGAAGATGTCAATGACGGTGAGCGTTACGGCGGTCGCATTGCGATCACGTTTGAGCCGTCGGACAACATCTCGATCACGCCGCGCATCGTGTATCAGAAAATTAAGACGGACGGTTTCAACCGTCAGGAAACGTTCAATCTGTTCGCCAATCCGTTCACGACGACACGGCCAGCGGTAACATTTGCTGAACGTCAGCAATTCCTACTGCTTGATGAGGCATTTGAGGATGAAACCATCATCGGCGATGCGACGATCAAAATCGGGCTTGGTGCAGTCGATCTGACATCGGTTTCGACATATACAAAGCGTGATATTCTCGTCAGTCGTGATGCAAGCGCGCTCACGGGCAGTGTGTCGGTTGATCTTGGCTTCCCGACGGCTGCGGTGTCGCTGCCATCAAACCTGCTCGATACCACCAAAGTTGATGCCTTCACGCAGGAAGCGCGACTAAGTTCCAGTGGCGATGGGAAATTCCAATGGGTTGTCGGCGGCTTTTTCTCCGACACCAACCGGAAATATAAACAGCGCCTGCCAACCCCTGGCTATGATGCTGCAACCGATGCCACGCTTGGTGCTGGCACGTCGGCTGGTGCGCGTAACGGCTTTGGCCCAGACTCGCCGTTCAATTCTGATCTGCCTTATTCGCTCAAGCAATATTCGGCGTTTGGCGAAGGCAGTTATGAACTGACTGACAAACTCACCGCGACTGCGGGTGGACGCTATTATGATTATAAGGAAGTGCGCACGATCACCTCCGGCGGTCTCTTTGCCAACGGCGATCGCGGTCAGGTTGATAAAACAACCTCAACTGGCTTCAGCCCGCGCTTCCTGCTAAGCTATAAGGCGGCGGATAACATCACCGTCAATGCGCAAGCCTCGAAGGGTTTCCGGCTTGGCGGCGTTAATGATCCGCTCAACGCCAACCTGTGCCAAGGCACCGACCGCGCGACATTTGGCGGCTTCCAAGATTATGATGATGAAACGCTGTGGAATTATGAAGCAGGCATCAAAACCAAGGGCCGTGGCTTCGTTTTCAATGCAGCCGTGTTCTACAATGATATCAAGAATTTGCAGACAACACTTGATGCGGGGTCTTGCTCATCACGGATTGTGTTCAACGTTGATAAGGCACACTCGGTTGGCGCTGAGTTTGAATTTACCGCCAAACCAACCGACCGACTCGATATCGGTATTTCGGGCACAATCCTTGACGCACAATATGATTCAACCGTGCGTGATGGCACTGGTGCTGTGATTGGCGGCATTCGCGATGGTAACCGCCTGCCAACGGTTCCACGTTTCCAGATATCGGCGAACACTACTTACACAGCGCCGATTGGCGATAAGAGTGAGCTGTTTATCTCTGGCTCAGTCCAGCATGTTGGCAACCGCTTCACGCAGCCAAGCGATCAAGAGCCGCCTGCATCGTTCTTCACATCGCGTCTGCCGTTTGGCGGCGCGACTGGAAATGAAGTGCGTTCAATTACGACCAAGCTGCCAAGCTATCAAATCGTCAATCTAAGTCTTGGGGTCAATCTTGAAAGCGGGCTGTCAATCATCGGCTATGTTAATAATGTGTTTGATGAAAATGCGCTGCTCTCGCTTGACCGCGAACGTGGTGGGCGTGCCCGGATCGGGTTTGCGACCAATACGCCGCGCACCTACGGCGTAACGGTGCGTCAGTCATTCTGATCACGCGGATCCACTGGTGTCATAAGGAGGGCGGCACAAACGTGTCGCCCTCTAGGGTCAGAACCTATCAAATGCACGTTTGTGATGGGGTGTTATCGGGATGAGATGCGAGGAAAGCAAGCGAAGGCGTAGCGGGGCTACGTCTTTGTCTTGCTTGACGACGCAGATCGCCCGAGAACACCCCACCCGCAGGGCGATGCCATATTTGATCCGTGGCGTTGTTGCTCGATTGGCAGATAGCCCCGCTATCTGCCGCACTCGCGCCTATCCACGAACCAAATCTGGCATCGTCACAAACGTGCATTTGATAGGTTCTGACCCTAGGCTTGCAAGCATTGCCACATTCGCGTTTTTGGTGCAAAGGCACGAATTATGGGGAATGACGCAGTGCAACGGTTAAAACCAACAGGCAAAGACAGCTTTCTGGCTTCGATTCAGTTCAGCCCAATCGCTACTGTGATTAGCGATCCACGTCTTCCGAGTAATCCAATTATCGCCGTCAATCAGTCGTTCTGCGATCTGACTGGATATCCTCCTGATGAGATTATCGGGCGTAATTGCAAATTTTTGGCTGGCGAAGCTACCGAAAGCTGGCTCACCGACCGCATTCGCAAGGGCATTGAAGACCATAAGGCAGTGCTGGTCGAAATTCTCAATTATAAGCGCGATGGAACGCCGTTTCGCAATGCGGTGCTTGTTGCCCCGGTGTTCGACAATGATGGCGCACTTCAATATTTTATTGGTTCACAGATTGAAATTGATGATGAAAGCAGTGGCCTTTCTTCATCGCGTCATCAAAGCGCAATTGCGCTCGTCAAACAGCTCTCGCCGCGCCAGCGCCAGATACTCCAGCAAATGGCGGCAGGTTTCCGTACCAAGCAAATCGCGTATCAACTCTCGCTCAGCGAAAAAACTGTGCAGATGCACCGGATGCTGATGTTCAAAAAACTTGCGACGTCAAACGCTGCTGACGCAGTGCGGATCGCGGTCGAGGCAGGATTGTGACGTATTTATACATGTAAATACCCGTATGGCGGGCGCGAACGATTTGACCCATTACAAGACTACCCAGGTTATGGGTCGCATATCACTTCAGCGGCGGCGATATCCCCCATCGTCGCCGCTTTTTTGTGCGTAGATTAAATATCTCCCACTCATCTCCGATATCTGCCATGTTACTGGATTCCCAGAGTATGCCAATGCCGTTTGGCTGCGCGCCACTTGAAAGCACCGTCACCGAAGCGCGCCAATCTGGCCAATTACGAACCTGATAACAAAGGAATCCGCTGATGAATAAAGCCCAATTTCTGATGGTCACCGCAGCGCTTGCGTTGACTGCATGTGGCGAACATAAACATGCCGATGCCGATCATGCCGCAATGTCATCAAAAGATGCTGCAAAAGGCCATGATCATGCGGGTATGGATATGAGCAAGAGCAGTAACCATAACGGCGGTGTTGCAACGCTCAAAGTCGCATTGAACGCACCCGGTGCATTTACGCCAGGCACGCCGCAAATTGTTACGATCACACTAACCGACGCTAAGACGGGCGCGCCGATTGGGCCAAATGAGCTTGAGGTCGCCCATACCAAAAAGCTCCACTTGCTGATCATTGATGAAAGCTTGACCGATTATCAGCATATTCATCCAGTCCCCGGTGCGAAACCCGGCGAGTGGACGTTCAATTTTGCTCCTAAATTTGCGCGCACTTACCGTGTATGGAGCGATACTAAGCGAAACGGTGCTGATCAGGAATATGTATTTGCTGATTTACCCGCCGGAGCAGAAAAGGCTCCAGCGCCTGACGCAAAACCCGTGGTTGTAGCCGAAATCAATGACCTTAAATTTGCACTGTCATTCGACGGGCCGGTGAAAGCTGGCGAAGGTGTAATGGGCAGTGTTGCCGTGGTTAACGCAAAAACGGGTAAGCCCTTTGCCCAATTGCAACCAATCATGGGCGCTTTTGGGCATGTCGTTGCCTTTTCGCGCGATTGGGGTGCTATTGAACATGTTCACCCACTTGGCGACGAACCGACTAAAGAAACTGACCGCAGCGGCCCCACTATAGGGTTTCACATGGAGCCGCAAAATGCCGGCGTGTTGAAGATATTCGTGCAAATTCTTGCCAATGGGCGTGAAACAATTGTACCATTTACCGTAAATGTTGAAGGGTGATTGAAATGAAAATGAACCTTGTAAAACGCTCAGCCGCAATTTTATCAGTCTCTTGTGCGGTCAGCTTAGCAGTGCCCGCCACTGCCGAAGCGCCAACCTATAAGACGGGCAGCGGAAGCGCTACGGTCATTTCGGTCAATAAAGCCGCAGGCAAGATCAAACTCAATCATGGCCCTATTCCAGCGCTCAAGTGGCCCGGTATGAAAATGGGGTTTGTTGCGAGGCCAGAAGTGCTTGGCGCGATTGCGCCGGGTGATAAAGTCTTGATCGACATCCGCTCTGGCGGCGGAAAGTATGAAATCACTAGGATAGTGAAGCAGTAAATATAACCAGCTTAAGCGCCCCCAAAACTCCGGTACACCGCGATTGCCGCTCGTTCGGCTTCAGTTTGGGCTTGGGTTGCGGCTTGGCGGACGGTGTTGAGCTGGCGCTGGGCATCAATCACGGTGAGCAAATCCGAGAGGCCAATGCGGTAACGCTCACGCGCCAAACCAAGTGCATCGCTTTCAATCCGCAGTTGCGCCTCAAGCGCGGTCAAGCGCTGGCGGCTGGCGGAGAGCGTACCAAGCGCAGTTTCACATTCGCCAATCGCCACAAACACTAAGCGGCGGTAATCGGCGAAAGCCTCTTGCGCTTGGGCCTCACGCAGGTTGATCTGCGCCTGCGTCCGCCCAAAATCAATGAGCGGTGCGGCAACGCTGCCACCCAGCGATGCGGTGAGCGAATCGCCGCTGAACAGACCGCCAAGCCCCATCGTCGCAAGGCCCAGCGCTGAGGTGATGTTGATACGCGGGAAACGCGCGGCGGCAGCGGCGGCCAGATCGGCATTGGCCGCACCAAGGCGAAACTCCGCCGCCACAATATCGGGGCGTTGCCGCAGCAATATTGACGGCAGGCCAGCCTCAACCGAGGCCAACGCTAGTTTTGGCGATTGCTGGCGGAGGAGATTGACAAGCGTCGGCCCGTCGCTCGCGGTCAGTGCCACCAGCCGACCCAGCGCTGCGGCTTGCTCAGTCTCAATCACAGGCAGGCGTGATTTCGCGTCAGCCTCAAGCGACCCAGCGCGGACAAGATCGAAACCCGGCACAATCCCGGCCTGCGCCCGCACCCGAGTGAGGCTGACGAGATCGCTCGCGTCTTTCAGGTCAGCCGCGATGATCGCGCGCCGCGCCTCGGCCCCGCGATAATCCGCTATAGCACGCGCAATATCAGTGACCACCGCGAGCCGCACTGCCTTTGCGTCGGCATCGGCGGCGTTTAGCCGCAGGCCGGCCGCGCGCGCGGTTGCTTTGAGCCGCCCAAAGAGATCAATTTCCCAACTGGCATCCAGCCCAAGTGAATAATCCGTCCGGCTTTTATCAAAGGGCACATTATTGGGCACATTGAAGGCCGCATTGGGGCTTGATTGTGAAGCCGATCCGCCAGCGCTTGCATCAATGCGGGGGCTGCGTTCAGCGTTCGCACCCTTCACGCCAGCGCGCGCAATCTGTATTCGGGCGAGCGCAAGTTGGAGATCGGGCGCCTCTGCGTCAACGCGCGCTATGATTGCGGTAAAGGCCGGATCACCACTCGGAAGTAACGCCGCGAGCGCCCCGCGCGCTTCGGTCGGCGGCGCATAGATAAACTGCTGTGGCACTTTCAAAGACGCGGCCTCTGGCCCCGCCGTCACCTGCGCACAGGCCGAAAGCATCGCCAGCAAAAGCAGCGAAGTGGCGCGCGTCATGGCTTGGCCTTGGCCGGAGCAAAGCCGTCTACCTGTTGCCCGACAAAAAACTGATTATCGCCCGCTGGCAGCGCATAAATAAGCTGCAACACTCGCACATCCACCCGTTCAGTCGCGCTATTGGTGAGTGATCGTTTGGGCACGATCAGCGGCTCAGCGCGCACGAACGTCGCACGCACCTGTTTCTTGGCATCGCCCTTGGGGCTGATCATCGCTGGCCCGCCAAGCGCGACGCGCTCAATCTCATTTTCATCAACATCAATGCGGACATGAAGCGGCTGCGTCACGCCGAGCTTCATCAGGACAATATCATTGCCCGCCGTGCCCGCATATTCGCCCGCGCGCGTCAACACTTGGAGCACTTGCATCGCGCGCGGCGCGCGGACGGTGCGGCGATCAAGCTCAACCCGCGCTTGAGTGAGCTGTGCTTGTGTCTGGCGCACCTGCGCCTGCGCCACGCCAAGCTGCGCGCGCGCATCGTCAGCCGTGCCGCGCCGCGCAATCACCTCTTGGCGCGAAACCGCGCGTTCATCGTTCACATTGCGGTATAGGCTAAACTGGTTTTCAGCGACCCTGAGCGATGTGCGCGCGGCCTCAACACTGGCGCGTGCGCTGTCAAGCCGGGCGGAGGCTTCGGCGATTGCCGCGCGCGCATCGCGGGCGTCGATCTCAAGCAGCGGCTGGCCTGCCGTCACTTGTGCGCCCGCCTCAACAAAAACGCGCGCGACAATGCCGGGAACGTGCGTTGCGATATCAACGATTTCGCCCGATGGCTCAATCACTCCAGAGCCAGCGACACTGCCGCTTTTGCGCTGTGCTTCAGGTGTTGTCGGCGGGGTAATTTCCGGGCTGGTCAACTGCGTATCGGGCTGTGACCGCGCGATATAGATGCCCGAGCCGACGATGCCGACGACGGCAAGGGCGGGCAGGATGATGCGTGAAAAGCTTGGGCGTTTCATGGGATGTGTCCTCAGTGGTCTAGCACAGCCGCATCGCGGCCATCATGAGTGATGCGGCCATCCTCCATTTGAAGGATACGGTCGGCGAGATCGAAAATGCGGTTGTCATGCGTCACGATGATCACCGCGCGGTCTTGTGACAGTGCCACTTCGCGGAGCAAATCCATCACGCGCCTGCCTGAACGCGCGTCAAGCGCTGCGGTTGGCTCATCACAGACGATCAGTTTTGGCTGATGCACAAGCGCGCGGGCAATCGCCACGCGTTGTTGTTGCCCGCCCGATAGCTGGCGCGGGAATTTGTCTGCCTGATTGGCGATGTTAAGTTTTTCGAGCAGCACACGGCCCTGCTCAATTGCCTCGGAGCGCTTCACCCCGTCAGCGATCAGGGGGATCGCGGCATTCTCTGCCGCTGTCAGCGTCGGGATCAAATTATACTGCTGAAAAATAAAGCCAATCGTGGCGAGGCGAAACTTGACCAGCGCAGTATCACTGAGCTTATATATATCAGTACCAAACACGCTGACATCGCCGCCCGTCGGATAAAGGATCCCCGCAATGATCGAAATCAGCGTCGTTTTGCCCGAGCCAGATTCGCCCACCAGATAGGTCAGCTCGCCCGCCTTCACATCAACGCTGACCCCATGGAGGACGCGGATCACGCTATCACCCACCGGAAATTCCTTGATGACGTCGCGCACCGAAATGGCAATCTCGCTCACCGGAAGACCTCGGCTGGATCAGTTTTGAGGACTGAGCGGATCGCAAGCATTCCCGTTAGAAACAGGATGATGATGACAAGCCCTGCGGTGATCAGCGGGATTTGCCACGGCATATAAAAGCCCTTGAACGCATCGCTGTTCGCCGCACCCAGCACGATAAATGCAACCGCAAGGATGAGGCCAATGCCGTATCCGATGAGTGCGACCAGCGCAGACTGCGTAAACACCATCAGCCGGATTTTAGTGTTAGTAACACCAATCGCCTTAAGCGCGCCAAATTGTTTGATATTATCGCGGATAAACAGGCTGAGCGTTAGCCCGACAATTGCCACGCCAACGATCACGCCAAGGATCACTGTGATCCCGAAATTGATCGGGATGCCCGTATTTTCAATGATGAAATTCACCCCGTCACCGCGAAACTCCTCGGCGGTGCGCGCCTTGAGGCCTGTCTGTTTCTCAATCGCTGTGTCAAGCGCCTCAGGCGTAACGCCCGGAGCTGTCCGCACCAGCACGAACGACAGCCGATTGCGTGTGCCCGGCACATAATTGAGCGCGTTGGAATAGCGCGTGTAGAGATTGACCTGCGATGTGAAGGTCGGGTTCACGTCAACGATCCCGCGCACAATCGCGCGTTGATCATTCAGCTCAAACCGGGTGCCGATCACATCCTTCCTATCGCCGAACAGCTTGCGTGCGCCGACATCATCAAGGAACACCGCATCAGGCTCAAACAGGCTTTGGCGCGTGCCACTTGTCATCACGCGCGGCAAGCCAATCAGCGTTGCATCATCAACCCCGATCACTGACACGCCCTCAAGATTGCCCTCGGCCGTGCGGATCGTCGCGACGGTGCGGATGAAGGGTGATGCGAACGCCACGCCGCGCACACTGCGCACTCGTTCAAGCGCTGTCACAGGCATTGGGTAAATCACATCAACCGTCTGCGTTGCAGGGTCCATCACCCAAACATTGGCGGTGGGCACGGCCTCAACCGCCGTCCCGCCGCGCTGGATCAGGCCAATGAACAACGTCAATTGCTGCGTGATCAGCAGTGTTGAAAAGGCTATCCCAAACACCAGGCCAAGGAATTTCACCCTGTCTCCGGTCAGCATCCGGATCGCGACCCAATTCATCTGCTTGACTCGTTTTGCATAAACCAAGCAAATGCCAGTTGAATTATTGTACGTCAACGTTTAATAATTCGGCATGATACAGCATTTACCCCTTAGCCTTGGCCGCCCCAAGGATAGTGCAAAGCGCGAATTGATCCTGAGCGCGGCTGAAACAGCCTTCTTCGCGCAAGGGTTTAGCGCGGCAACGATTGAGCGTATCGCGGCGGATGCGGGTGTTTCCAAGGTGACGGTTTACGGCCATTTCGGTGATAAGGAGACGCTGTTTGAAGCCGTCGTCACGCGTGAAGCCGATCAAATTAAGGCCGCTGTCGCACAACTTGTTACGGCAAATTCCTCGCTTGAACAAAGCCTGATTGATCTGGGTGAGGTGTTTATCGGCTTCGTCCTTTCGCCGCGCGTCATCAATTTTGACCGATTGCTGGTGGCCGAGGCGGTCAAGAATCCGGGGCTTGCCAAACGCTTTATGACGGCAGGCCCACACCAGATTAAGCGTTTGCTTGAAACGATCATTGCGCGGGGCGTGCAGTCTGGCGAATTGACCGTGCCCGATCTGCCCAAAGCTGCTGAAGATATGGCTGGACTGTGGTTCGGGATGGCCAAAATGGAGGCGCAAATGGGCTTGCTCGGCGCGCTTCCACCCGACATCATCAGCGCGCGCGTCCGTCACGGCGTGATGGTTTTTCTGCGCGCTTATGCGCGAGGGGCAGTGGTCGGGTAATTCCTCCCCGTGTCGGGGAGGAACTACCGGCCACACACGCTCCCGCGATGGTCAACCACCAAAGGCGTGGATTTGGGGTGCGGGCGAGCAGGGTGAGGGTATGACTTCGGTTTGCGCCTGTTCGGCATTGGCCGTTTCGGCGCGGTTGTTCGCTCTGTTAACTCTCATCCGTTCAAGCCGGGCGAGAATCTCGCGGCGGACTTCGGCGGCATCCTCTGCAAAGGGGCGTTCGGCGCGTGCGGCGCGGATTTTGGCGACGCGGTCAATGTGCATTCGCAGCAGTGACAAACCAAGCTGGTTCGAAATCACCTTGATCCGGATGATTTCGCCGCCCTTGCCTGCGACCTCCTGAATCTGGCCATTGCGTGCGCGGTCAAGCATTTCGCTTTCGAGCATGGCATAGCCCGCATCAAGCGCCTCATCCCACATTTCGCGGAATTTGGGGGTGTTGGCGCGGTGTTTGTACAGCCCTGAGACTGACATTCCGGTTTTTTTGAGTGCTTCACGGACGCAGCAAGTTTCATAAAGCTCTTCAATAAAAATCGCGCGCAGTTCATCATTCCAGCGGTTTTGCTTGGGTTTGCGGCGTGATGTGGCGGGCGACTGAGCGTGTGATATGGCGGGCGCAGGCACAGATGATCCACGCGCGCCAACGCGCGGTTTTTTGGGCTTGGTCATGTGGGGGTTCCTTTTGCAGGCGTACAGAAGTGCAGATGTGGTGAACAGAGCGGGCCTAAGCGGCGACTCGCAATTCTGCACTGTTCCCGATATGTACCGAAACAGCGTCACGCTGTCAAGCGGGATTTTCACCCACTTGGTTTTTTGTGGAGGTGACAGAAGACTGGTGCCCGGAAGAGGACTCGAACCTCCACGCCCTTGCGAGCGCCAGCACCTGAAGCTGGTGCGTCTACCAATTCCGCCATCCGGGCACATATCCCAATTGCTTGGGGGTAGAAACGTCGCTGCCGCTTAGCGGGGGCGGTTGGCGCTTGTCAATCGCGTGCCGCGCGGGCATTGGCGTTTTCGGGGGACTATGATCAAGAATCTTGGGTCAAAATGATGATGAATGAGAAATTGGTGACGGTTTTTGGCGGCGATGGTTTCGTTGGCCGCTATGTTGTGCAGGCGCTGCTAAAATCGGGTGCGCGGGTGCGCGTTGCATCGCGCAATCCAAAGCGCGGCTGGTTCCTGAAATCTCAGGCCAATTTGGGCCAGATTGCCTATGTCGCGGCTGACGTGACTAGGCCCGAAACGCTGGCCCGCGCGCTGAATGAAGCTGATGTCGCGATCAATCTGGTCGGCAGCTTTGATAATATGGACATGATCCAAAATCGCGGTGCGGCCAACGTCGCTGCGGCGGCGGCAAAAGCTGGGGTCGGCCAGTTCATCCACATGTCGGCGATCGGCGCGGATAGCGCATCGCCCTCGGGTTATGGCAAATCAAAGGGCGACGGGGAAGCGGCGGTGCGCGCGGCGTTTCCAGGCGCTGTGATCTTTCGCCCCTCAATCATTTTTGGGCGCGAGGATCAATTTATCAACCGCTTTGCCGGGCTCATCCGGATGCTGCCAGTGGTGCCTGTGTTTTCGTCCGAGACACGGTTTCAGCCCGTGTTCGTCGGCGATGTCGCGCACGCGGTGATGGCCGCTCTTGCGAGCCTCGAGGCAGCGGGCAAGACGTTTGAACTGGGCGGGCCGCAGACATTTTCGATGCTCGAAATCAACCAATGGATTGCGCAGGCTTGTGGCCGTAAGAAATATTATTTTCAAATCAGCGACATCATCGGCGCTGGCATGGCAAAACTTACTGGCTGGCTCCCCGGCGCACCGATGACATGGGATCAGTGGCTGATGCTGCAATCGGATAATGTCGTGAGCGAGGGTGCTGCGGGGCTTAGCGCGCTTGGCGTCGCACCAACCCCGCTTGAGGCAATCGCGCCAGACTGGCTGGTGCAATACCGCAAACATGGCCGTTTCGGGGCGTCTGCGTGAACGACTATTTGACCGCGATCATCCTTGGCATTGTTGAAGGGCTGACTGAATTTCTGCCGGTGTCCTCAACCGGGCATCTGATCCTCGCAACTGAGCTGCTTGGTTATGATGCGCAGAAATGGGCGGTGTTTAACATCGCGATTCAGCCCGGTGCGATCCTCGCGATTGTCGTCATTTATTGGCGCACCTTCATGGATGTGCTGCGTGGGCTGTTCAGCCTTGAGGCGGGCGCGATTGCCTTTGTCCGCAACCTGCTGGTCGCATTTATTCCGGCGGTGATCCTCGGGCTGACATTTGGTGATTTGATCGAACTGATGCTCGAAAACGCAGTGATCGTCGCGTGGAGCCTGATCATCGGCGGGATTGCGATCCTGATCGTCGAAAAATTTGCGCGGCCAAAGGAATCGGGCGGGGTTGCGGCGGTTTCGCTTAAAACCTCTGTGATAATTGGGTTGATCCAGTGCCTCGCGATGATCCCCG
Organism: Sphingomonadales bacterium; assembly: GCA_043747445.1. GTDB lineage: Bacteria > Pseudomonadota > Alphaproteobacteria > Sphingomonadales > Sphingomonadaceae > Aquisediminimonas. The sequence continues at coordinate 15,724 of JAYTPB010000163.1, forward strand.
GCGTCAGCCGTTCGGGCGCAACGATCCTCGGCGCGATGGCGATGGGGGTTGATCGCAAAACGGCGGCTGAATTCAGTTTTTTCCTTGCACTTCCAACGCTGACGGGGGCGACGATATTACAATTGTTCAAGCACCGAACCGAAATTACCGCCGATAGCCTAAGTCTTATCGCGGTGGGCTTTACTGTGTCATTCATTGTCGCGCTGGTTGTGATCAAACTATTTTTGAACGTGGTGACGCGATTCGGATTTGGCCCCTTCGCGTGGTACCGAATCGTTGCTGGAGGCGCTGCTTTAGTGTGGCTAGGTCAAATTTAGAGCCGTTACGGCTGTAGTTTCGGCGGAAAAACGCAATATTCGATGTTCTGCGTGATTATTAAGGCAATATAAGCCAGCAGAACTGACCTATAACTCCTTTTTCGCGTGACTCTGGGTGGCAATTGCATATTATGCCCGTCGGAAAGAGGGGTTCCTATGGCTGATACGCTGATGCTTAAATTTGTCGGAAGCGCGCAGGCGTATCCTGAAAAGCGCGCCGCCCCTTTGCGCGCCGAAGATTTTCATGAGATCGCCAATCGCTATCCGGCTGACGACGCGCGCGATCAGTCTGCGCGCTGTTCACAGTGCGGCGTGCCCTATTGTTCAGTGCATTGCCCCTTACAAAATCATATCCCCGATTGGCTCAAGCTGACAGCCGAAGGGCGGCTGCGTGAGGCATTTGAGCTGTCAAACAGCACCTCAACCATGCCCGAAATCTGCGGCCGCATTTGCCCGCAAGACCGGCTGTGTGAGGGCAATTGCGTGATTGAGTTTTCGGGCCACGGTGCGGTCACCATCGGTGCTGTCGAAAAATATATTACTGATACAGCGTGGGATAATGGCTGGGTTGAGCCGCTGACGCCGCAGCCTGATCGCGGCCAGTCGGTTGGGATTATCGGCGCTGGCCCCGCAGGCTTGGCAACGGCTGAATATCTCCGTGTGCTCGGCTACTCCGTCCACGTCTATGACCGCTATGACCGGGCGGGCGGCTTGCTGACTTACGGCATCCCCGGCTTCAAACTTGAAAAGCCAGTCGTAATGCGCCGCGTTGAGCGGCTGCGCGCAGGTGGGATTGTTTTCCACGAAAATTTTGAGGTTGGCCGCGATGCCTCGCTTGATGAACTTCGCCAAAAACATGACGCAATTCTGATTGCGACGGGCGTATATAAGCCGCGCGCGATCAAAGCCCCCGGTGTTGGCGCACCCGGTGTCGTCGATGCGCTTGATTATCTGACCGCATCAAACCGCAAAAGCTTTGGTGACGCCGTGCCCGCATTCGATGATGGTAGCCTCAATGCCGAAGGCAAGAATGTCGTCGTCGTTGGCGGAGGCGATACCGCGATGGACTGTGTCCGCACCGCCGTTCGCCAAGGCGCAAAATCAGTCAAATGCCTTTACCGCCGTGACCGCGCTAACATGCCCGGATCGCAGAACGAAGTGAAAAATGCCGAGGAAGAGGGCGTTGAATTTGTCTGGCTTTCAGCACCCGAAGCCTTTGATGGCACTGACCATGTCGCGGGGGTGCGTGTGGCCAAAATGCGGCTCGGCGCGCCTGATGCCAGCGGACGCCGCGCGCCAGAGGCTGATCCGGGGAGCGAGTACCGACTTGAAGCTGACCTGGTGATTAAGGCGCTTGGCTTTGATGCGGAGGATTTGCCGACGCTGTTCGGATCACGCGATCTGGGCGTGACGCGCTGGGGCACCGTCCGGGTCGATCACAAAACGATGATGACCAGCCTCGACGGCGTATTCGCTGGCGGCGACATTGTGCGCGGCGCTAGCCTCGTCGTCTGGGCCATCCGCGATGGCCGCGATGTCAGCGAACATATGCACCGCTATTTGAAGGCCAAAGCAGCGAGCGAAAGGAAGGCAGCATGAAAAAATCTTTGTTAATGGTGCCGTTATTGCTGGTATCGACACCTGTGGCAGCGCAGAAGGCCCAACAAGCAGTGACCGACGCAACGCTGGTTGATCCTGCAAGGCTTTCTGCCGCGCGCATTCTCCTTGACGTTATCATGCCACCCGCCAAACGAGAGGCACTAATTGATGGCATGATGAAGGGCATAACGGCCAACATATCGGAATCATTGTTCAGCAACGACCAAATGAAAGCTGCGTTTGACTCTGATCCTCGAGCTGGCGAAATTTTCAAGCGCTTTATCGATCAGCATCAGGTGCGTAGCGTTAAAATTCTGAAAGAAAACTTTCCCGGCATGATTGACGCTATGGCGCACGCCTACGCGCGTCGATTTACTACGCCACAGTTGGCTGACATGCAGAAATTCTTCGAAACACCAACTGGGCTGGTTTACACCGAGCTAGCAGCTACGATTATGGGCGACCCTGACGTAGCTAAATGGCAGCGTGACCTCATTAGCAAGTCAATGAGCACTATTCCAAAAGACGTCGAAGAGATGATGGCCGAAATCAATGCCCTGAAACCCAAGGATAAGACAGGTGGTTGATCAATCCGAACGCACGCGTATTGCCGAAGTCGGCATGTACCGCCCTGAATTTGAGTCCGACGCGTGCGGCGTTGGCCTTGTCGCCGCGACTGATGGCAAGGCTTCGCGCCGCGTCGTTGCATCGGCGATTGATGCGCTGAAAGCGGTGTGGCACCGGGGCGCGGTTGATGCTGACGGGATGACGGGTGACGGCGCTGGGCTGCACATTGATCTCCCACTGGCATTTTTTGATGATGCGATTGTCGCCTCTGGTCACCGCCCGCAAAATCGCCGCTTGGCGGTTGGCATGGTGTTTCTACCGCGTACCGATTTGGGCGCGCAGGAAAGCTGCCGGACGATTGTCGAATCCGAAATTATCGATGCGGGTTACACCATCTATGGGTGGCGGCAGGTGCCGGTTGATGTTTCGGTAATCGGTCGCAAGGCACAGGAAACCCGGCCTGAAATTGAGCAAATCATGATCGCTGGGCCTGATCCCGAAGCGCATGACGCGACCGAATTTGAAAAGAACCTCTATCTCGTCCGCCGCCGGATTGAGAAGAAGGTTATCGCCGCGCAGATTCAGGGTTTCTACGTCTGCTCACTGTCGTGCAGGTCGATCATCTACAAGGGGCTGTTCCTCGCAGAATCGCTCTCGATTTTTTATCCTGATCTGCGTGACGAACGCTTCATCAGCCGCGTTGCGATTTTCCATCAGCGTTATTCGACGAACACCTTCCCGCAGTGGTGGCTCGCGCAGCCGTTCCGCTGCCTCGCCCACAACGGGGAGATCAACACCATTCGCGGCAATACCAACTGGATGAAAAGCCACGAAATCCGCATGGCAAGCCTCGCCTTCGGCGAACGTTCCGAAGATATCAAGCCCGTCATTCCGGCAGGGGCTTCGGATACCGCAGCACTTGACGCAGTGTTTGAGGCGATTTGCCGTTCGGGCCGCGATGCGCCGACGGCCAAGCTAATGCTGATCCCCGAGGCGTGGCAGGCCAAGCCCGATATGCCGCAAAACCACCGCGATATGTATGCCTATCTCGCGAGCGTGATGGAGCCGTGGGATGGCCCGGCAGCACTTGCAATGACAGAGGGCCGTTGGGCGGTTGCCGGCGTTGACCGCAACGCGCTGCGTCCGCTGCGCTACACCCGCACCAATGATGATCTCCTGATCGTTGGTTCTGAAACCGGGATGGTCGTCGTGCCCGAAGCGACAGTGATTGCCAAGGGGCGGCTCGGCCCCGGACAGATGATCGCGGTTGATCTTGATACCGGCGAATTTTTTGAAGACCGCGCCATCAAAGATCGGATCGCGGGCGAAGCGCCTTACGCTGATATGATCAAAGGTTTCAGCACGCTTGCTGATTTGCCCGAACCTGAAGGCGAAACCATAGCGCGCTATGACCGCGCTGAACTCACCCGTCGTCAGATTGCGGCGGGGCAAACGCTAGAGGATATGGAGCTGATCCTTTCGCCGATGGTTGAGGACGGCAAGGAAGCGATTGGCAGCATGGGCGATGATACGCCGCTTGCCGTTATTTCCGATAAGCCGCGCTTGATCAGCCATTTCTTCCGCCAGAATTTCAGTCAGGTGACCAATCCGCCAATCGATAGCTTGCGCGAACGGCAAGTAATGTCGCTCAGCACCCGGTTCGGCAATCTCGCCAATATTCTCGACACAAAAGAGGCGACACGACTTGGCGTGCTGGTGCTCGACTCGCCCATACTCACGACGGCACAGTGGCTGACGCTCAAAACCCATTTCGGTGCGGGCGTGGCTGAAATCGACTGCACCTTTGAAATGGGTTCAGGCGCAGACGGGCTTCGCGTCGCAATCGCACGCGTGCGACAGGAGGCCGAACAGGCTGTGCGAGCCGGGCGCAGTGAGATTTTCCTGACTGATGAGCATGTGTCCGAAGGCCGACTTGCGATCCAGATGGTGCTCGCCGCTGCCGCCGTCCACACTCACCTCGTCCGCTGTGGCCTGCGCAGCTTTGCCAGCATAAACGTCCGTGCGGCCGAATGCCTTGATACGCATTATTTTGCGGTACTGATCGGGGTTGGCGCAACGACGGTCAATGCTTACCTTACCGAGGCGTCGATTGCGGATCGTCATGCGCGCGGATTGTTCGGCGATATGACGATCGAGGCCTGCCTCGCAAAATACCGCAGCGCGGTTGGCGAAGGGCTGCTCAAGATCATTTCGAAAATGGGGATCGCGGTTATTGCCTCGTATCGCGGCGGCTATAATTTTGAAGCGGTCGGGCTCTCCCGCGCACTCGTCAATGATTTCTTCCCCGGAATGCCTGCCAAAATCTCAGGCGAAGGCTATGCCTCGCTGTATGTCAACGCGGCTGAACGGCATGAGCAAGCCTTTGACAGTGCAGTGGCGCATTTGCCGATTGGCGGATTTTACCGCCAGCGTGCGGGCGGCGAACCCCACGCCTATTCGGCGCAACTGATGCACTTGCTGCAAACCGCAGTTGGCACAGACAGCTATTCAACCTATCTGCAATTTTCGCGCGGGGTGCGCGATTTGCCGCCCGTTTATTTGCGCGATTTGCTTGAGTTCAACTTCGCCAAAGAAGGCGTCAGCCTTGAATCGGTTGAAGCGATCACAGAAATCCGCAAGCGTTTCGTGACGCCGGGCATGTCGCTTGGCGCGCTTAGCCCAGAGGCGCATGAAACGCTCGCCATCGCGATGAACCGGATTGGCGCGAAAGCTGTTTCGGGCGAAGGCGGTGAGGACAGCGCGCGCTTCAAACCCTATGCCAATGGCAACAACGCCAACAGCGCAATCAAGCAAATTGCGAGTGGGCGCTTTGGCGTTACTGCCGAATATTTGGGTGCCGCCGAAGAAATCGAGATCAAGGTCGCCCAAGGCGCAAAACCGGGCGAGGGCGGGCAGCTTCCCGGTTTCAAAGTGACAGAGATGATTGCCAAGCTGCGCCATTCAACGCCCGGCGTCACGCTGATCTCGCCGCCGCCGCATCATGATATTTATTCAATCGAGGATTTGGCTCAGCTTATTTATGACCTCAAGCAGATCAACCCGAAAGCGCGCGTCTGCGTGAAGCTGGTCAGTTCGGCCGGGATCGGCACGGTGGCGGCGGGTGTCGCGAAGGCGCACGCCGACGTCATCCTCGTCGCCGGCCATGTCGGCGGGACGGGGGCAAGCCCGCAAACCTCAATCAAATATGCCGGAACGCCGTGGGAAATGGGGCTAACCGAGGTCAACCAAGTGTTGACGCTCAACGGCCTGCGGCACCGCGTCAAACTGCGCACTGACGGCGGGCTTAAAACCGGGCGTGATATTGTGATCGCCGCGATCCTTGGTGCTGAAGAATTTGGGATTGGTACGCTCAGCCTCGTTGCGATGGGCTGCATCATGGTGCGGCAGTGCCATTCAAATACCTGTCCAGTCGGTATCTGCGTCCAGAATGAAGCGCTGCGCAAGAAATTTACGGGCACACCTGAAAAGGTCATCAACCTGATGACTTTCATTGCCGAGGAAGTGCGCGAAATTCTCGCGCGGCTAGGTGTGCGTTCGCTTGACGAAGTGATTGGCCGGACTGAGCTGCTCCGCCAAGTCAGCCGGGGGGCTGAGCATCTTGATGATCTTGATCTCAACCCGATCCTTGCCAAGGTTGATGCGCCTGCTGACAAGCGCCGTTTCAATCTGCCAACCGCGCGCAATGAAGTACCCGATAGCCTTGACGCGCAAATATTGCATGATGCCAAGCCGGTATTTGAGCGGCGTGAGAAGATGCAGCTTACCTATACCGTGCGCAATACCCACCGCGCGGTTGGCACCCGGCTTTCGGCCGAGATTACATCGCTGTTCGGCATGTCAACGCTCAACGATGGGCATGTCCATGTTCGTCTGCGTGGGTCTGCGGGTCAGTCACTCGGCGCGTTCCTGTGTAAAGGGATCACACTTGAAGTCTTTGGCGATGCCAATGATTATGTTGGCAAGGGGCTGTGCGGCGGGATCATCGCCGTCCGCCCGATGGTGAGTTCACCGCTTGAAAGCCAGCATAATACGATCATCGGCAACACCGTGCTGTACGGTGCGACATCGGGCAAACTCTACGCCGCTGGCCAAGCAGGCGAGCGCTTTGCTGTGCGCAATTCTGGCGCGCAGGTGGTGGTTGAAGGCTGCGGCGCAAACGGCCTTGAATATATGACCGGCGGCACCGCGATCATTCTGGGCGTTGTCGGTGAAAATTTTGGCGCCGGGATGACGGGCGGCATGGCGTTCGTCCTTGATGTTGACGGCAATTTTGAACGGCGCGCCAACCCCGAAAGCATTTTCTGGCAGCGGATTGCCTCGCCCTATTGGGAGGCGCGCGCAAAATCGATGATCGCTGAACATGCGCTGGCCACCGACAGCAAATGGTCAAACGCGATCCTTGATGATTGGGATCGCTGGGTCGGCCAATTCTGGCAAATCTGCCCCAAGGAAATGCTGACGCGGCTCTCGCATCCACTTTCCGAAGAGCAAGCCATCGCAGCGGAGTGATATGGGCCGCTTGTTCGAATTTTTCGCCGATCAATGGCAAACTCTATGCCTGTTTCTTTTGGCTGCAATTTTGTTTACTGGTCTTGGCCTTTGGTTGGACAGTCCAAAAATTGTTGACGCAGAAATTTCTAGTGGCACGATCACGCGATTTGGAGGTCGATTTTCCAAGTATAAAGGTGGCAATCGGATGGTTGCCATCGTCCGACTTGCTGACGGTACGTCATGGGAAACGTCTCTGAATGGCATAAATAGATCATGTCGGGTGGGAGACCGACTGCGTGTCAGAATTTCTCACAACAGTTATGGGGTCACTCGGCGGTTCATTATACTCGGCAGTTGTAAGCCATCGCTGCCGAATAACGGCTGAACGCAAACCAACGCTTTGTTCAGGATCGTGAAAGCCGCATTCGCTTAATCACGCGCTCAACCGGGGAGTGGTTTCCCGTTTGCCCGAAAGGCACGCCAATGCGTTCAGCCCTTTTCACTGCTATTGCTCTTGTTGTTGCGACCCCAACGGTTGTGGCCGCACAATCTACGCCACCAGCCGAAACGCCATCCGAAACCCAGCAAGATGTGCAGGGCATGGCTGACACGCTCAACGATCCGTCAACGCAGGCTGCGGTGGCGGGCGCACTTGGTGCGGCGATGGCGGCGGTTCTCGATATTCGCGTTGATAAAATGGCCAAGGCGCTTGAGCCGCTCAACGGTGGTAAGAAGATCAAGATGAAGGGCAATACGCTGCGTGAAATGGCCGAACGCCAAGACCCAAAGTTTGAACGCAAAATGGAAGAAGGCACTAAGACTGCTGTCCGTTCGGCGGGCTCGCTGGCTCAGGCGCTCGCGGTAATGATCCCCGAACTCCAAAAAGCTGCTAAAAAAATGGGCGATGCGCTCCCCAATCTTCAATAAGCAGGGGTGACGCGAGGCGGAGCAGCCGCTAAGACACATGGTTCCATGTGGCTGCTTTACCAATTCCCGCTCTGTCCTTTCTCACGCAAAGTCCGGCTTCTGCTCGGTGAAAAAGGCGTTGGGTATGAGCTTGTCCGCGAAAGCCCGTGGGAGCGGCGCGATGAATTTCTTGATCTGAACCCCGCCGGGCAAACCCCGGTGCTGGTCGAAAAGAATAAGAATATCACGTTGATGAGTTCCGCCGCGATCTGCGAATATTTTGAGGAAACGGTTGATAAATCGCCGATGATTTCGGGCACCGCGACCAACCGCGCCGAAATTCGCCGCCTCACCGCATGGTTTGATGAACAGTTTTACGCCAGCGTCGTCGCCCCGCTGATGCATGAGCGGATGCTCAAACGCGTCATCCACCGCGCCGCGCCCGATGCCGGAATGCTGCGTGAGGCGATGAAGAACGCCAACCAGTTGATGGATTATACGGATTATCTCCTCGATCACCGCAACTGGATCGCAGGCGCCACACTCAGTCTTGCCGATTTGGCGGCAGCGGCGCATATTTCGGTGGCCGACTATCTCGGCGGGATTGACTGGCGCGGGCATGAACAGACCAAGGGCTGGTACTCAGGCCTGAAGTCACGCCCCGGTTTCCGGCCCCTCCTCGCCGAACGGATGGAGGGCGTTGCCCCGCCGGTCTATTATGACAAGGTCGATTTTTGAAAAGAAACCCCTGTCCCTAAAGAGGAGAGGGTGCCCGAAGGGCGGGTGAGGGGTTATTGGGCAACCACACTCATCAAATAATTGAGCTTCATATCGTCTGATAGCACCAACCCTCGACCAATATTGAACGATATCCCGCGCGTGTTGATAACTGCCAGCCCCGCCTCACCAAGCAGTGTGGTCAGTTCTTCGGGAGTGAGGAATTTATCCCAATCATGCGTGCCCTTGGGAATTTGGCCAAGCCCTTCGCCGATGGTGATCAGCCCAAGGCGCGAAAGCGCGGTGCGGTTCGGCGTTGAAAGGATCATCAGCCCACCCGGCGCAAGCCGCGCCGCAAGTGCCGCGATAAACGCCGCCGGATCGGTGACATGCTCAATCACCTCCATCGCGGTGATCAGATCAAATTCGCCCGTTACCTCCGCGATCTCGCAAGCGCGGTAGTCAATCGACAGCGTTTGCCCCGCCGCATGTGCCTTCGCCGCCGCAATATTCTCAGGCGCAGCATCAACCCCAGTCACCGCCGCGCCCATCCGTGCGAGCGGCTCGGTCAGCAGCCCCGCCCCGCAGCCGACATCAAGCGCGGTCATTCCGGCAAGCGGTCTAAGCGCCTTAGCATCCAATCCGAAATGCAAATTGATCTGTTCGCGAATATAGCCAAGCCGCACTGGATTCAGCTTATGCAGCATCGCGGAGGAGCCCTTGGGGTTCCACCAATCAGCCGCAAGCGCGCCAAAATGTGCGGCTTCGCCAGCGTCTATTGTCGTGGAGATCGTGGTGGTTGTCATCATATGATCTTACTAGCAGTTGTCAGCGCGACGGTCTACGATCGCTTCATCAGAATGATTTTACCGGGGAACGCCGACATGAAACATACCGCCCTCATCCTCGCCCTGCTGGCAACCGCCACCGCGCTCCCCGTCCAAGCGCAAACTGCGGCCACTTACATTCACGCGGGCCGCCTCCTTGATCGCCCCGGACAGCCAGCGCGCGGTGCGTCCACCCTTGTCATCCGCGATGGCAAGATTGCCGAAATCCTCCCCGGCCTCGTTCCCGCGCCCGCTGGCACTAAGCTTATCGACCTTTCAACGCGCTTCGTTTTGCCCGGCCTGATCGATAGCCATGTCCACCTCGATTCCGATGCAGGCGGGACGGCGGCGCTGGTTGAGGCGATCACGGACAGCAAGGCGACCGCCGCATACCGCGCGGCGGGCAATGCGAAGAAGACGTTGCTGGCGGGCTTCACAACCGTCCGCAATCTGGGTGATAGTGACGGGATCACGCTCGCGCTGCGCGATGCGATTGCGGCAGGGCAGTTGCCGGGGCCGCGCATCATTGACGCGGGGCGCTCAATCTCCACCACCAGCGGCCACATGGATAGCACGCTCAGCCTCAATGAAGACCTCCACGGTTCGATCAATCAGGATAATCTGTGCGATGGCACCGAAAGTTGCAGGCGCGCGGTGCGCTTGCAAATCCGGCGCGGGGTTGATGTGATCAAGATCGCGACCACCGGCGGGGTTAACAGCCGGATCGGCGCTGGCCTTGGGCGGCAGATTTTTGATGATGAGGTTAAGGCGCTGGTTGACACCGCGCACCTCTACGGCAAGAAAATGGCGGTTCACGCGCACGGTGCCGATGGGATCAACGCAGCGCTTGCGGCGGGCGCGGATTCAATTGAACATAGCACTTTGCTCGATGACGAAAGCATCCGCCTTTATAAGGCAAAGGGCGCATATCTCGTGCCAACGCTTTCGACCGTGAACGGCTATCTCGAACGGCTCGCCAAAGACCCCAATGCTTATCCACCCGACGTGCTTGCCAAAGTGCGTTACCGCATTTCAATCACTGGCAAGAATGTTGAAAAAGCCTATCCTGCGGGCGTGAAGATCGCTTACGGCACCGATGCGGGCGTTTCAAAGCATGGTCGCAATGCCGATGAATTTGAGCTGCTCGTCAAGCACGGGATGACGCCCGCCGCCGCGATTGAGGCCGCAACCGTGAATGCGTCGCGGCTGCTCGGTGTTGATAAGGATGTCGGCACGCTCGAACCCGGCAAGGCGGCAGATCTGATCGCGGTTGACGGTGATCCAACGGTTGATGTTACCCGGCTCAAGCAAGTCGGCTTCGTGATGAAGGGCGGGGTTGTCGCGAAGGGCGAATAACGCCCCACTTGCCATTGCCACCCCCCTTGCCTAACAGGACGGCGCGCTTGAGCCTAAGCGCGTTTCACGCCACTGCACAGGGAACTTCATGGCGCGCATAGTGATGAAATTTGGCGGCACTTCAATGGCCGGGATTGAGCGGATTCGCTCAGTCGCGGCGCGGGTGAAGCGCGAGGTTGAGGCGGGTAATCAAGTCGCTGTCGTCGTTTCCGCAATGGCGGGCGAGACTGACCGGCTGGTTGGCTTTTGCCGCGAAGCCTCTCCCCTTCACGATCCGCGCGAATATGATGTCGTGGTGGCGGCGGGCGAACAGATTACCTCGGGCCTGCTCGCGATTGCGCTTCAGGCGGCGGGGGTGCGGGCGCGAAGCTGGCTTGGCTGGCAATTGCCAATCCACACCGATGATGCCCATGCCTCAGCACGCATTGAATCGATTGATACGCAGGCGCTTAATGTGGCGCTCGAAAGCGGCGAAGTCGCGGTAATTCCTGGCTTTCAGGGAATGGACGGTGATGGTCGCGTCTCAACGCTTGGCCGAGGCGGGTCGGACACGTCGGCAGTCGCGGTTGCCGCCGCGATGAAGGCTGACCGCTGCGACATTTATACCGATGTTGACGGGGTGTACACGACTGACCCCCGCATTGTGCCGCGTGCCCGCAAGCTGACCAAAGTCACTTACGAAGAAATGCTTGAGCTGGCGAGTGTGGGAGCGAAGGTACTGCAAACGCGCTCGGTTGGCCTTGCGATGAAGATGAATGTTCGCGTCCGTGTGCTCTCGTCGTTCGATGATCCGGCGAGTGGCGACAATAGTGGCACGATGATTGTCGGCGATGATGAAATTGGAGAAAATGACGTGGAACGGCAACTGATCACTGGCATTGCGCATGACAAGAATGAAGCAAAGATCACGCTGACGGCAGTGCCCGATAAGCCCGGTGCGGTGGCGCATATCTTCTCGCCACTGGCTGAGGCAAACATCAACGTTGATATGATCATCCAGAATGTGGCGCATGATACCGGATCAACCGACGTGACCTTCACCGTGCCGGGGGCAGAGCTTGCGCGCGGACTTGATGTCCTTGAAAAGGCCAAGGATAAGATCGGCTACACCAAACTGATGCACGATACGCGGGTGGCCAAAATTTCGGTCGTCGGCGTCGGGATGCGCAGCCATGCGGGAGTGGCGTCCACCATGTTCACAGCGCTCGCCGCGCGCGGGATCAACATTCAGGCGATCTCAACGTCCGAAATTAAAGTCTCGGTATTGATAGATGAGGATGAAACCGAACTGGCAGTTCGCGTGCTGCATACCGCCTACGGCTTGGATGCTGTGGATGAGGCAGCCTAATCTTCGTGGCTTCGCGTCTTCGCGCGAACCTTCAACCGTTATTGATTTCGCGCGAAGACGCGAAGACGCAAAGGATGCGGTTTTAGAATGACCAAACTTAATCAGTTAATGGCTCGTGGCCGCGACTTCCTCGGTTCGGACATCGCGATCATGGCAGGCGCGATGTCGTGGATCAGCGAGCGCAATCTCGTTTCGGCGATGTCGAACGCGGGCGGGTTCGGGGTGATTGCGTGCGGCGCGATGACGCCTGAATTGCTTGACGCTGAAATCACCGCGACCAAGGCGCTCGCCAAGCGGCCCTTCGGCGTCAACCTGATTACAATGCACCCACAACTCGTTGATTTGATCGCGGTCTGTGCCAAGCACCGGGTTACCCATGTTGTACTCGCGGGCGGCCTCCCTCCGGCAGGCGCGCTTGAGGCAATCAAGGCGAGCGGCGCAAAGGTCATCTGTTTCGCCCCCGCACTCAGCCTCGCCAAAAAGCTTATCCGGTCAGGCGTTGATGCGCTGGTGATTGAGGGGATGGAGGCGGGCGGCCATATCGGCCCGGTCTCAACCTCGGTACTCGCGCAGGAAATCCTCCCAGAAGTCGGTGACCAAATTCCCGTGTTCGTCGCGGGCGGGATTGGGCGCGGCGAGATGATCGCATCCTATTTGAAACAAGGCGCGGCAGGCGTCCAAATCGGTACACGCCTCGTCTGCGCAACTGAGTGTATCGCGCACCCAGCGTTCAAAAAAGCCTTCATTCGCGGCAATGCCCGCGATGCCGTCGCGAGCGTCCAGATTGACCCGCGCTTGCCCGTCATCCCCGTGCGCGCGCTCAAAAATGCGGGCACCGAAGAGTTTACGCGCAAACAAGTCGAAGTCGCGCGCCTGCTCGACGAAGGCAAGGTCAACATGGGCGAGGCGCAGCTTGCGATTGAGCATTTCTGGGCAGGCGCGCTGCGCCGCGCAGTGATTGACGGCGACGTTGAAAATGGTTCGATCATGGCGGGGCAATCGGTTGGCATGGTCAAGAGTGAAGAGCCAGTGGCGACGATCCTTGCGACGCTGATGGCTGAGGCTGAAAGCGCGCTCGCCGCATAGACGCCCCCCGCCCAAGCT
>JAYTPB010000164.1:0-22539 GCA_043747445.1 Sphingomonadales bacterium
CACCAGTGCCGCCGAACATCGTGATCGTGCCTGATTACCGACGCGCCGCCCAAAGCAGCGCTCTGAAACCAACCTTGAACGAATTAATCGATTGAAGAATGATTACCGACGCGCCGCCCAAAGCAGCGCTCTGAAACTTTTGCAAATACGCTAGTTAATATATTATTGTGATTACCGACGCGCCGCCCAAAGCAGCGCTCTGAAACTCAGCGCGCTTGCAAGTGCCGAACGAGCGTTGCGATTACCGATGCGCCGCCGAAAGCAGCGCTCTGACTAGGCATGCGCCAAAGCATTGGTTGCCCATATCCTCAGTAAAGGTTGGCAATTCGCGCAACTGGTGTAATTTGTTTTGCGCGACAACTGGCTGAAGAGAGGAAGCGGCGTTGAATACGGCTCGGGAGAAAATTGTTCATATAGCTAGCGCTTATCGGGTTCCAATCTTTGTGACATTGGCACTTTTGATCGCTGCGACCATCGCCTTTCCATGCACGTTTTGGAAAGAAATATCTGCAACCTTCCGCGATCCGAAATGGCTCGCGCAATCCACTGTCACGCTTTTTGCTTTTACGATTTTTGTGAGCTGGATCGCGGCGGTTGGACGTCGCGATCATGAAGCGCGCAATCGCCTTCCCTTTGAGCATTGGACGATCCAGTTGAAGGGGATAACGGGTGTTGATCTCAAACCCCAATCCATACACTGGACTGAAGCTCAAAAATTTGAAGATAGCGATTTTGAGTATTGGAAGTTCATTAAATCCTGCGTTTCTAATACCTGTCTTATCAAGACGCTTGATCGTGCTACCGCGCTTGATCACGGATGGTTGATTGATAAAGATAAGGAGATCATCATTGATTTTTCCAAAATGGGTGAGGCTGACATCATAAGATGGCAAGGCGAAGAAATTCCTCACACTTGGGAATGGGTTGACCCCCCTGTAAGTACACCGCCGAAAAAGGTGGCTCAGCCGAAAAGCCAATTAGGCGCTGAGCGAGATGTTAGAAACGTTTTGGGTGCCTGACCCCTTTCACTATCGCAGGGCGAACTTCTCCCTTCTGCCCAACACACTTGGCATTGAGATAACCGACACCGAACTCGCTGACGCCTGCGATCTTGGAAATATTGATCCGCAGCATGGGTTTGCGCGCGGGCCTGACATTGCGGGGCGCGCGGCGATTGATGTGGCGCTGCGCTGGCCGCTGCCGCCGCGCGGCGCAACGCTTGTCACGCTAAAGCCCGATACGGATAGTCTTGGCGCAATGGCGGTGCTTTCGATCCGGGCACAAGGTCGGGAAATTACGCCTGCGATGTGCGCGCGGATAGACATGGTTGCGCGTTCGGATTGTTTTGATTTTGGTGATTGGGCGTCATGGTCGGCGTCGCATCCGCCGCCATTACCGGATGCTCAAAATATTTCCATGCAGCTTCACCCTATTGAAATTCGTGCCCTTGCTGCAGCGATTGGTCTCTGCCGCGATGATTTGGCGGCTTGTGTACAGATAATGCGCGATTGGCTGACGCGTGGGGCAATCCCAGCACAAGGTGAAGCCGAGGTTCGCAAAGCAGACATGCACGCCGCCGATGCTTGGCGGCGTGGGCTTATCAGCGTTACAGCCCATTGTGACGGTAGAATCGTCCATGTGAAATCTGATTTTCGTGGAGCAATGGTGTTGGGTTACTGCACCGCACCCGTGGTCATTTCAGAAAGCGCGCGCAACGGGTTCCGAAAGATTACTATTGCGCAATTCGCGCCGAGTCATGTCGATATGGCGCTGCTTGCCCTCCGGCTCAACAGCCTCGAACCCGGCTGGGGCGGCAGCGCAACGATATTGGGTTCACCGCAGGATGTTGGTTCCACTCTCGAAATCGCCACGATTATACGCCTGATCGAAGAAATCGGTGTTACGCTCTGAATAAAACATCCTTGGCATTATTGCTAAATATGAAAATATTTGTCAGCTTATCTGTCAATTGGGGCCTGTGATTCGGGGATTCTTTTTGACCAACTATGCCTACATGTTTGAGGCCAAGGGCATTCAGCGCTATATTTTTGCGTCAGGCAAATTGCGCGATGTTGTCGGCGCGAGCGATATGGTTGCAGCGTTGGCGAATAGTGATCCAAAGGATGAAATTGGTAAGTTACTCCATAGTCTGAATTGTGCTGACTCTCTTTTTTCGCGGCGCGCAGGCGGCGCATTTTGTTTGCATAGCAACGATAAGTCCTGGCTCCGCACTGTCCGTGCGCATTGGCGGATTTGGGTGATGACGCATATGCCGGGGCTTGAATTTAGCGAAGCCTTTGGCGAGGGCGCAAACGAGATCAAGGCGATGCACGATTGCTTTGAAAATGCTGGAGGTATTCGCCACAATATGGCCGCAGATGTGATGCCCTACGGTCGCCCGATCAGCAGAATTGCGCCGTTGACCGGGCGGCCTGCGATAGAAGAGCGGAGTTATAGTGGCGATAAGGTTCTGATCGATGCAATCACTAAACCGCAGCGCGATTGGGCCGATCAATCTGTGCATGTGATGGGCAGTATCGCCCGCCGCTTTGTGCATGATCCTGACAGTTGTACTTTTCCGCGCGATTTTGATCCTGTTCGCGAAACGAAGTGCGAGGCGGCGAATCCACTCTTCCCCTTTCGAGACGATGGCAAAGACAGACGGATTGCGATTGTTCACGCTGATTTGTCAGGGCTTGGCGAATTATTCCGCAAAATGGGCGAGACGTTTAAGACAGCGAAGGAAAACTTTGCCCTTGCTAAAGCTATCGAAGACGCAATTTCGGATGCAGCCAAAGCGGCTAGCGCATTGCTTTATCCGGCAAAACAAGGTTCACTTATGCCCGCCCGCCCAGTCCTGCTTGGCGGCGATGATATTACCATCATTGTTCGCGCTGACTTAGCGCTGGCCTTTGCTGAGAAACTGCTGATTGAGATAGAAACGCTGTGCGCGGCGATTGAACAGGCGAAGGATCGGGATGCCCTTTCAGCCTGCGCAGGCATTGCGATTGTTCGTCCTGGCACTCCGTTTTTGACCGCAAGTCATCTCGCCGAAAGTCTTTGCAACCATGCCAAACGAGCCGTAAAGGCAAAAGGTAAGATCGACCATGCAGGGCGCAAGGGCTATGCCTCGGGGCTGTCTTTCTACCTGCAACACCAAACTGCTCTGGAAAGCGCCGATGATGTGTACAAAGCGTCTATCGGAGCGGGTGGGGCTGTGCTTCACGCCAACCCTTATGGCCTAGGAGAGCGGGCTGACGCGCTGGGACACCCGACTTTCGAGAGGCTTACTACACTCGCGGTGACGCTTAATGAAATCGAAGGCGGGCATAGCGCGCTGCGCGAAATCAAGATGCTCCTCAGCGAAAACAAAGCGCAAGCTGAGGCTCGCTGGCGTCGCTGGTGGGAGCATGGTGGCAGGCGTCAGCCAAATAAAATGGATGCGTTAAAAGCGCTACTTACCAATGGAGCAGCTTTTCCGAGCGATGATCAGATTGGCATCCTGTTCGATGCGTTAATCCTAATTGACCTTGGTGCTGTAGCCGAACAAACAATGGCAACCGCAGCATGATTGGCGCAACCGCAACGCTTTCGATCACTTTCACTGGTTGGTGGCTTGGCGGCACTGGCGGCTCGGGCAAGGGCGATCTGGATGTTGTGGCTTACCGTGATCAATGGGGTTGCCCAGCTTTACCAATGACACAAATCAAGGGAACATTAAGAGAGACGGCAGATCGGTTTTGGTGCAATGACAAGGTACTTCACTGGTTTGGTAGTGAGGGCTCAGGTGGACAAGCATCCCTGCGCTTTTCTGGTGATGCTGGCCTTCCCGAAGATAAGGCGCGGTGGTTCCACGTCAACCACGCCGCGCGCGCGACGCTGTTCAGCGCGATCCGCTCAACTGCACTTACCAACGGAGTTGCCAAATCAAACACGTTGCGCACTATCGAAGTTGCAATACCCTGCACCATCTCGCGCAACATTACTTGGGTTGGTGATGAAGAGCCGGAAGAATGGTGGAAAGATATTGATCAGCTCTGCGCGCTGACGCTTGCCTTCGGGCGATTTAAGAATGACGGGATTGGGCGAGCCATTGCAAAATGCGCGGGGCCGAAATGACCAACCCGCGTCGCCTTATTATTGAACTATATTCTAAAGATCGTGCGGTATTCTCACGTCAGAATGCCAATGAAGGCGATCAGAAGACGTTCAGCGCGCCGCCCGGTTCAGCACTGTGGGGCTGGGCTATTAGCCAGCTTTACCCGAGTCTGAGCAAAGAAGATGCCTTCATCCTGTTCCATTCGGGCACAATGCGTTTCTCCGATGCGGTGCCGATGATCGGCGATGCCCCGGCCTTTCCCAATCCCTCCAATCTTGTCGCGCCCAAGCATCTGGGTGGAGCTTTTGATGACAAAGGCGGGTTGCAGCCAGAGACTATCTCGGTGGGGCGTGAGCAGTTCAAAGCTCGTCACGGTAACAATGTGCAGGAGAAAGCCATCAGCGCCTGCCATATCTCCTTTACGCTAGATTCAGCTATTAAGGCGAAGCGTGATCACCGCCTGCGCACGGCGATGAAAAACGGCGTTGCCAAAGAAGGCAGTCTGTTCGGCTATGAATCGCTTGCACCAACGCCGGCTAGATACAGGGCGGCGATTGAGGCGGACGATATTTCAGATGAACTGTGGCAGAAACTGGAAGCAGTTTTCACAGGGACACTCTTCCTCGGCAAGGCGCGCAATAGCGGATTTGGCGGTGAATTTGAATGTGTAAAACTATCCGGCACTCCCTCACCTTGGCCCGCCAACGCGCCCGCAGCCGACATTATCAAAATCTGGTGCCTGAGTGACATTGCACTGCCTAACGCGTGGGGTGGCCCGATGTTTGATCCGCCTGCAAGCGCATTCGGACTGACGGGTACGCTCTGCCCCGGCGAAAGCAGCGTGACCACGCGCCGCTTTGCGCCCTGGGATAGAACTGAAGATGGTCATAGCAGCGAAATCATGGTGATTGAGGCCGGGTCTGTGCTTGCCTACAAAGGCTTGGTTGATGCCGCCTCAATCATCGCTTCCCCAATTGGTGCCTATCAGGAGCGTGGCTTTGGTCGGTTTGTAATCATGCTAAATGATATGGCGATATCAGTACGATCAGTTGCACCCGACAAGATAGAAGCGCTGATTGCTCCGACTGAATCCAAACTGATTGAATGGGCTATGCGCACAGCCAAAAATCGCGATACGAAAATGCGCGATGACTGGATCGCCAACGTTGAGTCAGAGATTGATGGTTCTCAGAAGAAGGCAATCGAAAAGGGGCCGAGCCGCAGTCAGTGGGCGATTGTTGGACGTGCCAATCGCAATGTCGATGGCAAGGATGCTTTGCTTGCTGCACTTGGCAAATATGTGGGAGATCACAAGCCCCTCGACGAGAAGGTCTGGACGACAAGCGGCTTGCGTCATTGGCTGTTCGCCAAGATTACGGGGGCAGATATGACCGATACCCACCTGCGTTTCGCCGTCGATCAATTGGTTAAAATGGCGAAGGAGAAGGCACCGCGCAGCAAGGGAAGTGCAGAATGAGCGATCTGCCCTCCAGCCCCAGCCTTTGTATCGCGCGAGTGACAATTGAAGCGGCAGCACCTTTGTCGATTGGCTCAGGCGATGGCGGCGGCGTGTTCGATGTTGCGATCGCGCGCGATGCTAATGGTTTGCCGATAATCAACGGCGCATCACTGCAAGGCGTGTTACGATCACTGATGGAGCGCACCGACATGGGCGAGTCCGAGCGATTGTTCGGCACAATGCAGGATCAAACAACAACCCCTGCCAAAATCATCGTCAGCGCTGCAATGGTTCATGCCGCTAACGACTGCGCGGTGGGCGGCCTCATACTTGATGGCTCAGACCTAACAGACCCCCTTTTGCCAAAGCTACGCGATGACGACCCCGTGATGCGCGACCATGTTCGCATCAACGGAATGGGTGCGGCGGACGGCAGCGGGAAATTTGATCGCGCTGCCGTTCCGCGCGGGACGCGCTTTTCGTTTGAACTTAGCATGTGGTGCAGTTCGGCAGAGGATGTTGCCGCGTTCGAGTCGGTTCTAGTGCTTGTGCATCATCCGCTGTTCCGCCTTGGTGGCGCGACGCGGCGGGGCTATGGGCGGATTAAGGTTCTGGCTGTCGCGATGGCTAATTTTGCGACGCCCGCCCAGCAGGCTGATAATATTCGCAAGCTGCGCGCCACACCCCTTTCTTGCCATCGCGACCTGCAGCCCTTTGAAAAACCTGACGAGAATTGGGTCGATGTAATCGACATCCTGATCAATTTGACCCCGCGTGGATATTGGCGCGCGGGTGGCGACGGCACAGCAGTACGTACAGGCTGTACGCAAGGTATCTCGCTAGCCAACGGTCACCGCGAGGTGGATGCAGCCTTTACCCGCGAGTCGTGGATTGATTGGGCAAGCGGCAAAGGCGTTTGGCATGAACCCGGAAGCAGCGAAGCGCGTGACTATGTTCTTGCAGGCTCTTCGATACGTGGCGCACTCGCGCACCGCGCGCTATTTCATTGGAACAAGATTGGCGGCCATTTTATCGATGCTGACAGCCCGGACGCAGCCGAACAGTTGGAAGAGTTCACGCGTCGGCGCGATGGATTGGAGGCATTTCTTGGAATCGAAAAAACGGACAAAATGGGCACCCGTTCAGCGCTGATCGTGGATGATCATGTTTTCAAGCCCGTCAACATCCATCTCGCCGATCATAACAGCATTGATCGCTTCACAGGCGGTGTGCGCGACGGCGTTTTGTTTTCCGAGGAGTTAGTCGATTCTGGTAATATCACAGTGCGGCTGATCATTGATAATCGGGCCAATTTAGACGCTTCCGCGCGTCAAGCACTGTGCGCGGCGGCGAAAGATTTGTGCGAAGCGCGGCTTTCACTTGGGGCAAAAAGTGAAGGCTGGTTTGAATTAACGAACAAGAACGACTGGTCGCGAATTGAGACGTTGCTCAAACAGGAACACTCGGCATGACGGACACCCATCTCTTGCGCGAGATCGCTGCGAAATCCGACGCTGGACTATCCCTTGTTCAGATCAAAATTTCAGACGCGCTGCCCGTTGAAGCCTCATTCACTCGCAAACAGGGCTGGCTCCGCTATCAATCTAAGCTGATCTGTGGTGAAGCATTGCAACTACTCCGCGATCAGGGTGCGCTTATGGCTGGCGAGTGGATTGATGGCGACTTAAGGACAAACAAGATATCGCTCCATGACGGCGCGGCGTTGATGCGCATCACCGAGGAAAAGCCGCTCACTGAAGGCACAGAGCCTGACAATGGGTGGACGCCAGTTCTCAAGCAGAATGCAACCGTAATGGCTCGCGACTTTGGCATAGGCGGAAATAAGCTGCACTATGCGATCTATTTGGGATTTCGTGATGAACATGATGCTGAAGAAGGCTTGATCCGCAGGCTCACTGACCGTTTTGTCGGTGTCATCGATGTGTGAGGAACAGTAATGGCCATCACCGCCCCCTTCCAATTCGCCCGCATCCCCCGTGCAGTGTGGTTTCCTGAATGGGGCGATCTCGTCAGCCATGATGTGCCGTTCATCGATGGGTATTCGGGGACGATTGACATTGAGATTGAGGCGATGACTCCGCTGCTGATTGGCGGGCCACGGCGTAAGGCGACCGAGACAAAGGCAGGCGAAGTCTGGCCCGTTCGCCTTCCCGACGGCACCTACGCGATCCCTGGCTCCTCCCTCCAAGGGATGATTCGCAACATCCTAGAAATCGCCTGCTTTGGGAAATTGGGGCCATGGGTGGAGCAAAGACGATTCGGGATAAGGGATTTGACTAGTGCCGCAAAACCCTACTTTCAGGATCGTATGCTTGAAATAGTCTCCGGAAACCATGGCAACCCAAAGCAAATTACGCCAAACGTAAGGACTGGCTGGCTCCGAAAAGAGGGCAACAGATTTTTCCTGAGAACCTGCAAAATGGCGCGAGTTGAATATTCGTTGCTTGCTCCGTTAGGCACTGCGGATCTTGCAGATCCGCCGAAGCTGAAACCAAAGGAAAACTACCAATCCCTAGACCAATTTGTGACAGCTAAGACCGCGCATGATGCAAGCCAGACGTGGCGGAAAAAGTCCGATGTTCGGGAGCGCTACGAATGGCTTAGAAGTTGCAATGTATGGTTTTCAGCCGGGTTAGAAAGCTTCCATCATCATCGCCGAAACGAAGATCAGCATAGACAGTTGAATATCAAATATGTGCTGGCCTCTGACTGCTCCACATCAGTGCGACCAGGACTAGCAGAAGGACAACTAGTTATTACTGGAAGTCCCTCCGATCCTCCAAATAACCCAAACTCAGCGCACAAACATATGGAGTTTATTTTCTACGGCTCAAATTCTGAAATCCCACTGTCTTCAAGCTTTGAGGATCGGTTCGGTGAGTTTCTTGCCATTCACCAACCAGATGATGGAAGACCCACAAACCCAAATTGGGAATTCTATCGTGACAACGGACATCCGAGCTATAAACCGTTTGAGCAGGGCGGTTGGATGCCAATATTTTATCTCGAAAATTTGGCAGGTGAACCTAAGAGCTTTGGTCTCGCTTTCATGTTCAAACTAGCGCATGAATTAGATACACATCAAATGTTAGAAAATTCGAGTGCTTCTCATCTTAACAAGACAGACTACGATCTCGCTTCGCTTATTTTTGGGGGTACCGGCAGTGAGAATGAGGGTTGGCATGTCCGTAGCCTAAAGCGCCGCGCGAGCTTTGAATGGGCAGAAGAAAAGCTGCCTGTAGGGCAGGCCTTACCCGTTCAAAGCATCAACACAGTTTTGCTTGCGCCGAAGCCTAGCTATTTTCCAATTTATGTTCGACAGCCAGCAAGCATAAATTGCCGCACAGACCTATATGCAACCTACACGCGAGTCAGTCGACACGGCGATAATATCATTGATGCCGAATCACGTAATATGCCAGAACTGTCAGGCGCAAAAATTTGGCCAGTTCGCTCAGATGGTGATTGTCAAATTTTGCCATCGGTTCCAGATGAAATACGGAACAATTTGAAAATTCAAAATCAGCTTAACGCTTTGCCAGCGGGAACTATATTCAAGTGCAAACTTCACTTCCAAAATCTGCGGCATTTTGAACTTGGCGCACTCCTTTGGGCGCTCACGTTCGGCGATGAAAACGTGCTGCGCGGTGTCAAGCCGTCATTGCGGCATCGTATTGGAATGGCAAAATCGGGTAATTTTGGATCATTGGCAATCCGGCTGTTGGAAAGTCAAACTCCTTTAAAGATCAATGATCCAGACCGTAAAAAATCGAAGCTTTCCGAGATTTTATCAGACTTTATGGAAAGAATGAATAAGGTTTGCACTGGTTTGGCTGAAGAAGGCCGCACTTGGTCAGCGAAACAGCCCAAGTGGATCGAGACAACACAATACAAAGCGTTGATTCAGCAAGCCAATCCCAACGGAATTGGCAACGGTTTGGGTAACTATATGCCGCTCGGAGACAGGAATAATCCGAATAGCTATGTTGGCGCACGCACCGGAGATTTTCTACCGCCGTGGTCAGATGATGGGCTAGAGTTGAAGCGCTCTGCGTTGGCAGCGCAAAAACGCCGTCAACAACAATCTCCTAGGCACCTGAAGGAGGTGTTTCCGACGACAGGATATCCATTCGTCGAAGATGCGCCAATTATACGTAAAAGCGATCATGCTGGAGGTTTTCTTAGGGAGCAGGCACATGGTGGTGCGTGGCTGGCATCATTCAATGGCGGCACACCAGAACTCATTTACCCAGAGGACGTCGATGTGATAGGTGCGCCGGATATTTGAATTTCAATTTAGCAACTTAGCTATTTTTATGCTGCGCCTTCTGAAATATCACACGTATCATTTGGTGAATGGTTGAAATATAATCCGATTATTGGGTTTTAGATTTGCAAATAATTGCAGACTGATTAGAGGATTTACCACTATATTTGTTGTGATGATTACAGAGTATCAAGTTCATATATGTCTGACATAGACTCCGTTGCTCGCTCAGAATCAGGCCTTATCGCCTTCGCAACGGTACTTGCGTTTCACAAGATAGCCATTGACCCTGATCAATTACGACATGGTTTGGGGCATCACCGGGCTGTTGATGCGAATGATTTGTTACGGCTGGCCAAACAGCAGGAGGATGTTCGCGCGCGGCGGATAGAGTGTGGCTGGGACAAGTTGGCGAAGACGCCGCTACCAGCACTAGCAAATGGTATTGATGGTTGGTTCATCATCGGGCGGGCTGGTGATGACGGTGTACTCATTCAACGCCCCGGCCAATCTGTTGAGACGCTTGACCGGGCTGGGCTTGAAGCGATTTGGTCAGGTGAACTGATCCTGATTACAACGCGCGAAGGGGTGGGCGGCGCGGCGGGCAGGTTTGATGTCCGTTGGTTTATCCCGCAGATTGTCAAATACCGCCGCCTGATCGGTGAGGTGTTGCTTGTAACGCTTGCGCTCAACCTGCTTGGGTTGGCCTCGCCATTGTTCTTCCAGAATGTCATCGACAAGGTGCTGGTCAATAACACGCTGGCCACACTTCAGGTGCTGGCGTTTGGCCTTGTCGTCGTCTCAATTTGGGAGATAGTCTTTGGCTGGCTGCGCACGCGGCTTTATTCAGAGACAAGCCAGAAAATCGATATTGAGCTTGGGGCAAAGCTGTTTCGCCATTTGCTTGGGTTGCCACTGGCCTATTTTGAGGCGCGCCGGGTGGGCGATACGGTCACGCGGGTACGCCAGCTGGAGACGATCCGCGAGTTTTTGACAAATGCCTCGCTGTCGGTGCTAGTCGATCCTTTGTTTACCGTTGTGTTTCTCGTCGCGATGTGGATTTACTCACCAAGCCTGTTCTGGATCGTAGCGCTCACGATCCCGGCCTATATCGCGATTTCGGTGATGGTTACCGGGCCACTGCGGCGCTTGCTCGATGAGAAGTTTGAGCGCGGGGCGGCGAATAATGCGCTGCTCGTCGAGAGCGTATCAGGAATGCAGACGGTTAAGGCCGCAGCGGTGGAGCCGCAGTGGCAGGAACGTTGGGAACGTCAGTTGGCAGGCTATTCCGCCGCGAGCCAGCGCGTGATCAATCTTGGCAACACTGGCAGCCAAGCCGTGCAACTGGTCTCGAAGCTGAGCCTGGCCGCAATCCTCTATTTTGGTGCGACAGAGGTGATCGCAGGAGCGCTGAGCGTTGGCGGACTGGTTGCGTTTAACATGTTCTCACAGCGCGTGTCTGGGCCGGTCATTCGCCTCGCACAACTCTGGCAGGATTTCCAGCAGGTGCGCATTTCGATTGAGCGCTTGGGCGATGTCCTCAATGTCCCCATTGAACCCGGTTCGGGCAGCCGTACCGCGCTTCCCGCACTTCAAGGCACCATCAAATTTGACAGCGTGAACTTTCGCTACGGCCTTGACGGGCCGTGGACGGTTGAGAATATCGATCTTGATATCGAGGCAGGCTCAACGCTCGGTATTGTTGGCTCATCTGGGTCGGGCAAATCAACGCTGACAAAATTGCTCCAGCGGCTCTACACGCCTGCCCAAGGACGCATCTTCATTGACGGTATCGACATCGGCCAAATCGACCCGGCATGGTTGCGCCGCCAAATTGGTGTCGTCTTGCAAGAAAATTTGCTGTTCAGCCGCTCAATCCGTGACAATATTGCGCTCACCAATCCGGCGATGCCACTCGAGCAAGTGATGGAGGCAGCAAAGCTGTCAGGCGCGCACGACTTCATCCTTGCGCTCCCCCAAGGCTACGACACGATGATTGAGGAACGCGGGGTCAATCTCTCAGGCGGTCAGCGTCAGCGCATAGCGATTGCGAGGGCCCTCGTGAACGCGCCGCGTATCCTGATATTCGATGAAGCCACCTCAGCACTTGATGCAGAGAGTGAAGAAATCATCCAAACCAACCTTAAAGCAATGGCTGCGGGCCGCACTGTGTTGATTGTTGCGCACCGACTTTCAGCTATTCGTCAATGTGACCGCATTATTACGCTTGAAAAAGGCAAAATAGTAGAATCAGGAACACATGAAAGCCTCTTGCAAAGTAATGGCCGATATGCTGATCTCCACAAAAGACAATCCGGTATTGGAAAATCAGTCGCGTGAACGCTATTACTGAACATTGGAATATCGTTAAACTGGCGTTAGCTGATGAAAAGCGCAATAAACCTAATGTTTTCAAGACAATCGACTCAGATTTTCTACCTGCTGCACTGGAGATTATCGAGCGGCCTGTCTCACCAACCGCGCGTGTCACGACATGGGTGTTGCTCTCCGGACTCGTCATCACTGGCCTATGGCTGACGTTTGGCAAGATTGATGTCGTGGCGAGCGCCAACGGCAAGCTAATTCCGGTTGATAATGTCAAACTGGTGCAGCCTGCCGAGGCAGGCGTTGTCCGCAGCATTTTAGTGCGCAATGGCCAGCGCGTTCGCAAGGGCCAAGCGCTGATTGCGCTTGATCCAACATTCTCTTCGGCGGATCTGACGCAAGCTCAAACGGCGCTCGGCGCGGCGATGCTTGATGCTGCGCGTGACCGTGCGCTTTTGTCAGCACTTGATGGGCGCGGGCTAAATCTCATCCTGCCTGCAGGAACCCCGCTAAGTGTTGCAACCACTCAGCGACAGTTGGCGCACGCGCAATTCGCAGAAATACAAGCAGGCATTGTTATGCGCGCGGCAGACACGAGCGCAGCGCGGTCAACGCGCGGTGAAGCGCTTGGCCAAACTGCCAAGCTCACTGAGACGCTGCCGCTGCTTGATGAACAAATTGCCGCCAACGAAGCGCTGCTTGAAAAGGGCTATGTCTCCAAACTGCGTGTCATCGAAATGCGCCGCCAGCGGCTAATCGCGGCGCGTGACCGTGATATTGCTATCCAGACCGCCAACAAGGCTAGTGCACAAATATCAGGCGCTGGTGGCGGCATGGCGCAGGCGCGCGCAGAGGCCCGCGCGCGGATACTGACTGACCTTGCGCGCGCCGAGGGTGAAGCCAATCTCAAACGTGAGGAGCTTGTCAAAAGCACTCAGCGTTCAAGTCTGCAAACCTTGGTCTCGCCAGTTGACGGCACAGTCGCGCAACTTGCGGTCTACACCATCGGCGGTGTGGTTGAGGCAACCAAGCCACTGATGGTGATCGTACCAAAAGGCGGTTCGCTCGTCGTCGAAGCGCGGCTGCTCAACAAAGATGCTGGATTTGTTAGCGAAGGCCAAAGCGTTGCGGTTAAGCTTGAAGCGTTCCCGTTTACCCGTCACGGCACGATCAAGGGCATCATCGAAGGCATAGGTTCAGACGCCATCGACGATGAAAAATTCGGGCCAGTCTATCCCGTGCGCGTGACGCTCAACTGCACAGGGCCAACCGCGAGCGGACTATGCAGCCGGATATCCCCCGGCATGGCAGCAACAGCAGACATCAAAACTGGGCGACGCTCAATCCTGAGTTATCTTGTCAGCCCAATTGAAAAAGCACGGCTTGAAGCAGGACGAGAGCGGTGACGAACAATAATTTTGAAAGGTATGCGGCATGAAACGACGGACATTGATTGCGGGCGGGCTTTTGCTCCCTCTGGCGTATTGCGGATACCGGATCAGGCCGTCTTCTTTCCGTGTGAAGATGACAGTTGCGGTGGACACGCCAGAGGGCTTGAAGACAGGCGCATCGGTGTTTGAGATTAGCGCGTCGGACAATATCATCAAGCTGCCGTTTAATGCGATCAGCACGTCGTTCAAGGGTGAGGCAGTCGCGGTTGATCTGGGTGGTGGGCAGACGCTGTTTGCACTGCTGCGCACCCCAAAAGACAATAGCGATCCGATGACGACGATCCTGCGTTTGCTGGCCTCGCCGGCCAATCGACGTGCTGAGAGCTGGCTACCCGCCATTCGCGAATTGAGTGAAGCGCAGGCGCTTGGCCGCAAGGCGGTGATACCACGTGATGAATATCCAATGTTGGTGCGGTTTAAGGATAATAACGAGCCAAATAGCGTTGAAGTTGTTGACCCAGATGACCTGAAGAAGAGCTTTGGTGATGGTATCAGCATTAAATCAATTGGCTTTGAGATTACGAGAGAGGCGTTGAAATCACAAATTCCTAGTGCATTTTCTTGGTGGAGCGATCTTAAAAATAGCCAACTTGATGGCAGTCGCTATCATAACTCTAACAGCGTCGCAAATGAATTGAATAGAATGGACTTTAGAAAGGGATTTGAATCATGAACCGCTCCTTGTTGAATGCCGTTCTATCATTAGACGCTTATAATCGAGGCTATGAACCTGCGATAAAAAATCTATCTTCTGCTCCCGGTACGTTGATTGGAAATGTATCGATAATCTCAGAAGATCGTTCGGAGGCGGCGCAAAACGCCGGCTTTTACGCTATCGCCTACCAATTCGGCAGTGAGAAAATCATTAGCTACCGGGGAACTGATCGCAATATCAGCCTGCCGTGGAGCGGTGATCCAGGTAGCGACTTTCTCAATGGCTACGGTCTGGCGCTCGGTTCGCCTTACGGTTTGCAGGCCGGACTTGCGGTTGAATTCTATAAGGCCGTGGCAGAAGGTGCCGATCCATTCGCCGCCAATATTTCAACAACGGGCCATTCGCTTGGTGGTGGGCTGGCGGGCTATGTCGCAAGTCTATATGATTTGAATGCCACGCTGTTCAACTATATGCCCTTTTTTCAGGCCGCAACCAACGCGTACCTCGACTCCAAATTTCCATCGACCACCGAAGACCCGGTTGCGGCACAGATATTGCGCGACCGCATTTACGGTACGGTCGAACCGGTTGCGCCAAGTAGCGCGGGGATTGAAGCCTTCGCAACCACAGGAGAGTTTCTTGTACCAATCCGGGCCGCATTGCTTGCGCAACCTGCCACCACGCTCCTGGATAGCAATGGTGGCATCAGATCACCGTTTAACCTCCATTCGGTTATCTACAATGTCGCACTGATTTATGCTCGTGATACTTACGGTGATAATGCGCCTTGGAAGAACGCTGGTGCCTATCTTTGGGATGCGCTGTTTGAACCGTCAATTGCGATGGCATTCACACAAACTGAGGCGCTGCGCGGACAGCGCGCAACACCATCAGACGTATTGACATCCGCCATCGCTTACTCCGCAATCAACGAAGGCACGCGGGTATTTGGCGATACCGGGATTGTTGCGCTGTTTGATGATGGCAATGATTTCGGGAATGCACTCACTGCTGCTGGATCAAACGTCGCCGCCTCATTTACCGAAGCCCTTCCTCAAATCGGGCGAGTGATCGCAGAATATGCTGGCTTTCTCGCGGTGAGCAAGGTGCTGGACTCGAAAAACGCGGACGCAAAGAATGGTGTTCTCAGCTTTGTCGGCAATGCTGGTGGCGAGGGGCTAACGATCGACCTCAGCGATGAACGCTGGACGGTAACGGACGAAGGCGGCCTTGATCAAAAGCATGAGATCGTCTCGCGCAAGCCGCTCATTGAATCTTTCCTCAATTTCGGAGGCGAAGGCGCTGCGCTGACGACCGCGATCAACAGTTGGTATAGCGAACGACTAGGCGGGGTTCTGGCCGATGATATTGTCGAGATCAGCATCGCCTTTGGATCTACGGCAGTGTTTGAGGATCAGGAAAACCGCCCCGGCACATCGCTGTTCATCCTCTCAAACCAAGGCACCAGTATCGGCTTTACCGAAAATGGGGCAACCAATGTCGCGATTGGCGGTGACGGAATTGACAACATAACAGGCAATAGCGGCCTCGACATCCTCCTTGGCGGGGCTGGGGCTGATACGCTTGTTGGCGGAGGTGGTGATGACTTATTGATTGGTGGGGCGGGCGATGACATATATTGGGGCGGCACGCAAAATGCGCGCTCCAACGCGCCGTCCGAGATTGATACGGTGGATTATTCCGCCGAGACAAAAGCGATAACGCTGACGTTTTCTGGCAACACCAATGCTGCGCGGGTATCAATCACTGGTGCATCTTCAGGCAGTGATACGCTCAATAACATCGAATATATCATCGGGACGCAGTTTAATGATAATTTCGTGTTCAGCGGGGATATTCCGTCGACCATCAATATCACTTTTGATGCGAATGGCGGGGAACGCGGTGGATTGGAGCAAGACACGCTTAATTTCGGTAAGGTGAGCAGCGGGATTTTCGCCGATCTTCAGGGATCAAGCGGAATCATTGCAAGCAAAGCGACTGGTGGTACAATTAGCCTGATCAATTTTCATACCCAAATTGTGGGCAGTGGTTTTGATGACGATATTTTTGATGCCAGCGATGGTACAAAAATAATTGATGGCGGTGATGGTGATGACATATTGAGCGTCGACATTGGCGCGGGCTTCTTGCTTGGCGGCAAGGGTGATGATCGCTTAAGCGGTGGATCGGGCAATGACACCCTGATTGGCGGCGACGGCACTGATATTTATTCAGGTGGGGATGGCAGCGATCTTATCATCGTCAATGGCACGTCGGGTATTTCAACAAGGATTGGCGATACTAACCAGTTTTTTGATCAAGTGGCTGGAGGCGGTGGAAGTGACTTCATCAGAGTCAGCGGAGTGTTGTCGGCTGGCGGATCATGGGTCGCTTCGGGCGGACAGGGCAATGACGTCTTCCAATTCCGCGCACCAAATAGATCGTTCATATATAATTTCGCTGTGGGGGATGGCCGAGACGTAATCGAACGCGACAATGGCGGCGCGTCCATCAACTTATATGATGCGAGCCAAGGCCAGATTTCATACCGCTGGGATGCTCGTATTTCAAAATATATTACTGAGCCGCATCCCGAACTAGCAACCATTTACGAAGCGGTAGGCGATTTGCTTGTTGACTTAGGCAATGGCGATTCGCTCGTCATTAAGAATGTCACCGGCTATGGGATTGGAGGCGGCGCTATTGGCACACCTCCACTGAGCAGCCACATCTACCAATTGGACGTAAACACGGGTGTGATCGTAAGTGGCGTCAATGTGTTTTTCGGTGAAGGCGCGGTTGCCAACCTGAGCTTGTCAATCGGCGGGATCGATAGCGGCTTTTATACCGCTTATGGCGATTTTGCAGCAGCACGCAGTGGCGGTAATGCGCCAGCAAGCGACAGCGGGCGTGATCTTGTGGCTGATGGCCTCGCAGTGCCTCAGATACTCAATGGCACCGAGGGTGACGATCAGTTTTTCTATGCCGTAGGTGATCAGACAGTGGATGCGGGGGCGGGCACTGACACTTTCAGCATCATCGGTGATTTTGGAAACTATGCCATATCGCTCAATGGCTCGGAGGTCATACTCTCCGACAAGGATGGGCTGATTGGCGTGTCACGGCTGACAGGCTTTGAGTTCATACATTCAGTGTCGGCAGACCGTACTTATACGATTGAAGAGGCGCTCACTAATCTGATTCCTCAAGCTGCAAACGTCATAAATGGCGACGATGATATTGATGACATGATCATTGGGCTAGCAGGGGCAGATGCTATATTCGGCCGTGCCGGTAATGACAGTCTTGATGGTGCAGGCGGCGATGATCAACTTTTCGGCGAAGACGGAAGCGATGTCCTATTCGGCGGAGTTGGCAATGATATCCTGACAGGCGGCGCGGGTGTGGATCAGCTTCTCGGCGGCAGTGGTGACGATGCTTATCACATTTCGAATTTGGAGGATGTAGTCACTGAGCTCGCCGACGGGGGAACTGATACTATATATTCTAGCGTTGATTTCGCACTTGCCGATCATGTCGAAAAGCTAGTCCTGAGCGGCGATGCCAGTAGCGCAACGGGCAATGATCTCAACAATGAAATCAGCGGCGCCGATAATCAAAACTATGTCCTTCACGGACTTAATGGGGATGATCTGCTTCGCGGTAATGACAGCAGCGATGCACTGTTTGGCGACGCCGGTGGCGACCTGATTTTCGCCGGTTTTGGCGATGATCAATTGCACGGTGGCGATGGGAATGACTCGCTCTACGGCGAGGGCGGCACAAATTCGCTTTTCGGAGACGCAGGCGACGACGCCTTGTACAGCGCAGGCGCGCGGGACACGCTTATTGGTGGATTTGGTGACGATTTCTACGCATTTATCGCGCCTGAAACGATCATTATCGAGACCTTAGATGGAGGCACCGATACAATCAGCACGTCTATCAACGATTATGTAATCCCCGAGCATTTTGAAAACCTGAACTATACAGGCGCAACCTCGATATTGACGGGCAATGTGCTTGGCAACACTATCGTCGGGGGCGAAGATCAAGATACTTTATACGGGCTTGCCGGCAGTGATACGCTGATTGGCGGTGATGGTAATGATACGCTGTTCGGTGGTGACGGCGATGATCAGCTCTACGGCGCGAGGGGGAATGATGAGACCATAGGCGGTATTGGCAACGACCAACTTTATGACGGGCTGGGCGACGATACCTATGTGTGGAAATTGGGCGACGGAGACGACCAGATTGGCGGATTCGACAAATATGACGGCACAAATGCGCTTATTCTCGGCGAAGGAATTAGCAGCGGTGATTTGACGTTGTCGCGCATTGGACGGTTCGATCTGTTGATCTCAGTGAGGCAAGGCGGTTCTATCAGGCTGGATAATGCCAATCACCGATTCACGACCGGAGGCATCGACCTGATCCGGTTCGCTGACGGCAGTTTTTGGGATCGCCAAACAATCGAAGGAAACATTCAAGCATTTTCTGACTTAGAAGATACAATTATAGGCTCGACAGGCAGCGACAATTTACGTGGCGGCGGGGGAAATGATCTAATTGATGGCCGTGAGGGCGATGACATATTGGCTGGTGACGACGGCTTGGATACTATCCTTGGCGGCGACGGTAACGACCAAATTTCAGGAGGCAAAGACAATGATCAGCTAGACGGCGGCAACGGTGACGACATTTTCCTTGTCGGTACCAATGACGGCGTCGATACCGTCGATGGCGGTTTTGGAATCAACTTGATCAAAGCTAGCGCGGCTGATGTTGAAATCGGCTTATCATTGATCGCTAATATTCAAACAATCAGCGCAGACAATTTTGCCAATGTATCAATTGTTGGCTCTGAAGATGATGACACATTGTATCTCGGAAGTACGAACCTCATTGATATTTCGAGAATTGACGGCCGAGGTGGCAACGATATCATCACCGGGTCAATCGGCGCTGATATAATTTTCGGCAGCTCTGGCGATGATAGGATCACCGGGAGCATTGACAATGATTCCTTCATTCGCAACGACGATTTGGAATTTTATGCGGCAGATACGCGTCTGTT
Organism: Sphingomonadales bacterium; assembly: GCA_043747445.1. GTDB lineage: Bacteria > Pseudomonadota > Alphaproteobacteria > Sphingomonadales > Sphingomonadaceae > Aquisediminimonas. The sequence goes on from JAYTPB010000164.1 coordinate 19,361, forward strand.
GAAAAATGACCGATTGGCTAACCTGCCCACAATATATGGCGATGATGTTATCATAGGCGGTGCAGGGCAAGACACCCTCATAGGTAGTTTGGGAAATGATCTATTCCAAATTTCAGGCACCGGCGACGGATTTGATGCTATCGACGGAGGTATCGGGAACGACACAATTGCCGCAACATCTGCGCAAACCGTAATTGGTTTGACGTCACTGATCTCTGTGGAAACCATTACGGCCAACGGCTTTGCTGATGTATCGATTTTGGGTTCTATGTCATCCGATACATTTGATTTTTCGACCGTCACTCTGACGGGAATTACCCATATTGATGGCGGCACGGGCGACGATGTTATTACAGGGGCTGCCTTAGCGACCACAATAGCGGGCGGTGAAGGCGACGATACCCTGACTGGCGGCGCGGGCAATGATGTCTTTCTTTTCGCCGGAGCATCTGATGGTTTTGATATAGTCGATGGCGGGATCGGCGCCGATGCAATCCGAGCCACTACTGCCAACACCGTCATTGGGCTTGCTTCCTTCACGAGTGTGGAAACAATCAGTGGTAACGATTTTGCGGGCGCCACAATCGGCGGAACGGCGCTTGCCGATACGTTTGATTTTACAGCGATAACACTTAGCGGCATCACGCGAATTGATGGTAATCTCGGCAATGACGTTATCACTGGCTCGGTCGTAGCCGATGTTATTTCGGGCGGTGACGGTGCTGACACGCTGACGGGCGGCACTGGCAATGACAGCCTCTATGGCGATTTGGGTGATGATACCCTGATCGGTGGGGTCGGTGATGACATTTTATCAGGTGGAGATGGACTCGATACGTTCCGGTTCAGTGGCACTACGAACGGCTTTGACGCGATTGACGGCGGGCTTGGTAACGACACAATCTCGATCTTAGCCAACGGCACGGTTGTTGGAGCAACCGCCATCAGCGGCATTGAGACTATCAATGCCAGCACATTTACAGGCGTTTCTATCGCAGGTTCGGCCGGTGCGGATACTATCAACCTGTCTAGCGTTTCGACGATTACAGGTGCGATCACCAAAATCGATGGAGGCACGGGCAATGATGCCATTACTGGATCAAGCCTTAACGATACGATTCTCGGTTCAGGCGGAAATGACATACTCTCGGGCGGGGCAGGAAATGATGTTTTCCAATACACAGGAACGGCTAACGGCTTTGATGCGATTGACGGTGGCCTTGGCACGGACACGGTCTCTGCATTAGCCAACGCAACCGTCATTGGCCTTTCATCATTGACTGGGATTGAGACAATCAGCGCTGGCAGCTCCACGGGGGTCTATATTGCGGGCTCGGCCAATAATGACACACTGAATTTCTCTGGTGTAACACTCACCAATATCGCCCGCGTCGAAGGCGGTGCTGGCAATGATGTTCTGACTGGAAACACCGCAGTCAACACACTCTGGGGCGGGCTTGGCAATGACCGGATCGATGGCGGCGCAGGGAACGATAGCCTGCGCGGCGATGACGGCGATGACACGCTAATTGGTGGAGCTGGTAACGACGTCCTCAATGGCGGCGTAGGCATTGATACGGTTGATTATTCTGCCGCCACGGCAAATCTGACGATCAACCTTGCAACGACTGCCGCGCAGACGATCATGACGGGTGAGTCTGACACTATTAGTAATGTTGAAAATGTCATCGGTGGCGGTGGCGCGGATACGATTACTGGCTCAACGCTTGCAAATAGCCTGAACGGTGGCACAGGCAATGACCGCATCAGAGGTGGACTTGGCAATGACGCAATCATTGGTGGCCTGGGCACTGATGTTGCGGTGTTTGCAGGGCTCCAAGCCAGCTACTCAATCGTTACCAATGCGGGGACAATCACTATCGTTGATAATGCGCCGACAACCGACGGTAATGACGGTACCGATACGCTGATAGGTGTTGAACGCGCTGAGTTCAAAGGCGGCGTGCAAGTCGCACTTGCGGCACCAATCGTGCTTGATTTGAACGGCGACGGTGTAACACTGCTTGATCAGTCGAGATCGGAAGCCAAGTTTGACTGGGACGGTGACGGCAAGCGTGACAAGACCGGATGGGTTGGCAAGGGCGACGGCTTGCTGGTTTATGACCGCAACGGCGATGGCACGGTATCAGGGGCCGATGAACTGTCGTTCATCGACGACAAGGAAGGTGCTAAGTCTGATCTTGATGGGTTGTCTTCATTCGATAGCAACGGCGACGGGCTATTCTCAGAAGCCGACGAAAAATGGGCTTCATTCCGTATCTGGAAGGATGATGGCAACGGCAAAGTTGGCAAACGCGAACTGATCTCGCTTGCTGACGCAGGCGTGGCCTCGATCACACTGGCCGGACAGGCAGTTAACCGCACCTACGGCTGGAATGAGAACATCATCGTCAACACAGGCGCGTTCACTCGCACCAATGGCGCGACGGGTGCGCTTGGCGATGTTGCGCTGAGCTATGCTCCAACAAGCAAAACAGTCGCTCAAACTCAACCCGTTCAAGCGTTCGCAAACCAACTTGCCGAAGCCATCGCTGGGTTTGGTGTTGAAGGCGGTGGACTGTTATTTGATACCGATACCTTGGGTCAGAACGAGCGCGTTGGACAGGTCGCCATGTCACGGATGTTTCAGCAGACAAGGTAATGCGCGCGATAATATGTTGTTTAGTTATCAACCTAAGTATTTTTGCTTGAGATAGCGCGCTATGCGTCATCTCAAGGGAGAGCCGAATTCATTCGTATTCCTCCGATGAGTACCGCTTTTCGCAGTTGCGTCGAGGCGTTACGTGCCAGTCAATATGACTATGAGTATTGACTATGAGCATGGGGGATTTCGCCGCCTTGAGGTTGTGGATACGGGGCGCAAGCGTCGTTGGACGGTGGCAGCGAAGCTTCGGATTGTTGAGGAGAGCTTAGCGGAGAACGCTTCGGTATCGTCGGTTGCGCGTCTCCATGGATTGGCCCCGAGTCAGCTTTTTTGTTGGCGGCGTCAGTTTTTGGGGCTGGGTTCCGGGGTGGGCAGAGAACCTGCCACCACTGAGGCGGCGGGCGGTTTTGTGCCGGTTGTAGTGCAGGCCGAGTTGACCACAGATGCGCCGCGAGCGGCTGATGCGGCGATTGTGATTGAGATGGCGGGGCAGACGGTGCGGATTGCGCATGAT
>JAYTPB010000165.1:0-3030 GCA_043747445.1 Sphingomonadales bacterium
GCAAAATTCCATTTCCGCGCGTTTGCCGCCCGTTTTTTAGTTTAATTATGCGTGCCCACATTGTTATTTGCCCTATTTATATGTCGCTATGATAGGGTAGATTGGTTAATAAAATGGGAAGCTTTACGATAAAAGTCCCTATTTATTGGGGCTTAACCTGCTATCTGCGGGCAATCAGCAGATACATCACGGGCGTCACAATGCGTGACAGCAAGGTTGATGAAATCAGCCCGCCGATGATCACCAAAGCGAGCGGCGCGTAAAGCGGCGCACCCGACAGAGCCAGCGGGAGCAGCCCACCAATGGCAGTGATTGACGTCAGCAGTACCGGCAGAAAGCGGATTTCACCCGCCTTCTCAATCGCCTCACGCAATTCAAGCCCGCGATCACGCAATTGGGTGGTAAAATCGACCAGCAGGATCGAATTTTTAATCTCAATCCCGATCAGCGCAACAAAGCCAATAATCGCCAAGAAAGAGAGCGAATAGCCCGTAATCAGGAGCGACAAGAGCCCGCCGACGAGGCCAAGCGGAATAACGCCAGCCACTACGCTGACCTCACGAAAACGCCCAAATTCCCCAACTAACACCCCGAATATTCCAAATACTGCGAGCAAGATCACTCCGCCGAGCCCTTCGCCGCTACGTGCAGCCGCCTCAGCCTCGCCACCTAAAAGGAACGCGTAGCCAGCAGGCAGTTTGATGGCATCAAGTTTGGCACGTGTATCGCGCGAAATGCGCGAGGCGAGGAACCCCGGTTTTACAAACGACGTCACAGTGGTTGAACGTTGCAACTTATAGCGGTTGATCTTTGCAGGCGCATTTTTGAGACGCGGTGCCGCCATATCACGCAGCGCAATGCTCTTTCCGTCAAGTGAGGGCACATAAATCTGATTGAGCGCTGAAACAGGGTGAGCGCCATCAAACGGCAGGCGGACGACCACTGGATAACTATCGCCTTCAACATCGCGCAGTGTGCTGGCCCGCTCCCCCGAAAGCGCGAGACGTACTGTCCGGCGGATCGCCTCTGGCGTTACATTGAGGAGGTTTGACTTTGCTGGGCTGACGCCAAGGTCAAGATCGATCCGGTTGATCGCAAGTGGATCATCAACATCGCGCGTGCCCGGCATATCGCGCAATATCTGCGCAACCTGTGCTGAAAGTTTGGTCAGCACTGCGGTGTCGGGGCCAACGATGCGGAACGCCACGGGCGCCTCAACAGGCGGGCCATTATCAAACTGAGCAACCGTAACATGCGCCGCCGGATAGCGCGCGAGGCGGGCACGGAGACGCTCAACCAGCTTTGGCCCTTCGCGTGGGTCCCATTCCTTGATTGTCACGAAAACCTCACCGTAACGCGTGTCATTTTCGCGTGGCAGGTTATTGTAAAATATCTGCGGATTGCCCCGCCCAACATTGTCCATGCGACCGGTAACGATATCTTCCTCAGCAACAATCGCTGAAACCTCACGAACGATACGGTCGGTTGCCGCAATGCTACTGCCCTCGGGTGCCTCAACCCGCACCATGAAATACGGCGAATCCGCCGTTGGAAAAAAGCTAAAGCCAATCAGTGGAACCGTCGCGAAAACGGCAACACACGCGATCAATGTGCCCCACAGTGTCTTCCTTGGGTTATCAAGCGCACGGTGAAGTACGGGTTGGTAGAAACGCTCAATCCCGCGCGTGACGATTTGGAGAAAGCGGTTGCCCTCTGGCCCCTGCCCGCCTTTGAGAAAGCGACTTGCGAAAAAGGGAATAATGGTAAGCGAGACCAGTAACGAACTACCAACCGTCGCAAGCACAGCCACTGGTAGCCCACGTACAAAATCGCCTGATCCTTCGGGCAGATTGGCAATCGGCAGGAAGGCAAACATTAGCACGCCCGTCGATCCAAGCACTGCCGCCGATATCTCACGCGTGCCCCGGATTGCCGCTGTCTCAGGATCATCGCCGTCACGCAGATGGCGCTCAATATTTTCGGTCACAACGATTGAATCGTCAACCAACAGCCCAAGCGAAATGATGAAACCCGAAATGCTGATCTGATTGAGGGTAAAACCAAACAATGACAAGATGAACACACCCATCGCCAGTGAGAGCGGGATTGACAGCATCACCACCCCTGACGCGCGCAGCCCAAGCGGCAGCAGCGTGACCAGCACAAGCGCGAGTGCAATGATGAAGTCAGTGCTTAACTGGCCAAGCCGGCGTTCAATATCTTGGCTTTGATCAAAACCAAGTTCAAGCTTGAGATCGGGCGGCAGCGTCGCACGGTAACCATCCACGGCTTCAACGAGTGCGTCGCGCAGTGCCGTGGCGTTCACATTATCCTTCTGTTTGACCGAAACGAAGACGGCACGCTTGCCATTGTACCGAGTGATGTGAAGCTGCTCGGCCTCGCTCCAGCTAACCGTTGCGACATCGCCAACCCGCAGCAGCCTGCCATTGCTTAAGCGCAGCGGGAGCGCGGCGATATCGGGAAGCGCACGAAATGCGCCGCCAGCGTCAACGTTCAAACGCCGCTCGCCTGACTGTACTGATCCAGTTGGGAGCTCAAGCCCGCCAGCCGCAATCGTCGCTGCAACCGAGGTTGCCGGGAGGCCGAGCTGCGCAAGCTTGCCGCTATCAACCGCCACGCGAACCTCGGGCTGGGCTAGCCCGGAAATTGTTGTCGCGCGGACGCCGGGAACAATGTTCAAAGCGTCACGCAGATCAGCCGCATATTTTTCGATCCGCCGCCACGGCGCATCCTCGCTCACAAGTGCGAGTTGAAGAACTGCCGCTTCGGTGGTGCGCGGGCGGCGAAAATCAAGCCGTGCCAGCCCTGACGGCAGTGTGGCCCGGATCGCTGTGACCTCTCTTATCGTGCGGTCAAGCGCCTGTTCGGCATCGGTGCCGTAGATAAAATTGACAACAATAACCGCAACGCCGTCGCTGCTTGTCGAACGGATATCCTTTACGTTATCAAGCCCTTGGAGAACATCCTCAATCGGCTTGGCAAGCGTCTCTTCAATTTCGGCGGCATCAG
>JAYTPB010000166.1:0-2912 GCA_043747445.1 Sphingomonadales bacterium
GCCCGATCTTCAGCGGCGAGCGCGCAGGCATCAACCGCATCATTCTCACTGTTGATTGCGCCCTTTTGATACGGGCCATTCTCATTATAAACGCCAGCCTCACGCGCGCGCCGCTTTGATTTACCCGATGAGGCAATCGCGGCGACCAGCCCGACCACGGCGAGAATCCCGATCACATCGCCGGTATCAAGCCGGTCACGCTTATAATGGCGGCCATGCTTATATTTGCCGCCATAGCCGTAACCATAGCCACGCCCTCCGGCAAAGGCAGGCGTCACCGAAGTCGCGACAAGCGCGGCGGCGGCCACGGTAGCAATCATTTTACGCAACTGGATCACGGGCTCACTCCCCCAAAAATTGACAATAGAGAGAGGCTAGCGACGCGAAGCTGTCGCAGCGATGAACGGATGTTTTGACGCGGTGGAACGCGGTGGAACGCAGTGGAAGCAGTGGACAGGGTCAGCACGCAAAACGCCTGAGAAACCCGCGATTCATCGGCTCATTATACGCCAAAAAGGCGCAAAATGCCGCTTATCGTTGGTTGAAAATAGGTGAGATTTGCTCAGGATATGCCTGTTTGTCACGCGGATTAGGCAAATTCTCGTCCGCTGCACTTCAAATCGCACGAAATCACCGCGCCATTTCGCGTTGACCTGCCGGGGCGCGAACGGCAGGGTGGAAAGATGGAGCTTAAAGCATTTGTTGATCGGTGGTTTGGACGCGAAGGCGGGGCTGAGCGTGCCAACTATGCGATGTTCCTCTCCGAATTTTGCCAAACACTTGATCTCCCCCCGCCAGACCCCAGCGGCAAAGGCCTTGGCACTTATGAGTTTGAGGCGCCCGTTAAATCACAAGCCGTGCTTGGTACTAAAGGCACAGGCCGCATCGACTTGTACAAAAAAGACTGCTTCATCCTTGAGGCCAAGCAAAGCCAGATCAAACCCGGTGAGGCCATTCCGGCGGATGCCCCTGAGGAGGCACTAGAAACTGTTACCGATCTGTTCGGCAACATCATAGGCCACACCGCATCGACCACCAAGAAAGCCCCGCGCTATGACCGATTGATGGCCGACGCGCGGGTTCAGGCGGAGCGTTATGCGCTGGCGCTGCCCGATAACCACAAAACTCCGCCGTTCCTGATCGTTGCCGATATTGGCCGCAGTTTTGAGCTTTATTTTGACTGGGCGGGGAATGGCCGTGGCTACAGCTTCTTCCCCGACCAGCAAAATTACCGGATCACGCTTGATCAACTGCATGATGAAAAAATCCGCGCGCTGCTCCGCGCAATCTGGATCAATCCGGCCAGCGTCGATCCCCGCCTCAAGGCCGCCGAAGTCACGCGTGATATTGCCAAGCGCTTGAGCCGCGTTGCCGAAGCCTTGGAGCAGGAACAACGCGGCCAGAACCCCGGCGCGCCCGATTTTGCGCTGGCGCTTGGCATTGAGGAAACCTCGCTGTTCCTGATGCGGATATTATTCTGCATGTTTGCAGAGGATGTTGAGCTTTTGCCCAAAGGCAGCTTCACGCGGTTCTTGGATGAGGCGCGCACAAAATCGGATCGTTGGTGGCAGACTGGCCTCACCGATTTGTGGCAAGCGATGAACCAGTCGCAAGAACATAACCGTTTCTGGAACCAAGGAGATGCACTCGTTCGCCATTTCAATGGCAATTTGTTCAAATCAGCCAAGGTCTATGATCTGCCGCAGGAATTTAAGGGCGAATTGCTTGAGGCGGCAAAGCGCGATTGGCGTTCAGTAGAACCCGCCATTTTCGGGACGCTGCTTGAGCAAGTGCTGACCAAGGCACAGCGCGCGCAACTCGGCGCGCATTACACCCCGCGCCCCTATGTCCAGCGGCTGGTGAGCGCGACCTTTGGTGAATTGCTGAGTGAGGAATGGGCAGAGGTTGAGGCGAGGGTGCGGGATTTAATAGAGTCCTCTCCCCTTCAGGGGGCTAGGATTGAGAATGGCAATGGATTGCCCCCGGCAATCCAACAATCAAGTCCGGGGGACTTGATTGACCATTCTCATCCGTCGCGGTTGGGAGAGGGGAAGTCTGGTTCGTCTAATACCGAACTTGGCATAATCGGACGCCCCCTCTCCCCGGCCCTCTCCCCTGAAAGGGAGAGGGAGAAGATTGCCCTCTCCCTCATCCAAAACTTCCACACCCGCCTGTGCAATCTCCGCATTCTTGATCCGGCGTGTGGCACTGGCAATTTCCTTTATGTCAGTATGGAGGAATTGCTGCGGCTGGAGGGCAAGGCGATTGCGCTCGCCGAAAGTCTAGGGAGCCCGATAACCCCCGCCGTCCATCCCAACCAGTTTCTGGGGCTTGAGCTAAACCCGCGCGCGGCGGTGATTGCTGAACTGGTGCTGTGGATCGGCTGGCTGCGGCACCGATTGGCGAACCACCCCTCAGCGATTGGCGATCCGGTGTTGCCGACGCTCAATAACATCAACGGTGGTACCCACGGCGGCTTTGACGCTGTGCTGCGCCGGACAGCGACGAACCAGCCTGATAGCAAAAACCCGCTGGTGCCCGATTGGCCCGTGGCGGATTTCATTGTCGGCAACCCGCCCTTTATTGGCGGCAAAGACATTCGCGCCAAATTGGGTGGAGAGTATGCGGAGGCGCTGTGGAAGGCCAACCCGCGCGTTCCCAAATCGGCGGATTTTGTGATGCACTGGTGGGATCATGCCGCGCACATATTGACCGCCAAAAACAGCCCGCTGCGGCGGTTCGGTTTCGTGACGACGAACAGCATTACGCAGACGTTCAGCAGGCGCGTGATTGAGGGGTATCTGCACAAAAATCCCTCTCCCCTTCAGGGGAGAGGAGGGAGCGACGAAGTCGCGGAAGGAGAGGGGGAGTCTTTTCAGCCAGCCGCATTCAGCTCATCGAATGACAGCCCC
>JAYTPB010000167.1:0-25000 GCA_043747445.1 Sphingomonadales bacterium
CTTGGTGCGTACCATGACGAAAATACCGGAAAGGTCACGCCCATCATTCTCGCTTTGCTCAATCCGCATCGTCATCCGCTTGCCAAGACTGGTGAATTCTCCAACCTTGATTGAGGCGCCGAGCGCGCCTGAGCGCAATTCAAACCGCAACCCTTCATAGGCATAGCGGGCGTAAGGCTGAATAAAACCGACAATCGCAAGGTTGATCAGCGCCAGCGTTATCGCATAAATATAGGGCGTGCGCAGCAGGCGGCCATAACCAAGGCCAATCGCGCGAAACGCATCAAGTTCGGATGAAAGTGCCAGCCGCCGGAATGCAAACAATATCCCAAGCATCAGCCCGATAGGAATGCCAAGTGAGAGATATTCGGGGATCAGATTGACCAACATCCGCCAGACAACGCTGACCGGCCCGCCTTCAGACGCGACGAAATCAAACAGCCGCAGCATTTTTTCAAGCACGAGCAGCATCGCTGAGATCACCAGCGTTGAAAACAAGGGCACAGCGATCAAGCGCGCGATGTAGCGGTCAGTCGATGAGAGCATGTTCAGGTTTCAAACAGGTTTTGACCATCATTTCGCCGCAAAGCAGGGTAATATAGCAAAGCGCACGGATGATTCCGTGCATGTGAAAGCTGTGTATAGCTGTGAGGAATGCGTTGGTCATGTTGAAAGTTTCAATTTTCTCGGTGCTGGCCATTGGCGGGCTGATGGTGTTCCCAGCGAGCGCGGGCGTGATCGGGCCCGATGCTGGCGTCTGCGCATTAGGTACAGGCTCTGCGATATTGGTACGCGTCGAAGGGTTGAAGGATCGCGTCGGCCCGGTTCGAGTCCGCACTTTTGGCGGAAGCCCAGAAAATTATTTTGATAAAAAGAAAACTTTGAAACGCGTTGAACTCGCGCCGCCGCCGTCTGGCCCGGTCGAGGTCTGCATGGCTGTGCCTGGCCCCGGTATTTATGCTGTCGATATCCGCCATGATGCCAATCGCAACGGTGATACTGACAAATCTGATGGTGCGGGCGCCTCGGGCAACCCAAAGATTTCCCTTTTCGCGATATTATTTGGCAAACGTCCTTCGGCAAAGACCGTTGCGGTACGCGTCGGGAATGGTGTTGTTCCGATCAATATTCAGGTGCAATATCTCCAGGGCGGATCATTTAAGGCTGTGACTCAATAATATGATTTCGGTTGCGCTGCTCTCAAATCCTAAATCAACGGGAAATCGTGAGATTCTCCCGAGGATTAAGGCGTTTTGCGAAGCGCGTGACGATATCATGCACTGCGAGGTTGATCGCATTGATGAGATTGGTGATGCGTTGCGTGCAATCGCCGCTGCCAATCCGCGCGTTCTTGTTATCAACGGCGGTGACGGAACGGTGCAGACGACATTGACCGAACTTTATCTCGGGCATTATTTCGGTGATACGCCGCCGCCGGTTGCGGTGCTGCCTAACGGCAAGACTAATCTTATCGCGCTTGATCTTGGTGCGGATGGCGACGCGTTGATGGCGCTTGAACGGATCGTTGAACTGGCGTCGGGTGATCTCACAGGCCATGTCGTTGAGCGCGGCTTGATCGCGCTGAGCGAAGGCGACGGTGCGGTCAGGCCGGTGATCGGGATGTTTCTGGGCGGCGCTGGGCTTGCGGATACAATCCTCTACTGTCGCCATAAAATATATCCGCTTGGGCTTCCTAATGCGATCAGCCATATTCTTGCGGCGTTTGCGATCCTTTTCTCACTCATTCCTGGCCTTAAGCGACTGGTGACATTGCCGCGCCGTCACCCAATGCGAATTTCGCTGATCCGCGAGGGTCAGGTTAATCTGCAACTCGCGCTACTGATAGTGACGACGCTTGAAAAACTGCTGTTTGGTGGCTGGTCAGACGGCGGTTTGCGCGGGCTTAAGCTGATGGCGGTTGATAGTTCACCAATGGCGCTGTTGCGTGCAGTACGCGCGAGTCTCGCGGGTCGGCTGGGTGAGAAGGTGCTAACCGGCGTTCATTTAGAACGTGGCGATTTGATCCGTATTGAAAGCGAACGATCAAGCGTGATCCTTGATGGTGAAGAATTTACGGCACAAACGGGACGCCCAATCGTGCTCCGTTCGACGCTGCCGATGCCTTTTCTCAGTCTGGCCGCGTGAGCGATTATCAGGCGCTGGTTGCCGCCGAACTTGACGTACCTGTTGGTCCGCAAGTGACCGCGATGGCACAGGCAATTGCTGCGCTACACGGCGGGGCATCACGCGCGGTGCTGTTTTACGGATCCTGCTTGCGCGAAAAACAGCTTGATGGGTTGATGCTCGATTTTTACTTGATCGTATCAGATTACGCAGCGGCCTATCCCAAGCGCTGGCTCGCGACCGCGAACCGCCTGATCCCGCCCAATGTTTTTCCGTTTGCGCATAACGGCTTGGCGGCGAAATATGCGGTATTGAGTGAGGCCGACTTTGCCGAATTGACTAAGCGCGAAGCGAGTACGGTATCGGTTTGGGCACGTTTTGCTCAGCCTACGCGGCTGGTCTGGGTGGCCGACAATGCTGCGCGCGAGGCAGCGGTTTCGGCTGTCTCTGGCAGTGGCCCAACACTGTTTTCACTGGCAATGCCGCTGGTTGATGGCAACGATCCTGTTGCCATCTGGCGCGCGGGCTTTGCGCAAACGTACCGCGCCGAACTGCGGGCGGAGCGGACGGATCGGTCTGGTTCAATCGTTGATTCTGATGAGGCGCGCTACCGCCAATTTGGCCAAGCGTTGCTTGATGGCGGCGTTACTGGTTTTGCTGACCGCCGAACTGCCGAGCGCAGATGGTCGCAGCTACAGCGCAGCGGCAAGCGCGCCAGTGTCGCGCGCCTCGCCAAAGCAAGCCTGACATTTGCGGGCGGCATTGATTATCTCGCGTGGAAGATCAATCGTCATGCCGGGACGCAGATAGAGATTAAGCCGTGGCAGCGCCGCTGGCCCTTGCTCGGTGCGATTACGCTATTGCCACGGCTCCTTCGCCAAGGGGCAGTGCGTTAGGAAATAGCCCCAGATAACTGTCCCGCTGCCTTGAACGCCGCGAGGATAGTATCAATCTGTTCCGCACTGTGTTCCGCGCAGAGCGAGCAACGCAGCAGGAACATGCCATTAGGCGTAGCGGGTGGACGCGCGACATTTACATACACGCCCATTTCGAGCAGCGCCTGCCATGTCACCACCGCCTGCTGCTGATCGGGGAGCATGACCGCGATGATTGCGGACTGGCAGGTTTCGGTGCCGAGTGTATAACCCATTTCACGCAGGCCGCTGTGCATTTTGCGCGCACTCTCCCACAAATGCGCGCGTTTGTTGTGTGCGTGCATCAGCTTGCGAATAGATGTGGCGGCCGTCGCAACCACGCTTGGCGGGAGCGAAGCGGTGAAAATATAAGGGCGGCAGACGAAGCGTAGCACTTCAAACTTGGGATGGTTTGAAACTACAAACCCGCCAACGGTGCCGACGCTTTTTGAGAAAGTGCCGACGATGAAATCAACCTTTCCCTCAAGTCCAAGCTCTTCATACACGCCGCGACCATTGGGGCCGAAAAAGCCCATGCTGTGTGCTTCATCAGACATGATCATCGCGCCATATTTCTTGGCAACGGCAACCATTTCCACCAGCGGCGCAACATCGCCAACCATTGAATAGACGCCTTCAAGGATCACGAGTTTCTGCGCCTCAGCAGGAATACGTCCAAGCCGCCTGTCCAAATCTTCAACTGAATTATGGCGGAAACGGACGATTTCAGCATTGCCCATCGCGCAGCCATCATAGATTGAGGCGTGGCTATCGGCATCAAGCACGATATATTCGCCTTTGCCCGCAATCGCTGACACAAAGCCAAGATTGGCCTGATAGCCAGTTGAAAAAACCATCGCGCCGGTCGTGCCGTAAAATTCGCGCAGCGCTTGTTCAACGTCCATGTGATCTTTGTAGGTGCCGTTGAGGACGCGGCTGCCGTTGGTGCCTGAGCCAAAGGCATCAAGCGCGTCCTTGCCCGCCTGGATCACATCGGGATCAAACGTCATCCCCATATAATTATATGTGCCGACAAGGATGGTCTCCTTGCCCTTAATCACCGCGACGGTTGGCGATTTGATTTGATCCATCACGATGCTGAATGGATCGCGCACCCCAGTGTCTGCGAGCGCTTCACGCTCGGCGATGATGCTATCGAATTTGGAAAATAAGTCGATCATTTGGTGAGCAGTTTGGCCACCGCGTCAACAAGTTCGCCAACGCTTTCAATTTCGGCCTGCATATTCATCGTGATCATGATGTCAAATTCATCCTCAATCGCGGCGACGAAATCCATTACGGTCAGGCTGTCCCATTCAAGATCGCCCTGAAATGTCGTAGTTTCGGTGAGGTCAGCACCCTTTTTGTTGAACGGCGCAATCTGCGCCACAACGGCTTCATATATTTCGCTTCGGTTTGTCATGCGATTTTCCATAGTTAACGGCGGCCCTAATGCCAAGCGATTGCGGCGTAAACGCGGCAAAGATCAAGACGGCCCTTTGCAATTTGCAAAATGTCATGCAATTGTAACAGTGATTTAGGGGGACAGTGATGGCCGATAATCAACCCGAAGATAACCGTTCGTTTTCAATCAATGCAATCCACTTGGTGCGCACCACACAGCAGGTTAATGTCAGCCTGTCACAAATGGCCGATCAAAAGGCGAGCATATTGATGGGCGCGACCTTTGTGGTTTTCACCATCGGCGTCGGGCAAGCCGCGCGACAAGCGCTCTCAGCACCTTTGATCATTCTGATTGCCTTCTCCTTCCTCTCCGCATTGCTTGCGGTTTTTGCAATCATGCCCTCAGTCACGCCCACCAAGAATGGCGGCAACAATATTTTGTTCTTTGGTGTTTTTAGCAGGATGACTGAAGCAGAATATACCGACGAGGTGATGGCCAACCTTCACGATGATGAACATATTTATCGCACGATGCTGCGCGATGTATATCAAAACGGCTTGGTGCTTCAGAATAAGAAATATAAATTTCTAAGCTACGCCTACCGCGCGTTTCTCGCAGGATTGATCCTGACGCTGATTAGCCTGATTTTAAGTCAGTTTGGGTTGTCATAACCACCCCGCCGTGCGGTAGGCTTTTGCTGTTTCGTTAAGTCCTGTCGCTGTTTCGACGCGCGGTGCCCAGATATCGGCTGGCACGCGGGCGGTGTCATTTATCACCCAATCGGGGTGACAGAAATAAGCGGCGCGATCTGCCGTGAGCTTTGCACTGTTCCCGCGCATCAATCGGTCAAGTTTTGCACCAAGGCTGACGAGCGCGCGCGGCATCGATAGTGCGGTGATATGTTTGCCAACGGCCTCACCAATGGCGCGACCAAATTCAATATGGCTCCAACCGCCAACATGACCATCATCTGCGTCGTAAATCTTGCCCGCCGTTTCGAGCCTGTGAACAAGAGCGAGCAGCAACCGCGCCAAATCGCTGACCTCAATCACCGACAGTCTCCCAGCCGGTGGCAGCAAAACAAACCCGCGCTGCGCCATTTTGAACAGATCAAGCATATCTTTATCACCGGGGCCGTAGATTGCGGGCGGACGCACGATCGTCCAGTCAAGCCCGCTACCCGCAACCGCATTTTCCGCCTCAGCCTTTGACCAGCCATAATTCGATAGGGCGGGTTCACGCGCGGAGAGCGAAGAGACATGGATGAAACGGTGGACGCCTTCGTTCTTGGTCGCGTCCACCACAGCCCGCGTGCCCTCAATATTGCCTTTGGCAAAGCCTGCACGGTCTGCGGCGTTAACAATGCCCGCAACATGGATCACTGCGTCGCTCCCACGCACCAACTCTGCAAGTGATGCGGGCTGCTCAAGCGATCCGTTAATCCAGCTTAACCCTTCTGTTGATGGCTTGGGTGATCGCGTCAGCGCGCGCACACTCCAGTCGCCATCAAGCGCCAGCCGCACTAGCGTCTGCCCGACAAAGCCGGTTGCTCCCGTGATCGCCAGCGTCCCCCGGCTCATAGCATGACCAAATGATCACGGTGGATGAGCGCGGCGCGCGGCGCATAACCAAGGATTGCTTCAAGTGCGTCGCTGCGTTTGCCAGCGATCTGCGCGGCGTCTACGCTGTCATATTCGCTCAAACCCCGTGCGATAGCCACGCCCTCTGACACCACATCAACGACATCGCCGCGTTTGAATTTGCCCTCAACGCCTGTTGCGCCCGCTGCGAGCAGGCTTGCGCCTTTGCCCAGCGCGCGCGCGGCTCCGGCGTCGATGATGATCCGCCCTTTGACGGTTAAACGCCCGGCAAGCCACGCCTTGCGCGCGCTGCTCGCCTTGTCGGCCACGAACAATGTGCCGCATTCCTCGCGGGCCAGTCGCGCCAATGGATGCGGGGTCAGCCCTGAAACGATGATGAGGTCAGCTCCGGCAGCGTTTGCGATCCGTGCAGCCTCAATCTTTGACGCCATCCCGCCCGAACCCATCCCCGATGAGGTTGACCCTTTTGCCATCGCCGCGATCTTCGCCGTAATCGCCTCGACCCGTGCAATCCGTGTCGCGGTGGAGTCAGTGGATGGGTCTGATGTATATAGTCCATCGACATCGGAGAGCAGGATAACACACTGCGCGCGGGCCGCCTGCGCAATGCGGGCCGCAAGTCGATCATTATCGCCGAAGCGAATTTCGGTCGTGGCAACCGAATCATTTTCATTGATGACCGGAACAACACCGAGGCTCAGCAACCGATCAAGCGTCGCCGATGCGTTCAGATAGCGCCGCCGATCCTCAAGATCATCAAGCGTGACAAGGATTTGTGCAGCAGTAATGCCTTGCTGCCCAAGCAATTCTGCCCAACACTGCGATAATGCGATTTGCCCAGTCGCAGCGGCGGCCTGCGCATCTTCAAGGCTTGCGCGCCCACCTTTTGGCAGGCCGAGCCGGCGTGCACCAAGCGCGATTGCGCCCGAAGAGACGATGATAATCTCCTGACCCTGCGCGCGCCGCTCGGCGATATCGGTAATGAGCGTTTCAAGCCATGCGCGGCGGACTTCGCCTGATGGATCAACGAGCAGCGACGATCCAACTTTGACGATGATGCGGCTAGGGAGTGTCATATAAATCCAACCCCGTTCATCCCGAGCGCAGTCGAGGGACTATGCCGAGCGTAGCCGAGGCACCAACAGCGATATTCTCGACTTCGCTCGAATGAGTCCCTCGACTTCGCTCGGGATAAACGGATAATCGCTAAATTGGTGACCACGGCTTTTCTTCCAGAGCAGAGGCTGCCGCGCCGCTTTCGATGCCTATTGCCTCAAGCAGACGGTCAAGCACGGCTTCAACCCCTTCTCCACCGGCACCTGAAAGCGGCATCACCTCTGCCTTTGAGGCGCGTTTGAGTTTCGCCGCGAGCTTTTTTACCTCGGCTGGCTCAAGCGCATCAATCTTGTTGAGACCGATGACTTCGGCTTTGTCAGTCAGCCCGCCGCCATAAGCTTCAATCTCACGCCGCACCGTCCGCCATGCGCCGACGGGGTCATCGCCAGTCGCATCGACCAAGTGAAGCAGAACGCGGCAACGCTCGATATGGCCAAGAAAACGGTCACCAACGCCAGCGCCGTCAGCCGCCCCTTCGATCAGGCCGGGGATATCCGCGAGGACGAATTCGCGGCCCGAATGACTAACAACCCCCAGTTGCGGGCGAAGTGTGGTAAAGGGATAGTCCCCCACTTTCGCATTCGCATTGCTCACCGCATTGATAAAGGTTGATTTGCCCGCATTGGGCAGCCCAAGCAATCCAGCATCCGCGAGCAGTTTCAAGCGCAGCCAGACGTACATTTCTTCGCCCGGCCAACCCGTGCCATGCTGACGCGGTGCACGGTTGGTTGACGTCTTATAGCTCATATTGCCGCGCCCACCGTCGCCGCCGCGTAGGAAAACCTTCTGCACGCCCGCTTCGGTGAAATCGGCAAGGACATGCTCTTTGTCGTCCGAAATGATCTGCGTGCCCACGGGAACGCGGATCACGAGATCATCACCGCCGCCGCCTGTCCGGTTACGGCCAGCGCCACCCTTGCCGCGCGGCGCGCGGAAATGCTGAGTATAACGGAAATCGATGAGCGTATTGAGGCCGGGCACGGCTTCAAAGATGATATCGCCACCCTTGCCGCCATTGCCGCCGTCAGGGCCGCCATATTCGACGAATTTCTCACGACGAAAGCTGACGGCGCCTTGGCCGCCATCGCCCGATTTGATAAAAACTTTGGCTTGATCAAGAAAATGCATGGCGCGGCCTTAGTGAGTGATGGCCAAAAACGCGAGTCACTTATCCGTGAGGGATGCCCGCCTGATCAAGCGATGCCAGCATTACGCGCAGCGCAATATCGCGTGCGCGCTCCCGAGGGAGCCCAAGCGCCTTGGCCAGCGGCGCGCCGAGCAGCGCATCACCAAGCGCCATCAGGACAAGTGTGAGCGAGTCGTCATGAAGCAGTCGATCTTCATGCCCATCAACTGCGAGATCATCGACGAGATTGTGGATCGTCTCAACAATCGGATTGAGCGCATCCTCATTGCCCGAAAGGATCATCCAGCCCGCAAGCGCACCCGCACCCTGCCGATCAAACGCATCGAACGCGAGATCGACCACATCGCGCGGGCTCCCTTCACCGCTCCGCGACTTTATCACAGCAGCGGCAATATCAACGCAAATCGCCTCGGCAAGCGATTTCGCAAGCGCCTTTTGCAGTCCTGCCGCCGATCCGAAATGATGGAGCAAGTTGGCGTGAGTCTTCCCAATCCGGCCCGAGACCGCCTTCAGCGTCACGGCTTGTGGGCCAGCCTCAATCAACAGATCACGCGCAGCCTCAAGTGCGGCCGATTTGCTCGCTTCGGGGGACAGGCGTTTTCGCACTATTGACATAAATGTAAGTTATTCCTATTTAATTGATTATAGATGGAGTATCGTTCAATGCTTTCCACCATGTCCACGTCTAGCACGAACCCCCCCGCTGATTTGACAATTACGCCGCGTGATCGGCGTTTTGGCCGTGGACAAACCCAATTGCGATGGTGGCTTGGCGGTGATCCGATTGCAACCGCTTTTTATAACGCGCTGTCAGTCACATTCCCGCGCGGCGAGGCATTCTTCATTGAAAGCGTCCGTGCGTTTCGTGACGAGGCGCCGCCAAAGCTCGCGGGCGAGATCAATACCTTCATTAAGCAGGAAGTCGCGCACAGCCGTGAACATGTGTCGTTCAACAAGCGCGTGGTGGATGCAGGCTATGACATTACAAAGCTTGAAGCGAAAGTGATCGAAGTGCTTGATCTCACCAAAGGTCGGGATCCGGTTATCAACCTCGCTGTAACAATGGTGCTTGAACATTACACCGCAATGATGGCGCATGTCTCTCTCACAGACCCAGTGCATTTTGTCGGGGCTGATGAGGAGAGCAAGGCGCTGTGGCGCTGGCACGCGATTGAAGAAATTGAGCATAAGGGCGTGGCTTACGACACTTGGCTCCATGCTACGCGCGATTGGACACGCGGAAAACGCTGGCGCATCAAGGCATTGGTTATGGTGCTTGTGACGCTCAACTTCTGGATGAACCGCTATAAGGGTGTGGTTGAACTGCTCGCCCAAGACGGCATCAGCGGCTGGCGAATGCACGCGCGGATCCTCTGGTTTTTCTTCGGTAATCCGGGGATCGGGCGTAAGCTGATCCCGGCATGGGCGGCGTTTTTCATGCCCGGCTTTCATCCGTGGAACCATGATGACCGAGCGCTGATCAGGCTGAGTGATAGTGAATATAGCGATGCGAGGATGGCGGAGGCGGCGTAATCCACACCACACTCCGTTCGGGCTGAGCCTGTCGAAGCCTTTTTCTTCTTTTCCGCAAGTTTGAAAGAAAGAACAGCCCTTCGACTGCCCTGCAGGCGCTCAGGATAAACTCAAGCCGAATGGCTTGAGGTAGGTATCGCCGTCACCTTACGCCAAACCTCAAAACGGCCCCTGTTCCAGCCGCGTGAGCCAATTGGGAACCATTACGATTCCAGTAAGTTCTAGGTTTGAAGGAGACAAATCCCGTGAATCTTAGCAAGTATTTCATTCTGTCATCAGCAGTATTGTCCAGCTCTGCGATTGCACAATCGGATATGCAGCCTGCTCCGCCAAACCCCCAAACCGAGGCTGTTACTCGAAACGATGCGCCAGGAGTCGGCTTCCTGACTCGCCGTTATGGTCTAAGCGTAGGCGATGCACGTGAACAACTCGGGCTTCAACAAGAAATCTCAGATCTCGCAGCCCGCCTTACAAATGATGAACCCGAACGATTCGGTGGAATTTTCGTGGAACACAAGCCACCGTTTAAGATTGTGGTGCTTCTTACAGACACGGATACTCGGAAAGATTTCAAGGATCAGCTTTCCCCACAGTTGCGTCGGTTCGTTCAAGTGCTTCCGTCCAAACGCTCGCAAGCGGATGTTCGCATAACCATAGACCGCTTGGTGGGCACATTCGCAGCCGCGCGAATGGGCGCTGCGGTTGGCTTCGACCCAAAGTCTCAAAAATTCAGGGTGACGGTTGAAACCGATACGAAACGACCGGAACTTGAGCGCCTTTTGCCAAACGATTTGAAGCAGGATGTTCAGTTTCGAGTTGCCCGTCTTCCGCGAGATGCGCAAGCGGGCTATGTGAGTGGTGACTATACTTATGGCGGTTGGACACTCTACAGCGCAACAAATGCTCCGGCGTGCACGACTGGTTATGTTGTCCGTCTGTCGGATGCGCGGCTTGGCGTAACCACTGCGGCTCATTGCACAGGCACATTAAAGATTTGGACAAATGGTCATTATGTAACGCTGGCCGCTTCGCCAGTGACGCAAGGGCCATCGGGCTTGTACGATTTTAAGGTTTTACTGACAGGTAATTTAACGGTCTCGGGAGCTGTCGCCTACGTGAACAATCAACCGATCCGTGGCTTTACTTCGCTCGTAAATTCAGTCTCTGGCTACCCGAACTCGGGATATTTCAATATTGAGGATGGGCTTTACCGCGTTCTTCCAAACTATGGCGATGTTATGTGTAAATCCGGGCAACGCACTGGCCTCACCTGTGGTGAAATCGTAGATACATACTACAGCTATACGACGAGTGATACTGGCATCAGCAAGCAAGGTATGGTTGCTTTGGGATATTCATATGAGCGGGTGATCGGTTTTTCTGGCGACAGCGGGGGTCCCGTGTTCACATATCCGACCGCCAATGGCACTGTTCGGCCAGCAGGGCTTGTTGTTGGCGCAAATGCCGATGGTACGTCGCCCTGCGACACCACGGTTTTTGACTCTTGCGAGCTTTATTACATGCCGATTGATCGAATTAATGATCAGCAGCCGATGCAGATTAAGACTAGCACGGGAACCTTGAACCCATGAGGAAGTTTACTGTCGCGATACTGTTTTGCGTAACGGCTTGCGGCGGCAACAGCAATATTACTTCGGAACGATCGTTACAGGGCTTGATTGTGCAGACTGTTTCGCTACCTTTGCAAAATACACGCACTGATGATTTGATGGAGCGCTACGCAAGCTTTGAACGCCGTGGTAAATGCCTCGTGCTTCGCGCAAACGATGAAATTTTTACGCCAGTGTTTGTGAACGGCTTCGAAAATAGCTTATTGGGTCGGCAAGAGATATCTGTATTCGATCAGCAGTGGAACGTCGTTGGCGGGCCTGCGGCCGAAGGTTTCCTCGAAGCGGGCACAAACCGGTGTGGAACCAAATTTTTTGTAGTGCGTTCGGCACGTCCGGCAGCAGAAGTTCGACCCACCTCGTCGGCTCCCACCCCGCCACCTGTTCAATAAGGGCGCAGGGTTCTTAGCCTTAAGTGCGGCACCACGATCTGGATTGCCGTGTTTTGCTCGTGAGCGACGAGATGTGTTTAAACCAATGTCATCAGGCCTAATCTCAAGCGCCCCCCCATCAAAAGAGGAGGAATTGGCGTATAAAAAATCGCTTTCCTACATCGTTCATTTTATGTTCTAATATCGTCATGACCGATTCGTTCGCACCGATCCCGAGCCTTGAAGGCAGTGTTTTTGATTTTACGCCTGTGCCGATGGCGCGGCAGCGCGGGGGCGGATGGTCGGTTGAGATGCAGCGGCGCTTTATCACGGCACTGGCGGCGATGGGGTCGGTTGGGGCGGCGTGCAAGGCGTGTGGGATGGGGCGGGTGTCGGCTTATCGGTTGCGAACGCGCGAGGGGGCGGAGAGTTTTGCCACGGCATGGGACACGGCGATTGAGGACGGGCGTTTGCGGCAGTTTGACTATGCGATGGAGCGTGCGCTGAACGGCGTCACCACAGTGCGCGTGCTGCGCGGCGGATCAATTACCGTCCAGAGTGGCCCTGACATGAAACTTATCAACAGCGCGCTGCGCGATGTGCCGACACCACCCGAATTCGTGCGCTAAAGCAACAAAGGATACAAATTTGATGTGATTGGCCGTATGTTTTGTTGCTTTAGTGGGTGGCAGAAGCAGCGCCTATTTCGCGAGCAGATAGAGCACCGCCGCTGTCATTGCTTCAGTCGCCGTCGCAATCGTCTTTTCGGCGTCGGGTGCCCAGAAGGGCGAGTGGAGCGAGGCGAGTTTGGTGACGTCGCCCTTCGCGGCATCCCATTTGTCCTGCGGCACCGCGCCAACAGTAAAGATCAGGCTTTCAAGCGATTTGTCGGCGAGCCAATAGTAACTGAAATCCTCGCTCGCCATCCACGGCGCACTGGCTTTGACACGGTCTTTGCCGAAACGTTCGGTAAGCACTGCCGCGACGCGGGTGGTCAGCGCACTGGTGTTAAAGGTCGCGGGCGTCGATTCGCTAAACGTAACGATGGGCATCAGATTGTCTGGCACTCCCGCCGCAATCGCTTCGCCCCGCGCAATCCGGGCAATCCCGTCGAGCAAATTCTTGCGGACATCGCCGTTGTAGCTGCGCACCGTGAGTTGAAGCTTCGCCTCATCCGAAATGATGTTGTGTTTCGATCCGGCATGGAAACTGCCAACCGTTACAACCGCAGGCTCAAGCGGATTATTCTCACGCGATACCAGCGTTTGCAGCGCCATCACGATCCGGCTGGCGAGGACAATCGGGTCTTTGGTCAGATGCGGCGCGGCACCGTGGCCACCAACGCCGCGTACCTTGATGTCCACGCTGTCAACGTTGGCGAGCGCAAAGCCGTTGGTATAGCCAATCGTTCCAGCCGGCGCGCCGCTGCTATCGTGGAAGGCGAGCAGATAATCGGGCTTGGGAAAGCGGGTGAACAATCCATCGGCAAGCATCCCCTGCGCGCCGCCAACGGTTTCTTCGGCGGGTTGGCCGATCATGACAACCGTACCCGACCATATGTCGCGCGTCGCCGCGAGCCGCCGGGCGGTGCCGATCCATGTCGTCATGTGAATGTCATGGCCGCAGGCGTGCATCACGCCGTTTTCAGTGCCATTCGGCCCGACCGCGCGGACTTTCGATGCGTAGGGCAGCCCGGTTTGCTCAACCAGCGGCAATCCGTCCATATCGGCGCGGATCAACACAGTTTTGCCGGGGCCATTCCTCATCACCGCGACAATCCCGGTTTTGGCAACGCCCGTGGTTACGGTGAAGCCAAGTCGCTTTGCTTCCGCCGCAAGAATCGCGCTGCTGCGGGTTTCCTGAAAACCAAGCTCGGGATGCGCGTGAAGGTCACGGTAAATCGTGATCAGCGACGCCATATCAGCGTTCACCGCATCGCGAAGCGGCTCAGCGTGGACGGGTGCCGCGCTCAACAGCGCGGCGACAGCAATCGCTCGGATCATCCACTCGCTCGGGTAAGGCAGGGGCGGGGGTTGGGCTGTTGTTTTTGCATCGGGCGTGATTTGCCGCGCACCCGCTTGTCGGCTGGACGCTGCGGATCGAAATTCATTGGAATGAACACCGTCTTGCAATCGCTTAGATTATAGGGAACCGCTTGAACCGACGCCACCGAGGTTGCCGGAGCAGACACTGACTGGGTCGCGACTAATATTGCTGCAATTACTGACATAATCTCATCCCCTTTCCATATTAGTGTCTAAACAAACCTAATTCAGCGCAAAAGTCAATTCGCCGGGGTTATTTCAATAACATCCATCATGGAATCAAACTTCGGTTCGGGCAGTAACAGCCGCCAACGCTGCTCGCCGATACGTTCAAGCGATCCAGCCGCATCGCGGGCGCCGTCCCGGCCATACTCCATCGCGCGCGTCTCGTCTCCGAACACGACCGTACCGAGGAAAATCTGCCGCCGTTCGTTACCGGGAAAGATATCGCCCTTTATTCGCTGGCTCCCGTTAGTCGTTGCAAGGCGCATCCGCCCGCCCTTGTTGATGAGTGTGCACGGAGAGGTGGCGCGCACCGAAAAGGCCTTGGTATAAATGCCATTTCGGCCAAGTTTGACCGTGCGGCATTGATATTCGCCCGCAGGGATCGCTGGCTGCTCTAACCCGGCATCGGGTAGAAGCAACGCGCCCTCCTGCGCGATTGCTTGGCCCTCACCGTCTTTGGTCGCGCTGGCAATTGCCGTGAGCATCGCGTTGCGCCAGCGTATAAGCCGTGATTTATCGGCTTGCGTTGCGACTTTGCGCCAGTCCGTTGTCAAGACCGCTTCGGCCTTTGGCGCAGCACTCGCAGACGCCGCGCATATCAGCAGGGCAGCGACCGCAAGGGGTTTCACTGCACCGTCCAGCCGCCATCAACTGACAAGTTCGCGCCGGTAATCGCGCTTGCCTCTTCGCGGCAGAGGAAAACAACGAGTGCGGCCACTTGCTCAGGCATCACGAATTTCTTCTGCGGGATTGCCGCAAGCAACACATCGTTGATCACCTGATCACGCGTCATCCCACGCGTTTTCATCGTATCGGGAATTTGATTTTCAACGAGTGGCGTCCAGACATAGCCCGGTGAAATGCAGTTGGCGGTGATGCCAGTCTGCGCCAGTTCAAGCGCGACTGTCTTGGTAAGTCCGAGCACCCCGTGCTTTGCGGCAATATACGCTGATTTATTAGGGCTGGCGACTGTGGCGTGAGCAGAAGCCGTCGCAATAAAGCGGCCCCAATTCTTCGCCTTCATATGCGGGATGGTCGCCTGCATCAGGTGAAACGGCCCATCAAGCATGATTGCCATCATCTTGCGCCATTTTTCGGCTGGGAAGGTCTCGACCGCTTCGACATGCTGGATGCCGGCATTGTTGATCACGATATCAGCGCCGCCGAGTTCAGCATTGCAAGTGATAACCATCGCAGCGATCGCCGCAGCGTCGGACATATCGGCGCCGCTGTGAAGCGCTTTTGCGCCCGATGCTGCTGAAAGTGTTTCAAGCTGAGCGGCAATCGCATCAGCCTCACCAAAGCCATTGATCATGATCGCCGCGCCCTCGGCAGCAAGGGCCGCTGCATAAGCCGCACCAATGCCCGAGGTTGCGCCGGTGATCAGCGCTGTTTTGCCTTTTAGAAACATTATTTACTTCCTCTTGCCCACGCACCAATTGCTGTGGATTGTGCCGCACGAACATTGGCGCGGTAGCGCACAAGCGAGGCTGCCGTAATGGCGTCACCACGTGCTTCGGGCGGCAAAGTCTTGTTGGCATAAGCGATCACAGCATCGGCAATTTTCGCGTCAGTCGCCCCGCCAGCAAGTTCAGGAATAAAGCCTGGCCGTGAGCTTTCCTCTAAGATGGCATTCACTGCCTTGGCATTGGCGACGCCCCAGTTGAACGCCATCTCTGGATGCTCACCCGCAACCGCACGAATGATTGAAGCACGCACGGGCACAGGCGCTTCATCAGTAAGCGCTATAGCGAGCGCGCGTTTTGCGAGTTCAGGATCAGCAACCGCCCCGAGATAGCCATAATATAGCCGTTTTGCGACTGGGCCTTTTTCGGCTTTTGCGCGTTCGTGAAGCGCGTCCCATGCCTTTGAGTCGGCTGCGAAGGCCGCAATGGGGAGCGCAGTGAGGCGGATTGCGCCACTCACACTTTCAGGCGCTTTGAAGCTTGCTTCGGCGAAGGCTTGCGCCCTTTCGCGCACGCTTGCATCGCCAAACCGACCGAGCAACGGAATAATCTGCTCACGCAGTTGGGCAACCGCTGGGAGTTCACCCGGTTGCGCCTCCCAGCCAACACGTTCAAAGACGGGGCGTAATAGGGACGAGGCGCGGGCACGGAACGGTGCCTGTTCGGGCGCGCCGCGCAGACGGTCATTGATGCTTTCAAGTTGGGTGGTCGCCAATGTCCACACCAGCGGCTGCGCGTCGGCTTTGAGCGAGGCGACAAGTGCCAGATACCGCTCGACTGATTTATACCCGCCATTGGCAAGTGCATAGCTATCGGCGAGCAGCCCAATCTGATCATCAAGCGTCAGGCCGCCGAAATTATCCTTTAGCATTTCAAAATGCACGGGCGAGTAAAATGTCCTGAAATAAGCACTTTGCCCCGCATTGACGATTAGCGGGCCACAGCCCTTGATTGTCACATTCGTCGGCTTTGCGCCGCTGACGATCACATCCATCTTTGTGTCGCCAGTGCTGACGCGCGCGGGCACACGCCATAACCGCGCGCCTTTTGACGCCGCATCAAGGCCAAAGCGCGCTTGCGATAATGTGAACCTGCTTTGCCCATTGACGCATCTCGGTGTGCCGACGCTGACAAGCGGCACGCCACCCTGAAGCGTGAACCCGGCCATGATATCAGCAACCGGCTTGCCCGACGTGACGGAAAGTGCAGCCCAAAGGTCATTTGTTACGGTGTTTCCATAGGCGTGCTTCGCCATATAATTGCGCACGCCTGCGCGAAATGCATCACGCCCAACCGAGGCTTCAAGCATACGGATCACGGCTTCGCCCTTGCGGTAAGTGATCGAATCGAAGGCTTGGCTAATTTCATCAACTGTGTTGATTTTCTGGATGATTGGATGCGTTGAGCTGCGCGCGTCAAGGCTCATCGCGCCCTGCCGGTCAAACGCCAGCGACTGAGTGAGCGTCCGCCACTCAGGGTTAAGGTCATTCGCAACCTTAGACGCCATCCATGATGCGAAACCTTCATTCAGCCAAAGATCATCCCACCATGACATCGTTACCAGATTGCCAAACCATTGATGCGCAATTTCATGCGCGACGGTGCCAAACACATCCTGTTTCTGGCTTTCGGTCGTCAGCTTTGGATCAATGAGCACGGTGCGCTCAAAATAAAGGATCGCGCCCCAATTCTCCATCGCACCGAAAAATTGGCTCGATCCGGGCGCTGCGATCATGTCAAGTTTGGGCAACGGATAGGGTACGCCAAAATAATCGTTATAATAAGCGATCAGCCGCTTGCCGCTTTCAAGCGCATAATCGCCCTGATCGACCACACCCTTGCGCGTGATCACGCCAATCTCGGTGTTGCCAGCCATGAGGGTTTTGCGTTCGATATCGCCCATCCCGAGGAACAGTAAGTAGCTCGACATTTTGGGTGATTTGGCAAAGCTCCATAGCGTGCCTTCGGGCGTATCGACCTTCGCTGTCACTGGCATGTTTGAATAAGCCGTTTGCCCTTTTGGCGAAAGCGCGGTGAGCGTGAAGGTCGCCTTCATTCCTGGCTCATCAAACATGGGCGCAAATCGGCGCGCATCGGGCGCTTCAAACTGTGTCGCCAGCATTCGCGCGTCTTTTCCGTCAACGCTCTTATAATCAATCGCAAACAGGCCAGCGGCGGACTGGCTAATCTTGCCCTTCCAATCAAATGACAGCTTATGCTCGCCGGCGTTCACAGGCTTAGCGAAGCTCAGTGTGACCGTTTGCGCTTTTGGATCAAGCTTGATTGCGGTTGCAGCAATCCCGTTGAGCAGCGCTTTGTCGATGCTAAGGTCTGCGGCATTGAGTGTAATCGTCGGCGTCGGCGCGCTCACTTTGACCAGAATCGTACTGCTGCCCGTAAAACTGAGCTTGGCGGCATCGGGATTGACGCGAATGTCGTAATGAATTGGGGTCACACCCGCAGGCAGACGTCCGGTTGCGGCAACGGCGGTTGTGGTCAGCGACGCAAAAACAAGCGCCGGGGCAAAACGTATAAGCGAAATCATAAATACTCCTGAGCACAGCTCAACTGATGCGTCTCAAGCACAAACCCCAAAATGACGCCAGCGGATTTTTGCTCGACGTGAGCGTGATGACGCGGCATTGTCACCCCGAGTATGAGTGGAGGGATGCGCGATGCGGCTTGATGACGAACAAGAAAGCACGAATTTCGAGGATCGCAGTGGTCAGCGCGGTAGATCCGGGTTCCCCGGTATGGGCGGTGGACTTGGCCTAGGCGGCGGAAAGATGGGCTGTGGAACACTCGTGATTGTAATCATCGCGGCGCTCGTTTTTGGCGTTAATCCGGCGCAGCTTCTTGAAGGTGGCGGCAATGTTGGAACAACACCGCAAATTCAGACGGGTGGCGGGTCACAAGCGTCAACGATTGATCCCAAAGTCCGTTCCGCAGTGCTCAAGATACTAGGCTCGACTGAGCGGCGCTGGACGGACTTGTTCGCAAAGTCAGGTAATGGCTACCGCGCGCCAAAGCTGGTATTTTATACCGAAAGCAATCAATCAGGATGTGGCGCCGCACAGGCTGCAATGGGGCCATTTTACTGTCCCGCTGACGAAGGCATTTATCTCGATGTTGGCTTCTTCAGCGAACTTTCGCAACGCTTTGGTGCGAGTGGGGATTTTGCGGCCGCCTATGTCATTGCGCATGAGGTCGGCCATCACATCCAGAAATTGACAGGTGTTGCTGAACAAGTGCAGCGCGCGCAGCAGCGGGCGAGCAAGGCCGAAGGCAACAAGCTTCAGGTCGCGATGGAGCTTCAGGCGGACTGCTATGCGGGCGTTTGGGCTCGCAATGATACCAATTTGCTTGAAGCGGGCGATATCCAAGAAGGTCTTCGCGCCGCCGAAGCGATTGGCGACGATACGCTCCAGCGCGCGAGCCAAGGCGTTGTCGTCCCCGAAAGCTTCACTCATGGTAGTTCAGAACAGCGGATGGCGTGGCTCAAGCGCGGGCTCGACAGCGGCGATCCAGCGCAGTGCAATACGTTCGGGGGGTAGGCCGGTGCGGATCGGCGTCGTCGCGCCAAGCTGTCAGTTGGATGCGTCGATCCCTGAGCGACTCACTGACTTAGTAAGCGCATCCTATGGCCTCGACGCGCCTGAAATCCTGTTCCATGACCAATGCTTCCTGTCATGCGGCCATTTCGCTGGTTCCGATGAAGCGCGGATATCGGCGCTAGTCGACTATGCCAATGATCCAACGCTTGACGCGATCTGGTTCGCGCGCGGCGGCTACGGCGCGTGCCGGGTGGCAGAGGCCGCGCTCGCGCAATTTGGTTCGGCCGCGCAGGATAAGCTCTACATGGGGTTTAGCGACGCCGGGTTCTTGCTCGCTGGCCTTTATGCGCAAGGTGTCGGGCGGGTCGCGCACGGGCCAATGCCCGCTGATCTTAACCGAGAAGGTGGTGAAGCGGCGGTGCTCCGCGCGCTTGACTGGTTGCTTGATCCGGTCGCGCCCGAAGCGCCTCAGGCTGCGTTTAATCTAACAATCCTCAGCCAAGTGCTTGGCACCCCGCTTCAACCTGATCTGACGGGCCATGTCCTGATGATTGAGGAAATCGCCGAATATATGTACCGGATTGATCGCACTTTATTTCATGTGACCAGCAACGCAGCAATCCACAAAGTCGCCGGGATTAAACTTGGGCGGTGCAGCCAAGTGCCCGACAATGATCCTGTGTTTGGTATGGATGAAATCGTGGTTATGCAGCATTGGTGCGCCGTGAGCGGCATTCCTTATCTTGGCCGTGCTGACATCGGCCATGATGCGGCAAACACAGTCGTCGCGTTCAATGGGCATTCACGCGGATAACGCTATCAGTCAACATACAGGGCAAAGCGGAGTGTAATATGACGAGAGTTTTTGCCCTGTGCGTAATGGCTTTGATGACCAGCGGCTGCATCGCCCGGCTCGCAGCCGATGTTGTCACTGCGCCAATTAAAGTTGTTTCCAAAACTGCTGATGTTCTCACCACCAGCCAGTCCGAGGCGGATGAGAAACGCGGTCGCGAGGTGCGCAAAGACGAAGAGCGCCTCGGCAAACTCGCCCGCGAGCGTGATAAGGCGCAGCGTGCTTGTGCAAAAAACCCCGGAAGTGATGCCTGCGCACGGGTTGATCAACTTAATGATGAACTCGGCGGGTAACGCGCGCCCCCTTGCCCCGGCTGGCTTCCGTCGGCATAGGCACTCACTATGTCTGAGATGTTCAAAATAGCCCTTCCCGATGGCTCCGTGCGTGAGGTTCCGCGCGGCAGCACGCCTGCTGATATTGCCGCCGCGATTGGCCCCGGCCTTGCCAAAGCCGCGATTGCTGCGCGTGTTGACGGCGAATTGCGCGATATCACGCGCCCATTTGACGGTGATGCAACGCTTGCACTCGTGACCGCGAGGGATGAAGCCGATGCGCTTGAGCTTGCGCGGCATGATTTTGCGCATGTTTTGGCGGAGGCGGTGCAATCGCTGTTTCCCGGTACACAGATTACGTTTGGGCCATCGACAGATGATGGCTTCTACTATGATTTCGCGCCCAAGGATCGTCCTTTTACAGATGAGGATTTGCCAGCGATTGAAGCCGAGATGCGGCGGATTATTGGTGCGAATAAGCCACTGACCCGCGAAGTGTGGAACCGTGCTAATCTGATCGCGCGCTGGCAACAGCAGGGCGAAAGCTTCAAAGCCGAATGGGCTGCTGAATTGCCTGAGGGTGAGACGCTGACGGTTTACCGATCAGGTGATGACTGGCTCGATATGTGTCGCGGGCCGCATTTGGCCTCGACGGGGAAGCTCGACCCCCAAGCGTTCAAACTGATGCGCGTTAGCGGCGCATACTGGCGCGGTGATCAGAATAATCCTCAGCTTTCAAGGGTTTACGGTACTGGCTGGCTCAACAAGAAACAGCTTGATGCGCATTTGCTCCGGCTTGAAGAGGCCGCCAAGCGCGATCACCGCAAAATTGGCCAAGAGATGGATTTATTCCATCTTCAGGCCGAAGCGCACGGCAGCGTTTTCTGGCATCCCAATGGCTTTATCATTTATCGTGCGCTTGAGGCCTATATGCGTCGTCGTCTTGATGCGGCTGGCTATTTGGAAGTCAAAACCCCGCAGATTATGGACGCGCGCCAGTGGGAGCAATCGGGCCATTGGGGCAAGTACCGCGAGAATATGTTCGTTATTCCCGATGAGGTGCCCAACACCGAAGATGAAGGGCCAGTGATTTCGGACAAAGCGCAGTGGATGGCGCTCAAGCCGATGAACTGCCCCGCGCATGTGTTGATTTTTCGGCAGGGGATTAAGAGTTATCGTGATCTTCCGCTGCGGCTTGCTGAAATGGGCTGTTGCCACCGCAATGAGCCGCACGGCGCGCTCCACGGGTTGATGCGGGTGCGACAGTTTACGCAGGACGATGCGCATATCTTCTGCCGTGAAGATCAGATTGTTGAGGAAATCGCGCAATTCTGCGATCTGCTTGATGTGATCTACAAGGATCTTGGCGGGTTCAGCTATGCGATCAAACTCGCGCTACGCCCTGAAAAGCGCTTTGGCAGCGATGAGATGTGGGATTGGTCTGAACAGTCAATGCGCGATGCGGTCGCGGCGACGGGCCGTGATACGCCAGAATGGGGCTGGGAAGAGCTCCCCGGCGAAGGCGCGTTCTATGCGCCAAAGCTCGAATTCCATTTAACTGACGCGATTGGCCGCACATGGCAAGTCGGCACGATCCAAACCGATACGGTTCTGCCCGAACGGCTAGACGCATCTTATATCGGCGAAGACGGCGCAAAGCACCGCCCCGTTATGCTGCACCGCGCGATCCTTGGTTCATATGAGCGGTTTATCGGGATACTGATTGAGCATTATGCCGGTCGTTTCCCCGTTTGGCTCGCGCCGGTGCAGGCCGTGGTCGCGACGATTGTTTCGGATGCGGATGCTTACGCAGTAGAAGTGGTTGACATGCTCAAGGCCGCAGGCATTCGCGTAAACACCGATCTCCGCAATGAAAAGATCAATTATAAAGTGCGCGAACATTCACTAGCAAAGGTGCCGCACCTCCTCGTCGTTGGCGGGCGCGAGGCTGAGCAACGCACGGTTGCCATCCGCTCGCTTGGTTCAGACGGTCAGCGGATTATGAGCGTGGAAGAGGCCATCGCGATGCTCAAGGATGAAGCAACACCGCCCGATTTGCGATAAATCTGGACATATTTGACAATTATGGCTATAAATTATGGCCATAAAGGAGGCTGTTATGGCCAGATACAGCGTTGCGACCACCAAGAATAACCTCTCAAGCCTGATCGACAAGGCGCTCGCGGGCGAAGAGGTGGTGATTACACGGCACGGGAAGCCGACTGTGGCAATGTCGGTGGTGCCCTCCGAGAATCAGAAACCCAAGCTAAATCGGGCTGAGATGGCCGAGTCGCTTGAGCGAATTCGCTTGCTCCGTGAATCGCGCGCGCCTGCAAAACTGTCCTACCTTGAGATGAAGAAACTTGATCAAGCGGACTATGAGCATTGAGTTTCTATCTCGACACGTCAGTGGTGGTGCCGCTGTTCGTGAAAGAGGTGCACTCAGCCGTTGCAAATGACTGGCTACAGGCTGAAGAGCATGCGCTTTTTTTCGGCAAACTTGTAATAGGCGAATTTAATTCCACTCTATCGCGTCTCGTCAGGCAAGGTGAAATTGCGCAGAGCGAGGCGGTAAAGGTTCGTAGTTCGGCGAGAAACTGGCTGGAAATCGCCGCGACGCAGATTGAACATCTCGATCTTGATATTGAGGCCGCCGCTGCGATGGTGGTTGCGCCCTTCCCAAAGCTTTTGATGCCGGATGCAATTCATATTGCGACTTGTAAGCGGCTTGGCCTAAAATTTGTAACACTTGACCTAGATTTAGTGATTATCGCAGCCCGTGAAGGCATCACGGCCATCTTACCCGCATGACCCTCATCGAATCCGCCACTGGCCTTACCCCGGCCGCCATCGCGCTTGCTGCTGCTATGACCTTTGCAGCCGCCGCGATCCGGGGGCTAACGGGCTTTGGCATGGCAATCATTCTTGTGCCTTTGCTTGGGCTGGTCATTCGGCCTGATCAGGCGGTGGTGCTGGCGATACTTTTGCAATTTCTGATTGGCCCGGTTGGGATCAAGACGATTATCGCTGACAGTGACCGACCAAGCAGCCTGATGATCGCTGGCTTTGCTGTGCTGGCGACGCCTTTTGGGCTGTGGTTGCTCGCGCATACCGCGCCTGATCTGGCGCGGCTGCTGATCAGCCTCATTGCGATTGGCGCGTTTATTCTGGTTGTCATGCCAAAAGGGCAGGGGCTTGCGCCGAGGCGCGTGGTCACAGCAGTAACCGGGCTTGCAGCCGGCATTCTCACGGGCTTTGCAGCGATGCCGGGGCCGCCGGTAGTGCCTTATTATCTGCGCGGCGCGTTCACGCCGATCACCGCTAGAGCATCAATGATGCTTGTTTTCTTTGCAACCGCAACTGCGGGGACAATCGCGTCAACGCTGCTTGGCCTGACGACAGTGCCACTGATGCTGATCGCGGCGGCCCTATTCGTGCCAATGCTCATTGGCAATCATCTGGGGCAATTGGCGTTTGGTCGGGTTAGTCCAACCATCTGGCGCAGCATGGTTGCGCTCCTTCTTGGTGTTGCTGGTATTGCGGCCATTATTCGTTTGCTATGAACGAAGGATTTGGCGCGCTCGTGCGTTAAGTTACCCAGTTGGGGTAGTTTATGTTGGCGACGGCTGCATTGATTGATGAAAATGACGATGCTTTGATGGCGCGCGTTGCGCTGCGCGATGGCGCGGCGTTTCGCACACTAATTGATGCTTATGCAGTGCGGCCGCACCGGATTGCCTACCGTATGCTTGGCGATACGACTGAAGCTGAGGATATCACGCAAGAAACGCTGCTAAGGCTTTGGAACCAAGCGGAGAAGTGGCAACCGGGCGGGGCAGGGGTTTCGGCGTGGCTTGGCCGGGTGGCGACCAACCTGTGTCTTGATCGGCTGCGGCGGCGAAAATTTGCGAGTGACGAGGAAGTACCCGAACGCGCTGATGATGCGCCGGGGGCGGACGAACAGGTAGATGAAGAACGGCTCCGTGCGCAGACAGTTGCTGCGGTACGGGCGCTGCCAGATCGGCAGCGCGCGGCGATCATCCTGACGTATTATGAGGATTATTCAAACATGGCGGCGGCAGGGGCACTCGATATGAACATCAAAGCGTTTGAATCGCTGCTGCTGCGCGCACGGACGGCCCTGCGCACGGCACTTGGGGGAGAAGCAAAATGAGCGATCCCAATCCAATCAATGAGGTAACTGCGCGCGCGCTTGACCGTTACAATGTACCGCCGCTTTCAGCCGCTTTTGCGGATCGTTTGGTTGCAAAAGCACTTGCTGGGGACATGCTGGAGGCGCTCCCGCCATTGACCGAACGGCGGCGAGAACGACGCGGCGTTTGGGCGCGGGGACGCCGGGTGGTGATTGGCGTTGCCGCATTCAGCCTGATGAGTGCCGCTGCAGCGGCGACCGGCGTGTTCGGCGACGCCGCGAAGAATGTGCCCGTCATCGGGCCGCTGATTGCCATCGTTGCGCCAGCGCCCAAACCAAAGGCGATTGTTGCGCCCAAGCCAAAGCGTGCGCCTGTTGCGCCAAAACTAGTGCCGCCGCCAGTTGTGGCTGAAGAGCCACCAATTGAGGTCGCCCAGCCAACGCCGGGCGAAATTCTTCCGCCAAGGATGCGCCGCCAAATCCGGCGTGAAATAATCGCGCAGCGCGTGGTCGATCAGATTGAGCGCAACGAAGCGCTTGGGATCAAGCCAACCCCCGAAGACCGCGCCAAATTCGCCGAGCGGTTGGCGAAG
>JAYTPB010000168.1:0-12514 GCA_043747445.1 Sphingomonadales bacterium
TGCGTCCTCGAAAATGCCGCGCGCGAACCGGAAATTGTTGACCTGTGCAACTGCCTCGTCGCGATGGGCGCACGGATTGATGGGATCGGCACCGAAACGCTGACGGTCGAAGGGGTCGAACGCCTCCACGGCGCGACTTATGCGGTGATGCCTGACCGGATTGAAGCGGGCAGCTATGCCTGTGCCGTCGGGATCGCTGGCGGGTCAGTCGAACTCGTCGGCGCGCGCGCCAGCGAAATGGGCGCGACGCTTGACGCGCTGCGCAGTGCGGGCGTCACCGTTGAGGAAAAGCGCGATTCGATCCACATCACCTCAGACGGCAAAATCGGCCCGCTTACGCTTTCGACCGCACCCTACCCCGGCTTCGCCACTGACATGCAAGCACAATTTATGGCGATGCTGCTGAAAGCTGACGGCGCGAGCGTCCTCACCGAAACCATTTTTGAAAACCGCTATATGCACGTACCAGAATTGGCGCGGATGGGCGCCGACATCCAAGTACGCGGCCGCTCAGCCGTCGTGCGCGGCGTTGATAAACTCGTCGGCGCACCCGTGATGGCAACAGACCTCCGCGCCTCAATGAGCCTGATCATCGCAGGCCTCGCAGCAGAAGGCGAAACCACCGTCCAACGCGTCTACCACCTCGATCGCGGCTACGAGCGGCTTGAGGAGAAATTACAGGCGGTGGGTGCTGATATTGAGCGGGTGAGCGACGGGTAGGGGGGGCATCGATGCCAAGACAGCCGTTTAACAGATCAGAGCATGTCTACAAAAATGATGCTTTTGCAGAGCTTGTGAAGGACGCGATTCGTTTCTTCAACGGGACACCTGTGCACAGTTTACCGTTGGCAGAGCGTTTCAACGGCTCGGGAATCTACGCACTATATTACACTGGAGACAATCATCTTTACGCCCCTCTGGCGGAATTAAACCGCCTTTCATATGCAGTGCCAATTTATGTTGGTAAAGCCGTTCCTAGGGGATGGAGACAGGCCCGCGTTGTTGACAACACGCTTACTCAGTCAAATGAATTGCATTCTCGAATAAGAGAACATTCAAGAAATATAGAGATTGGTACTGGTTTAGAAATATCAGATTTTAACTGCCGATTTGTAATTTTTGAAGCTGCCGGGTCAGACATGATCAGCACAGTTGAAGCTTCGCTTATAAAATTGTTCCGCCCATTATGGAACACTTCTGTGGATGGTTTTGGCAATCACACCCCAGGCGCTGGTCGGTTCGAGCAAGCGAAATCAGATTGGGACGTAATTCATCCGGGAAGACCGTTCGCGGATCGGTGCAAGGGAATACCAAAAGAGACGCTTTCGATCCAAAAGAACATTCAAGCCCATTTTGATAGACATCACCCCAAGGCATGAAAAGTTTGGAACTATTTTCTGGTGCTGGTGGACTGGCGAGAGGTTTGGAACTGGCTGGTTTCAAACATGTAGGATTCGTTGAATCTGACAAAAACGCGTGCAACTCGCTTCGCAAGAATTTCAATCCAAATTTGGTTTATGAAGGAGACATTCGAAATTTTGACCTTGCTTGCGTTAATGAAATTGACCTGATTGCCGGAGGGCCTCCATGCCAGCCATTTTCTCTTGGTGGAAAGCATAAGGCCAACGAGGATCAGCGGGATATGTTCCCATATGCCGCCAAAGCTGTGGCTCACCACAAGCCAAGTGCGTTCATTTTTGAAAATGTTAAGGGACTACTCAGGTCGTCATTCTCCAAATATTT
Source organism: Sphingomonadales bacterium (assembly GCA_043747445.1). Lineage (GTDB taxonomy): Bacteria > Pseudomonadota > Alphaproteobacteria > Sphingomonadales > Sphingomonadaceae > Aquisediminimonas. Next base: position 1,744 of record JAYTPB010000168.1, read on the forward strand.
TGAATACGTTATACTTCGTATGACCTACCCTGAAGTATCAATAAAAAAATATGAAACATGGTCAGAGCATTTTGATCGGCTCACTCAAATCAAGTGGAATGAGCATAATGGTATTAAATATCACTTAAATTTCAAACTGTTAAACGCCGCTGATTATGGTGTCCCACAGATTCGCGAAAGAGTGTTCATTGTAGGAATTCGATCTGATTTAGGTGTTGAATGGTCATTTCCACCCACCACGCATTCACGAGATGCCTTGTTTCGAGATCAATTCATTACCGATCATTATTGGCAAAGGCATAATATCAGAAATGTCTTGCCTGTTACCGAACAAGAAGTTTGTTCGCTAAAATCGCAAATTCTGGAACTCCCCTTAGAAACCGCAAAGTTACCGTGGCAAACCGTCCGCGATGCGCTTGGATCAATTCCCCACCCAGCATCAGATCACGGAATTTCGGATCATATTTTTCGGGCAGGAGCAAAAACCTACCCCGGCCACACAGGCAGCTACATCGACTTACCAGCGAAAACTCTAAAGGCTGGCGGGCATGGAGTACCTGGAGGCGAAAATATGATTCGCTATGAAAATGCGTCAGTGCGTTATTTTACAGTATATGAGGGGAAACTATTACAGACGTTTAAACCCGATTTTCAAATAGCTGGCCCGTGGGGCGAAGCGATGCGTCAAATTGGCAATGCAGTTCCAACACAACTCGCAGAAAGAATTGGGCAAAAACTCTTCAACGCCTTGTCGTATCGGAACGAACAACGCGCTCATGCGGCTTGAGTTTGAAAATTAACCTACCCCGCTCGGAGCGCTTTCGGCGCGTATTCGCTGGCATCGGACACCTCGAAAAACCTCTGGAGCATCATCTGCTCCACATCGCTTAAATGCGGGTTCCAGACGTCGAAGATGAGTACCGCGCGGAGGTCTTCGCTGTTGTTCCAGGCTTCATGTTCGATGGTGTCATCGAAGGCGAAGGCCTCGCCGATTTTCCACTCGCGGGTTTCGCCGCCGACGCGGAAGCCGCAGCCTTCGGGGACGATCAGCGGCAAATGGATAATCGCGCGGGTATTCGTAACGCCCGTGTGCGGCGGGATGTGCGTCTTTGGCTTGAGGATTGAGAAAAAGGCGGTCGGCGCGCGGCGCGCCATTTTTGCGCCGGGGATGCTGTCGAGCATCGCCACCGTCACCGGGCAACGCGCGCAGGCCTCCTCAATCCGCTCGCCGTATTTGATCAGATAATAGGCGCTCCATGACAGTGAATTATCGAGGCCCGACCAGAGGTTTTGCGGCGTCCCCGGATCTTGCGCCACATAGGGCGCAAATCCCGGCGCATCGCCTTTGATCAGCGCGATCAGTTCGTCACGGATCGCTTCGCTTTGTGCCTCAACGCCTTCCATCCACGGAAAATGCCGCCGCTCAAAAAATTCATCGGCGGGAAGGAAGGGATAATGCACACCGTTGCACTCATTGGTGTAAATCCGGCGCTTTCCGGTGGTGGTGTCTGTAAAGGCATCAAAACGGCGCAGTTCAGACGCATCTAGCGCGGCGCGATCCGCCGCAAGGCCCGTGTCGAGTACCTCATCATAATGCGATGATTGCCGCGCCAGAAAGTCGCGCGCATGAGCAAGAATCGCATTGATGCCCTCGCTCCGCTGCGCAGGCGGCGGCGCGGTCTGGACGATCCCGGCCCACAGGGGGGCAGCGTCTCCCAATTCTCCCAAACGCTCATGGAGCTGCGCCATGCGAACAAGCGCCATGAAATCAAGCCGATTGAGATCAAGCGCGCGGCCAAGGCTCGCCCGTTCGCCCGCATCATCGCCCAGTTCCCGCTGCGCGCGCGCAAGATTGAGCCACAGTGGCCCAGCGGTTGGATCAGCAGCAGCAGCGCGTGCGTGATAGTCTGCCGCCGTCTTCGCATCGCCCCGATTGATCGAAATGATCCCAAGCGAATTGAGTGCACCGGGATGCTGTGGCGCAAGCCCCAGAACCTTATGATAATGTTTAATCGCCTCGTCGGCTTGCCCGGCCTGTTGTGCCGAAAAAGCAGCCGAAAGAATCTGATCGATTCGCCCCAATGTCATAATTTGCCCCACCCCGAGTTTGGATGGCTAACTCAAATGAGTAAAAAGTGCAATCTCAGCTCAAACCCAGACATCAACCGCGTGGAGGATCAGCCCGACAAGGCCACCGACCAACGTACCGTTGATGCGGATATATTGGAGATCGCGGCCAACGGCTTGCTCAATCCGGTCAGTGATTTTTTCGGCGTCCCAGCCGCGCACGGTGTCCGAAACCAGCGTCACAATGCCGTCGCCGTAGCTTGCGGTTGCGCCGACAATGGTGCGCCGCGCAAAGCGGTTGATCGTGTGGCGAAGTTGCGGATCATCCTGAAGCGTGGTGCCAAGCTGGCGCAGCATATCGCCAAATTTGCCTGCAAGCACCCGTTCGGGATCGCGCGCGGCCTTGAGCAATCCAGTGCGGGCTTGCTCCCACAGGCCGTCAATCCAGCGCTGCATTGCCGGATCGTCAATAATCTCGTTTTTCCAAATGCCGACCTTGCCCTGCATGTCTTTGTCATGCTGCAAATCAAATGCGAGATCGGCCAATGCCTGATCGGCGCGCGCGCGCAAGGGATGGGCGGGGTCATCAGCCATATCGAACAGCAATTTGTTAAGGCCATTGATGATCGCGTTGGCCACATTTTCATCAAGCCCCGTCCAACGCAGCACTGAGCCTGCGCGTTCATGCACCATCTCGCGGATCAGGTGATCGTTCGACGCAAGTATCTCGCTCGCACGGCTAATCAGGCCACCCATCAGCGGCAGGTGACGCCCCTCTTTCATCGCTGCCTCAAGCGACTGACCAAGCAGAGGCGAGACCTCAAGCCCGCGCAGCCGCGTTGCCACCGCTGATTTCGCCATGCCGCCAAGTCGATTTTGATCAAGCGATTCAAGCAGGTTGGCGAGCAGTTTTGACGCGCCGTCACGCAGCCGTCCTGCGCCGCCGTGATCAGGATCAGCAAGAAAACGACCGACGCCCGCCGCCACATCGACTTTGCGCATCCGTCGCGCGACAACGGCGGGCGTAAGGAAATTATCCTTGAGGAACAGCGCCATCGTATCGCCAATCCGGTCTTTGTTGGTTGGGATGATCGCGGTGTGCGGGATTGGGATCCCGAGCGGATGACGGAACAGCGCCGTCACCGCAAACCAATCCGCAAGCCCGCCGACCATCGCGGCCTCAGCAAATGCCTTGATATAGCCAATCGCGGGGTGAACATCGACGTTGGCTTTTGCTGTAAAATAGATGCACGCCATAACGATCAGCGATCCAGTCGCGATAATCTTGATCCCGCGCGCGCCGGGCTGCGCAGGGTTTAGCCGTTCAATATTTATGCGAGTACGCAGTGCGATGGCGCTATCCTACTCCGCCGGTTCGATAATCGTCGCGGGCGGACGGTGGCGCCGACGAAAGCCGCGCGCAAAAAGACGCGGCGGTTTTTTAACGGTGCCGCTTTCGCCGCCCGTCGTCAACCAATAGGATAGCCACGGACCAACGCGCTGTTCAACGCCCATCGCGAGACTAAACGTTGCGGGTACAATCACCAGCGTCAGAACCGTTGAGACAATCAATCCGCCGATCACGGTAACGCCCATTGGCGCGCGCCAAGCACTATCACCCGAAAGCGAGATCGCAGTTGGCAGCATACCGGCAACCATTGCCACAGTCGTCATAACAATTGGTTGTGCACGTTTGTGACCAGCGTCAATAATCGCAATTGTCTTGTCGACGCCCTTATCCATTTCCTCAAGTGCGAAATCAACAAGCAGGATCGAGTTTTTGGCAACGATCCCAAGCAGCATCAATATGCCGATCAGCACCGGCATCGAAATTGGATTTCCCGTAATTAGCAAGGCAAGCGCGCCGCCAAGCGGGGCGAGCAAGAGCGACCCCATGTTGACGAAGGGCGGCATCACCCGGCGGTAAAGCAAGACAAGCACCGCAAAGACAAGAAACACACCTGCAATCACCGCAATCGCGAAATTAGTGACCATTTCGGTTTGCCATTTATCCTGACCAAGCGTCAGACGCTTGATACCAAGCGGAAGGTTTTTCATTGCAGGTAGTTCGTCGATCAACTTATTTATGTCGCTACTGACATAGGCTTTTCCCGTCTTCGGATCGATTGCGTAATCAGCACCTATGGTAATCCGGCGAATCTGATTGGTGCGCTGAATGACGGTCGGCCCCGCGCCAAAACTAATTTCAGCAACAGTTTTCAGCGGCACCGAACCGCCGCTTGCGGTTGGCACGGGCAGATTTTCAATCGTCGAAAGGCTTTTGCGTGATGTTTCACTAAGGCTAACCCGGATTGGAATCTGGCGATCCGCTAACGAGAATTTTCCACTATTCTGATCAATATCACCAAGTGTCGCAATACGGATCGTTTGTGAAAGTGCCGCCGTCGTCACACCGAGATCCGCCGCCAAATCCATGCGCGGTTTGATGGTGATTTCGGGGCGCAGCAAATCACCATTAACGCGCGGCGCAACAAGTTGCTTCAAGCCCTTCATCTCTTCGGTGATTTTGTTGGCCTGCGCGGTGAGCGTTTCGGGATTGTCGCCGCCGAGCGTAATTGTCATATCACGGCCGCTAAACCCGCCATTTTGAGACTGAAAGCGCACACGCGCATCGGGAATTTGGGCAAGCTTTGGCCCCCATTCCTTCTCAAAGTCATAGCTGGGTTGGCTGCGATCTTCCTTGAGCGTCAGATAAATTGAAGCGCTGCCTGGGCGGATATCGGCAAATGCCGCCTGAACATCAGGTTCCTCCTCATCAAGCATCCGCTGCACCCTTTCGGTCACAGCGCGGGTTTGGGCTGTCGTTGTTCCGGGAACCATTTCGATCCGGATCGAACTGTAAGCAAAATCAATGCTCGGCTGAAACGTGAAAGGCATGTTCATAAACAATGCGATGGTAAGCGCGAAAGCCGCTCCACCCATGCCCATAGTGGTTAAACGGCGACGCAGCGACCAGCGCAGCACCGACATATAGCGATCCATCAGCCAGCCTTCACCGTGCTTGGCTTCGCCGTGCGCCTTGAGGAAATAAGCTGCGAGCATTGGTGTAATCAAGCGCGCGACCGCAAGGCTAAGCAGCACCGCAACCACAACCGTAAGCCCGAAATTCTTGAAGAATTGCCCTGAGACCCCCGGCATCACGCCGACGGGCAGGAACACCGCGACAATCGCCATTGTCGTCGCAAGCACCGCGAGACCAATTTCATCAGCCGCATCAATTGATGCCTGAAACGCCGATTTGCCCATCCGCATGTGTCGGACGATATTCTCAATTTCAACGATGGCATCGTCAACCAGCACACCGGCAACAAGGCTCAGCGCCAGCAAGCTGATTTCGTTGAGGCTGAACCCCATCAAATCCATAAACCAAAACGTCGGGATTGCTGACAGCGGGATCGCAATCGCCGAAATGATTGTCGCGCGCCAATCACGCAGAAACAGGAAAACGACGACAACGGCGAGCAGAGCACCCTCAACCATTGCGATCAGCGCAGAGTTATACTGGCCCTTGGTATAGCCAACGCTGGTATATAGTTCGGAAAAGGAAACCTTAGGATTCTCCTTTTTGAGCGCGGCGAGCTCTTTTTGAACCTCGTCATAGACTGAGACATCAGATGCGCCTTTCGCACGCGATATCGAAAAACTAAGTACCTGACGGCCATTCATCGTCGAAAGATTGCGCTGCTCCCCGTAAAGGTCGCGCACTTCTGCAATATCGGCAAGTTTGATCGAACGCCCGCCGCCAACCGCAATCTGGCTCTGGCTCAGTTGATAAGCACTCTCCGCATTGCCAAGAACGCGCACCGCTTGTTCCGAACCGGCGATTTCAGCGCGACCGCCCGCCGCATTTGTGTTGGTCTGGCGCAACTGGTTGTTAACCTGCGATGCCGTCACCCCGAAGGACTGAAGCTTTGCAGGGTCGAGAATAATACGAATTTCACGGCTGACTCCGCCGTCACGCGACACCTGTGCCATGCCCGTGATGCCGCGCAATCGCTTACTGACGATATTATCGACATACCAGCTCAGCTCTTCAAGCGTCATATCAACCGCTTCAACCGAATAATAGGCAATCGGATCACCCGAAATTTCGGCGCGCTGCACTTGCGGTTCAAGAATGCCGTCGGGCAAATCGCTCCGGATATTTGCTACAGCATCGCGCACATCGCTTACTGCCCGATCAATTGGCGTGCCGATCGCAAATTGCACAAAGATATTGGCATTGCCTTCGCGCACTGACGAGTTGATTTCATCGACACCGTTGATGTTGCGGATCGCCGCTTCAACCTTTTGCGCAACTTGAGTTTCAAGCTCAGTCGGCGCCGCGCCAGGCTGCGAAATCGAAATCGACGCACCCGGAAAGTCAATGTCAGGGTTCTGCGTCACGCTCATCTGCGCAAAACTCATAATGCCCGCGATTGTGAGCGCGATAAAAAACACAATCGACGGGACTGGATTGCGGATCGCCCAAGCTGAAATATTGCGGAAGCTCATGCCAATCGTTCCTTAATTCGTCGGCTTGGCACGTTGTGCCACAACCGTCTCTCCAGGGTTAAGGAACGCGCCTGCACTGAGCACCACTTGCTCGTTACCACTCAATCCTTCGATCACTGGAATGCCCGAGTCTGAAACTGAACCCGTCTTCACTTGACGCCGCTCAACCTTATTCTTGGCATCAATGACAAAGACATAATTGCCCTTATCGTCGCTTAACACTGCGGACTCAGGCAACATCGGCGCATCAACTTGGCCTGCACTAATTTGCGCAGTAGCAAAACCACCGGGGCGCAGTGCAGTGTTATAACTGAGCGCAATCCGCGCGATTCCCTGACGCGAAGTCGGATCAATGATGGGGGCAACCTGCCAGATCTGGCCGTTAAACTGAGATGCTGTGCCAACTGGGGTCACACTTGCACCAAGCCCGACGCGCATCCGGGCCAAATCAGCCTCAGACATTTCGGCCTTGAGTTCCATTTCGCCGCCACCTGCAAGCCGAAATAGCGCTGGCGAACCAGCACTGACAATCTGCCCCGGCTCAACGGCGCGCGCGAGGATCAAACCGCTCGCTGGCGCGCGGACATCAAGGCGTGCATTCGTGTTACGGCCTGCACCCAACTGGGCCACCGCCACGGCAACGCGCGCGCGCGCTGAGTCGCGCGTTGCGGTGCGGCGATCTATATCGGCCTTTGAGATGAAGCCGCGCGAAAGCAGCGCGCCCGCACGGTCAAGCTCCGCCTGCGCCAGCCGCGCATCAGCCTGCGCTACAGTGACCTGAGCAACGAGTTGATTGGCCTGCTGATCCTGAACCGCCCGGTCAATTGAGACCAGCACCTGACCCTGACGCACCCAATCTCCCGGCTGCACCCAGACGCGCGTCACAAGACCACCTTCACCCGCAACGCCGACCGGCATATCGCGACGCGCGGCGAGCGTCCCTGTTGCGCTGATGATGTTGGTCACCTGAACGCGACCGGGCACAACAACCGTAACGCGCGCAGCCTGCTTGTCATCTTTGCCAGCCGCGCCTGCTGCGGCCTTGTCAGCAGGCTTGAAGAAATAGGCAGCGGCAGCAATCGCCAGCACAGCAACAATCGCCGCGATGATCATTAAGCGGCGGCGCGATGTGCGCTGCGGCGCTGCTTGATCCTCAGCATAGTCAAAATCGCTTGATTGGCGTGAAATTGTCGATTCGTAATTCATGGTCGTTGCCGCCTTTTTCGACCCGTTTACGAGCCCGATCAAATATCTATACTGACTGTGTTATACTAATAAGTCACCGCATTCAAGGGCAAAGATTGTCATTTGCAACCCAATGCCTCTTATGGATAACATCGTTATCTCACATAGGTTGCTCATTTGTGAGTGATACGCAGCTTCGATAAAGCGCTACAATGGATCGACCAATGCCGGGCCAATTTCCTGTTCAGCTTCAATGCAGCCTGAAGCGAGAAAAATAGACTGGCTGGCCAAGGTCAGGTGAGTAGCATAAAACAGGAGTATGAATTTTGAAATCATCTGTAGCAGCCGTGTTTGCGGCATATATTCTGGCGTTTCCTGCCGTGGCTGATGCGCAAACAATGGCGCACGCTGCGCTAAACGGCACGCGGCTTGAAATTTCAGTGCGCGGTGAGGTGAAGCGAGTGCCCGATGTGGCGGTGATTTCAACTGGCGTGATCACGCAGTCCGCCGATGCTGCAACCGTAATGCGCGATAATGCCGCGCGGATGTCACGCGTGCTGGCAGCGCTCAAGCGCGCGGGGGTTGCCGATAAGGATGTGACCACATCGGCGGTCAACCTCTCTCCGCAATATCGCTACAATAATAATCAGCCGCCGGTGATCACGGGGTATCAGGCGAATAATCAAGTAACGGTGCGCTTTCGCGACATCACGCGTTCCGGCGCGATCCTTGATGCGCTTGTCAAAGAAGGCTCAAACGAGATCAATGGCCCAAGCCTGACTATTGATAAACCAGAAGCAGCACTTGATGAAGCGCGCGTTGCTGCAATTACAGCCGGCCGCGCCCGTGCTGAGGTTTATGCGAACGCCGCAGGCATGAAGATCAAACGGATAATCTCGATCAGTGAAAATGACGGCATGTCGGTTGTGCCGCGCCCGATGATGCAAATGATGGCCAAATCGGCAGAGGCCGACACCGTCATCATGCCCGGCGAACAGTCACTGGGTATGACGGTAACGATGGTATTCGAACTTCAGTAAAGCGAGGCTTTATTCAACAGCACTTGCCAAGCCCGCAAAAGCAGGTGACGATGGCGGTATCCGGCGTCAAACGTCGGAATAGTAACGCAGGAGGTATGTATGGGTGGGTTTTTAAGCTGGATAATTCTGGGCGCTGTCGCAGGCGTGCTTGGCAAATTGATTATGCCTGGCAAAGATCCGGGCGGATTTGTCGTGACGATACTCCTTGGCATTGGTGGCGCGCTGCTTGCCGGTTTTCTCGGGAAAACTCTTGGCTTTTATCAAGAAGGCGAAGGTGCTGGTTTCATCGCAGCCACCATTGGTGCAATCATTTTACTCTTCATTTACCGCCAGTATAAAAAGCGTCAGGGCGGCGGAACGCTGTAGCTGCTAACAGAATATCGAATATTGTGCCGGTTCGTTTGATAACAACCGGCACAATGTCCATGCAGAGCTTGGGCCGTTATCCGAAAATTAGGTTCATTTTGTTAACGCGCCAATATAGGGTGCGCTAATGAAGAATTTGCTTGTTCGGTTGGGATTGGCGTTTGCCGATAATGCGCAGGAGCGTGCCTTCGCTGACCGCTATGTGCGCCTGTCGCTATCAAATATTCAGGTTTATGCGCTGCTTGGCGGCGTATGCTTCTACAGTTTCCACTTGCTTGATCAGTTGATTGATCCCGTCAACGCTGATCTCGCGCACAGCATCCGGCTGTGGGTGCTGATTCCCATCGGCGTAGTGTTGTCGCTATTTCTGCTCACTCCGCTTGGAAAACGGTGGATTGAGGGCGTTGTCATTGGCGGCGGGATGATTGGAATAGCAGGACTGTCTTATATCTATGCGGTGCTTGATGGCGGCTATCTCCACTTTCCGCTTGGTATCACGCTGGTTGTGCTTGGTTCAGCGATCATGTTTCCGATCCGTTTTGTGTTTTTGTTGATGATGTTTCCTTCAACCATCACGATTGTCACTGCCGCGCATTTCCTGTGGTCGAGAGAGCCTGACTCGTGGATGGTCGTCAACATCATCACCTGTCTGACCGCGACCAGCTTTGCCGCACTTGCAGGTTTTTCGCGCGAGCGCGCCGCGCGCAAACAGTTTCTGACCGAGATAGACCTGACCGCTTCGCGTGAGCGTGTTGAACAATTGCTCCATTCGATGCTGCCGCGCGAAGTCGCTAATCGCATACAGGCAGGCGAAACTGCCATCGCCGATTCCTACGGAGAGGTCTGCATTATCTTTGCTGATCTCAGTGGCTTTACCGAACTTGCTCGCCGGATCAGCCCGCCACACCTCGTCAAAATGCTCAATAACCTATTTTCAGTGTTTGATCTTGAGGCAGAGCGGCTCGGCGTTGAACGAATCAAAACGATTGGCGACGCCTATATGGCGATATCGGGGCTGACACAGACTACAGCAGGTGCCAACCATGTTGAAAATGCCGCCGAATTTGCCTTTGCCATTCAGCGTGCGGTGCAACGCTTTATCGTCAATTCGGGCTACCCGATCAATGTCCGCATCGGCATTCATGTTGGCCCCGTCGTCGCGGGCGTTATCGGGGTGAAGCGTCCAGCCTTTGATGTCTGGGGCGAATCGGTCAACTTTGCCAGCCGCCTTGAAAGCAAAGCCGAGCCTGGCACCATCCTGATTTCGGAAAATGCGCATTGGCGACTGCGGTCAGGCTATGAGACCGAGATTCAGGGCGAGATTGATCTCAAGGGCTTTGGTGAGACAAGGGTGTACCGGCTGACCAAGCCGCGCGCTGAACGACTGGGCGCCGCCGAAGCCGAGCCGAACCTTGTTCCAACAGTTATGGCGGTTGTACCTAATTAGATAACTACCGATTGCCAGCCGCCGCCTTCGCCTACTATGACAATAAAAAACGAAGTAGGAGCGGGCCGTATATGGCAAAACAATCACTGGCGGCGCGGCTGTTCCGCTGGGCCATTATTAAATGGTATGATCCCCAAGGATGGACTGAGGA
>JAYTPB010000169.1:0-11535 GCA_043747445.1 Sphingomonadales bacterium
CTTAAAACATGGTTAACCGAATACGCCCCACAAACATTGTTTCCAATGCGAATTGTCACACATCTTATCAGCTTGGTTGCTTAGTGCTATAGAAAATCATCATTTTATCGAGGATTAGCAGTGACATCGCAAATTACGCCCGAATCAGAAGCCGTCAATCAAGGCGAATCACTGCCTAACAAATCCTCTGTCCCGCCGCGCTCGATACCGTTCGCGCGGATCGCACTCATTGCAGCAGCACTTGTCGCGGTCATTGCGATTGGCCTGTCACTGCGCAGTAAAAGCGAAGACACACCTGCTTCTGCCGCAACCGAAATACCAGCAGGCGATGCCAATGCAGCGATTGCTAAGCTTGAGGCCAAGCTCAAGGATAACCCTAATGATGCGCAGGGCTGGCAAATGCTTGGCTGGGCGCTGATGCAAACGCAGAAATTTGCCGAAGCCGCGCAAGCCTATGCCCGCGCCGCGCAGATTGATCCAAAGAAAGCCGATTACTGGTCGTCACTTGGCGAGGCGCGGGTGCTTGCTGGGCCGGGTGATGTTCCCGCCGACGCCAAAACCGCCTTTGATAAGGCGATTGCGCTTGATCCCAAAGATCCCCGCGCGCGTTATTTCATTGCGGTGGCACAGGATATCGCGGGCGATCACAAGGGCGCGATTGACGCTTGGCTCGCGCTGCTTGCCGATACGCCATCGGGCGCACCGTGGGAGGCCGATGTTCGCCGCCTGATCGGCGAAGTGGGTGCCAAGGAAAAAATTGAGGTCGCCAGCCGCCTCGCCGCAATCCGCCCGCCCGCACCAACGGGCGGTGCCGCCGTCGCCACCGCCGGTATTCCGGGGCCAACACGTGAGCAGATGCAGGCAGGCGCGCAGCTTCCCTCGGGTCAGCAAGAGGCGATGATTGCAGGCATGGTTGACGGGCTTGAGGCCAAGCTCAAGACCAATCCCAAGAATGAAAGCGGCTGGATCATGCTAATGCGCAGCCGCGTGCAATTGGGTGAAGAATCGAAATCAGCCACAGTGCTCAAAAACGCGCGTGCAGCCTATGCGGGCGATGCCGCCGCGCTCAAGCGAATCAACGAAGCGGCTGCGGAATTGGGGATACAGGGGTAATATTTAGCCCCACCCTCCAATTCACACACCTCGTCATGCTGAACTTGTTTCAGCATCCAACTATCCGCGCGGCCAACAGAGCTTTCCCTCGCACCACGATGGATGCTGAAACAAGTTCAGCATGACGAGCTGGAGGTGAAGCTGTCGCGCCCCCTTGCCCCCGCACCTCCCCCTCACCCGGTGCTGCGCGCCACCCTCTCCCTCAAGAGGAGAGGGGCCAGACCAGAGACAGGTATTTCCTACACAGTTCGTTTATGTCATGTTCTCACGATGAATCATGCGCCAAGCAAAACATTCCTCCAAAGCGACGTCGCTTTGTCCCTTGTGAGGGGCGCATTGGCATGAGGCCTTAAAGCAACAAAGGATACAATCGCACTATGATCGACCGTATCTTTTGTTGCTTTAGAGCATTGTGCAGTAAATTTGCATCAACCCGTCGTCCCGTAAAACTGTCTGCCTTGACCCCGGCTTATAACTCTTTCGTTAGGCCGGCGACGCGCCCCTTGCCCCCCGCCCCATCACCACAGATAAAGCAGCAATGATCGACTCAAGCGAAGAACTGGAAGAGTGGCTTAAAGACAAGCCGACCGACTGGGCGCAAGTGATAGCCGCACGCGTAGCACTACGAGTGGTGCCTTACGCATTCACGAAAAGTGTCATTGCCATTCGGGCTCTATTCCATGGACTTGCACTGTTCCGTGCAACGGTCATTTCGTGGGGTGCACGCAATTTGCCTGATCACGATATGACCAATGCCGCCAATGCCGCCTCTTACTCAGTACGTGTCGCCTACGCCGCAAGCTTTGCTGAAGCCTTTGCTGCCGATGCGGCATTTGATGCGACGAACGCTATAGCCATTGCCGTCGATGCTGCAAACGCCGCTGCAAATGCCGCCAGGAATGCCTCCGGGACTGCTCATGTCCGCGCCGGCAACGATGCAATATGGGAAAACATTTCAGCGGATTGCCGTTGGCTGGCTGACTCAAATAACGATGCCAGTGCCGCGTGTCTTATAACGCGAGAGCCGCTTTGGCCGCGCTCATCTAAAATTATCTGGCCTGTACAGAAAAACGATGCCGTCACCCGCCTCCTAGCGTTCGATCCGACTTACCAAGTCTGGATTGACTGGTACAATCGCCGCATCGAAGGCCATGACGCCGCCTTCGACATCCCCGGTGACACCAACCGCATAGAGGATAAGAAAATCCTCGCCCGCCTCGCCGATGCAACTAACGAGGATTTCTGGGAAAAGGGCGCAACCTACGTCAACACCACGCTCCAAGGCTGGATCGACGAAGCCCGCGCGCGCGTTGCGCCGCTGCCAGAGCAAGACCCCGCCGCGATCACTTACGGCATCAATGATCGCGGCCAGCTTGATCGCCTGCCCGCGCATGATCAGCGGCATCTCCGCGATGTGCCTGATCAGCATTTTCTCTACGGGCGCATCCGTGAGGCCGCGTTTGACCTGCTTGGCGAGGGGCAAAGGCTCGGCGTACCGCTTTCGCGCGCGCTCACGCGCTTTGCAGTGGCGATGCCCGAGGATTTTGCCGCTGCGCTCGCGCTGCCGATCTGGGCCGAGGGCATCATCCTGCGCCGCCTTTACCGCGCGCACCGCATTGCTTTCGAGAGCAAGGAGCTGAGCAGTGATCAGCTTGAGCCTGTTGTCGCCGAAGGGCTTGGCGGGCTGCTTGATCTCTACAATCATTTCGCCTTTGGTGATGACGGCCTGCGCGCCAAGGATGAAACGACAATCCCGCCACAAGAGCGCGCCAGTGCGGAGGCTGAAGCCGAAGCCGCCGCGCCAATTGCTGCTGCGCTGCTACAAACCCCAGAGGTCGCGACCGATATCGTCATTGATGACATCGTGTCAGAAGCGGATGCTCAACCCGACGGCAGCCCCTATGACGATCAGGCGCGCGATCACACCAACCGCAACTGGCGCAACCGTGTGGCGGCGATACTTACCGGGCTGCGTAAGGCTGTGGTCAATTTTGGTGTCAAAACTGGCGATGCAACCTACGGCGCAATCGTTGGAGTCGTTGTCACCGAAACCGCACTCGGCCAATTTGTCGCCACCAACGCACAGGATTTCATCGCTTACGTCAGCACTGCGTTTCCAACCTATAACCTCGGCCCGTTGATTGAACAGATCGCGCGGCTATTCAGTTAATAATATTTCGTCGCAAATATACAGTATCTATGCTCCACGCCATTGCCCGATACGCTCTCTAGGCTCAAAGTCAGGTGAGTCGCACAGGCCGTAATGAGAGGGCATACGCTGAATATTTGCACTGTTATCGGCACGCGGCCAGAGGCGATCAAGATGGCCCCTGTCGTGATCGCGGCCAAGTCACGCGCGGGCGTCGCGCATCAGCTTATCGCCACGGGACAGCAAGACGCCCTGTTTGATCAGGCGATTGACGGGTTTGATGTGTTCGTTGATCATCATCTCGGCGTTCAAACCAGCGGCGGAGATCTCGCGGGCCATATTGAGGCGATGCGCGCGGCGTTGGTGCAAATGTTTGCGCTCAATCGCCCTGATCTTGTGCTGGTGCAGGGTGACACTAACAGCGCTTATGCCGCAGCACTTGCCGCAAATGACAAAGGCATTGCGATTGGCCATGTCGAGGCCGGGCTGCGCACGCATGTCGCCGGGCGGCCTTGGCCTGAAGAGCGCAACCGCGTCGCTATTGCCAAGATTGCGACGCTTCATTTTGCGCCAAGCCTTAAAGCAATGGAAAATCTTGTGGCGGAGCGCGTTCCCGGTACCGCATTTCTCACTGGCAATCCTGGTATTGACGCGCTCATGATGTCGGCGCAACCGTCAACAGGTCGGCCAAGCGGCGTTCACCAAATCACCGTCACATGCCACCGCCGCGAAAATTTTGGCGCGCCGCTGGAGGGAATATGCCACGCACTGCGCACGCTGGCTGAGCGTGAAAATGTGTCGGTGACCCTTCCGCTCCATCCGAACAGCCAGGTGCGACTGACGATCCTGTCGCAACTTGGCGATGTGCCGCGTATTCACTTGGTCACGCCGCTTGATTACCCTGATATGATCGCTGCGATCCGTGCAAGCCGGTTTGTGATTTCAGATAGCGGCGGACTTCAGGAGGAATGTGGTGCGCTCGGCATTCCGCTGATCCTGATGCGTGATGAAACCGAACGGCCCGAGGTTGTCTTGAACGGCAATTGCGTTCTCACCGGGGCATCGCCCGCCAAAATAATTGATGAGGCCAATCGCCTGCTTGATGATGACACGCATCATCGCCGCATGAGTAATCCATGTCTGCCATATGGTGACGGTCAAGCCGCCAAACGCATTCTCGATATTATCACGCATTTTGCTTGACCTCTTTTCTTGCGTTTTTGCAGAGCTTTGGCCAAGGGGACGCAATGATAAGCAATTGGAACTCCGATAGCTGGCGCACACATGACGCTCAGCAAATGCCCGAATACCGTGACGGTGACGCGCTTGACCGTGCTACGGCGACGCTCAGCACATATCCGCCGCTCGTTTTCGCTGGCGAAGCGCGTGACCTGACGGCTGATCTCGCGCGTGTTGTCGAGGGCAAGGCGTTTCTGCTTCAGGGCGGTGACTGCGCTGAAAGCTTTGCCGAATTTCACCCCAATAATATCCGCGATACCTTCCGCGTGATCTTGCAAATGGCGGTTGTGCTGACCTTTGCCTCAAAGCTGCCGACGGTGAAGCTTGGCCGGATGGCGGGGCAATTTGCCAAGCCGCGTTCGGGGCCGACCGAAACGATTGGCGACATCAGCCTGCCGTCATATCGGGGCGACATCATCAACGATATCGCGTTTGAGGCCGCCGCGCGTGAGCCCGATCCGGAACGGATGATCAAGGCGTACAACCAGTCGGCGGCAACGCTCAATCTGCTCCGCGCTTTTTCCAACGGTGGTTATGCGAACCTCCATCAAGTCCATGCATGGACGCATGACTTCATGGGCCGTAGCCCGTGGACGAAAAAGTTTCGCGACGTGGCCGACCGGATTGGCGAAGCGCTTGAATTCATGGCGGCGTGCGGGATCAATCCCGATACTGTGCCGCAGCTTAAAGGCACGACCTTCTACACTAGTCATGAGGCGCTTCTGCTCCCCTATGAGCAAGCGCTGACGCGGCAGGACTCACTCACCGGCGGCTGGTATGACACGTCGGCGCATATGCTGTGGATCGGCGATCGTACCCGCTTTGAAGGTAGCGCACATGTTGAATATCTGCGCGGTATCGGCAATCCGATTGGTATTAAATGCGGGCCAAGCCTTGAAAATGACGCGCTGCTGCGGATGCTCGACACGCTCAATCCAGCGCGCACACCCGGACGGATGACGCTCATCACGCGCTACGGCCATGATAAGATCGAGGCAGGTCTGCCGCCGCTGATCCGCGCGGTCAAAGCCAGCGGGCACCCCGTCGTTTGGAGCTGCGATCCGATGCACGGCAACGTCATCAAGGCGAGCAACGGTTATAAAACGCGGCCGTTTGAGCGCATCCTTGCTGAAGTGCGCGGTTTCTTTGCTGCACACCGCGCTGAGGGAACGTTTGCGGGTGGCATCCATATCGAGATGACGGGCCAGAATGTCACCGAATGCACCGGCGGCGCGGTTGATGTGACTGAGCTCAGCCTTGGCGATCGCTACCACACGCACTGCGACCCGCGTTTGAATGCAGGGCAATCGCTTGAGCTGGCGTTCCTGCTCGCCGAAATGCTCAATCAGGAACTGAAGGAACGCGAACGGGTGGCAGCATAACGATATTCACCCCCTCTCCCACCATGAGAGAGGGGGGTATCGGTTACCCTTACGGCAGTTTGATTTCATCCTTGGTGCGGAAAATCAATTCGGTGCCCATTGGAATGTCTGCGTCATCGCCTTTGATAAACGCCCCGGCAATCGCCCCGGCGATGATCGTGCCCGCAACCGCCGCGCCACCGCGACCCTTGCCCTTTTGCAAATGTTCGCCATTAAGTGCGTATTTATTGCTGCCGACTTCAACATAATTCATCCTGATGTTGATTTTGCCCGATTTGCCGAACCCGCCGCGTCCGCTCACTTCAATCACTTCGCCAAAACCAAGCGATCCTTTCGGAATGACAATCTGTTCGCCCGCGCGGACATCTTGCACCACGGTCATGTTAAACGTTTCACCCTTATTGGTGATGCGCTTTTTATCCTTTGGCAGCTTTTTTTCGCCCTTGATCCTGTCACGCTCATCACTCGCCATTGCCTTGTTCATAACAAACATGACTGACGTTCCGGCGGGTAGAACGACTGGTGCTGCAACTGGTTTTGCCATTGCATCGGCCATTGGCGCTGCTGCCGCTGTTGGTGTCGTTACTGTAGGCGCAGTGGTTGTGGTAGTCTGTGCTGATGCCACAGTTGCGGCAAATGCGCACGCGCCAAGAAACATCATCTTATACTTCATATTCTATTCCCCCCTTTTGCAGACCGATTAGCCGCAACGATTGTATAACAATCAATTCAGCGAATTCAAGAGATGCTAGAAACGTTGTTTAGTCCCCCCTCCCCCCCCCAAAAAACCGGCATTATGTATCAGTTACAGGAGGGCGGCAAAACCGTTCGCGGGCGTGATTGGGGCGGTCATGGCGGTGGTGATGGTAATGGGGTTAGAAATTGGTTTTGTGAGGCAAGCTTGTAATTGCAACTCTCAAATCGCCTTTGTTTATTGCATCAAAGATTTCCAAAGAGAAGTTCACGACAATCTCAGGGCTTTCCCCATCCTCGTCGGGCACAACCGGATAAAAAAAGACTTGCCCGGAAATGGTTTTTTCGACATCCAATCCAGCCGTTTGGAACTGTTGCCAGCGATGAAAGCCGACTACAATGGATTGCCGAGCCTGCGCTCCAATATCCGGAAGTTCAACCTTATTGGCAGTTTTAACCACGACACCATCTATGATCTCCATGCGGTCGTAAATAACTTTAACTCCGGTAGCTGGGGTCGCGCCAGAGTTGTGGAGCGTAATCGATACGCATTCAAGCCCGGAATAGCCTTCAAATCTGTTGTCATGATTGCGCTCAGCCGATTCAGCGGTAACGTATGCTCTCAACTGCCTAAACATAGTTTCACGCGCTATGCTGTTGGCCTTCCGGGTTTCACGAAAAGTCGTCCAGACCAAGCCCACCCCAATGACACTCAGAACGAGGGCGCCCAAAGTCGCCCAAAACATCGCTCCGGCCCAATAAGCGGATTTTTCTTGCGCCTGCAAATCCCGAATTTCGCGCTCATTCCGCTCTTTCTCATAGGGATCGGCCTTAGCGTTTTGGGCTTCAAGTTGGTTGCCTATGCGGCTGATACCGAACGCGATGTCGGAATGTTGGGTGGCTTTTTGGTTGCTCTTTGCGGCGGTGGCATCGCTTCGGGCGCTGTTACTTATTGGCTGAGCCTGAGCATTCCCAACTAAGATCAGTCCGACAAGCGCAGCGATGACGCTCCGATAGATTCCATTGCTGCGATCAGAAACCATGCTGGAAATGCTCCCCGGTTTATTTTCACAGTGATTGACCCTTCCGATTCTGGCAACCCCATTGCTGTCATCCGTTCGGCTAACTCTTTGTAGCCAACATCAGCCCGCTTCAATTCAGCTTTCAAATATCGTTTCGCCCGATTGGCAAATTCTGCGCTCGTTGCAGCCATGATAGGTTCCTTTTCGTGTTAAACCTAACATATATGTTATTTTTCCTATTGCAAGTGTTAGAATAATATCATACACATCCGTTATAGAAACTAACGGATACGACACATGGCACAGCATTTCCTTCTTTCAGCCGCCGCCCGCACCTTGAGCCTCAAGGCTGTTTTTACAATGGGCGAGGATAAGGCTTATCAGGCGTTCTGCGCCATGCGTTGGGCTGACACTGACGGGCAAGCCTATTGCCCGCGCTGTGGCTGTGTCGAGGCTTACGAAATCAAGTCGCGCCGTCAATTCGAGTGCAAGGCGTGTCGTCATCATTTTTCGGTGACGAGCGGCACGATCTTTTCAAACCGCAAAATGTCGTTCACCGATTTGCTTGCCGCTATCGTGATTTTTGGCAACGGTGCCAAGGGCGTTGCAGCGCTGCATCTCTCACGCGATTTGAATTGCCAGTACAAGACAGCGTTCATCCTTACGCACAAACTGCGTGAGGCTATGGCGATTGAGCAACAGGGACGCCAGCTTGACGGTATCGTGGAAATCGACGGCGGCTATTTTGGCGGATATGTGAAGCCTGAAAACCACAAAGAGGATCGCAAGGATCGTCGGTTGAAGTCCAACCATTCGGGCAAGCGTCAATGCGTTGTGATCATGCGTGAACGTGGCGGGCGCTCGCTTCCCTTCGTCGTGCGCAGTGAAGGTGACGCGGTGCCTATGGTGCGTGATCATGTCGCCAACCTTGCCACCATTCATGCAGACGAAGGTTCGGGCTGGGATGCCCTACACGCTGGTTGGGATACGTGCCGCGTCAATCACTCGGTAGCTTTCAAGGATGACGGCGCTTGCACCAATCAAGCCGAAAGCTTCTTTAGCCGCCTGCGCCGCATGGAAGTCGGCACACATCACCATATCGCGGGTCGCTATCTCAACCAGTATGCGGGTGAAGCTGCATGGCGCGAAGATCACCGCCGCGTTGATAACGGACGCCAAGCCGCGATGATCTTTGGTGCAGCGCTTGGCAGTGGCGTTAGCCGCAATTGGAAGGGCTATTGGCAGCGGGCGGCATAAGTTGTTGAAATTGAGTCATTTATTTATTTCAGATAACATATTGATTCCAAAGCGTTATTTGGTAGAATGGAATTGGCAGGAGACGCCGGGACTTCCTTCATTCCCTCGTTGTGACGGCTTGGGATACGCATATCGGATGGCTGCCCTTGATGTGGTAACCTATCAACCAATTTGCGAAACGATGGCCGGGGCCTGCCAACTCAAAATTTGTAACCAAAATGCTCAAAAATGGGCCTAGCTGCAACGGGAATTGGTGCCTGATCTTTTAACGGCCATAAAGTTAAACCGATATCTGCCGCTATATCTTTTGAATCTGTTGCTATTATTTTTTCAAGACTCAACGCGGCAAGTTGGTTAAAATTTTCTGAATTTGAATTTGCGGCCTGTAGAAATGAGCTTGCGACTAAATCCGCTAGTTGAAGCCCTGCAATTTTTTTGTGAGCCTGAACACTCCAGCAAGATGGATCAATTAGATCAGGAACCCAGATTTTAGCGGGCAGTTTATGTCCACCAGCAAGAAATTGCATATTGAGTTTTTTGAAATAAGAAAACATTTTACTATAATCATGGCTTTTATTTTCTGAAAATATTATATTTAGTGGTTGAATTGGAGTTTTTTCAGATTCATAAAACTCCTTTGCCCAAAACATAATCCTTTCTAGCAGCAATCTTGTACACCAGTTGTAAAACTCTGCCGCGCTAAATCGCCCTAGAGCGCGGCTTTCATGCTCCCGCGCATTAGTTTTGTGAGACAATAGACAAAATGCTTTGGCAGGGCGGTTGCCTAGTATGCTGCAAGATTGAATTCGGCGTTCAGGCTGTAATTTATAATAGTGAAGGTCTGGCGTCTGAAATACCCGGCAATCCTGCCGTATCTTATGCACCCATTTTACTGTTTCAATATCGCGTGAGGATCGAACAACAAGAGCGCCAAGGGAAAACCATTCATGCCGTGTGCCATGATAGCGCAATCCGTCTCGAACTCCAGAGTCTCCTCCTTCATCAATGTAAACAGTGAGTCTCGAATCCATAGCGATGATTAGTTTGTATTTGATTGTGCTTCGAGTCAAAAAGATACTCTAACCAATAAACCACCGCACAGGCCGAACGCCCACGCCCACCAAGCGCTCGCCAAGATGGTTGCGCAGCGAGTAAATGAGATCAGCGCCCACTAGCCATAGTTCGCTCTCACAAGGCACCACCATGCCAGCCACAACGAACGCCTCTCTTGCTATCTCGGTTGCCGACAATGGCCGCCGCGCCGCTTTGATGACCGTGAACGCAGCGCGCACCCCTTCGCCCTTCTTACGCCAGCGCGACGGAAACTTAGGCGCTACAGGCTTGACGCTGGCCTTATCCCATGCTGGATCAAACAGGCGTATCACCGCCTCAATATGCTCAAGATCAGCGGCAAGCGATAATGACGGCTGGCGAAGGCGTATCTGGCACCCCAAGAGCCGCGCATATTTGCGCTCAAGCGCTGTAACGACATGCTGTCTGGCCATCCTGTATTATCTCGGAATGTCTCGCTAAATCCCAGCCCTGCCTTCCTGTAAGTGCTACCTAATGCCGAAAAAAACTGCTGTCCTATTTGATTCGACTCGGATTATGTTCGCTCTTCGTTCTATATGAAGGAGACCAACCATGACTGACAGCACCCCACACTTCCCCGCAACTGACCATGACTTTGACCTCGACACTGACGGCCTCGATACCGACGTCCCCACCCCCGACACTGACGCTGACGCCTACGGCAACACCGCCGCCACCCCGCCTGCGCTGCGGATGCGCGCCGATGGCTGGTTCCCCGCGCGCCAGCGCACGTTTCTTGAAAGCCTCGCGCGGAGCGGCATCGTGACGCAGGCGTGTGATGACTGCCAAATCTCGCCGCGTTCGGCGTACAACCTGCGTTTGCGCGATGAAGGCATTGGCTTTCGGCTTGGCTGGGAGGCCGCAATCCTCATCGCGCGCGGGCGGCTCGTCGATACGCTGATGGAGCGTGCAATCAACGGCTGGGATGAAATCGTCACGCGCAGCCGCGATTATACCGACAACAGCATGAGCATCTCGCGCCACCGCATCGACAATCGCCTCGCGATGAGCTTGCTCGGGCGGCTTGATCGGCGGGCGGAGGTGCCGCTGACCGAAGGGACTGACGCCGCGCTCGCACGGATCGTCGCGCAGGATTTTGAGGCCTTCCTCGAAATGATCGGCAGCGGCGCGGGCGGCGCTGCGATCAGCCTGTTTCTGGCACTCCGCACGCCCAAGATTGAAGGCAAGACCGAAGAACATAACCCCCATCAAAATGACCCCACTGGACAGTGTGAACTTTGCGGCCATGATCATAGCGACACCCCGCCCGAAGACGCGCTGCCACCCGGATATCAAAGCTTTGAAGACGCCGTCTCTAGCCTCGGCATCTGGTGCGATGACGCAAAAGACCCCGAAGACCCCCATAGCTGGCGCACCGAATATCCCGCCCCGCCAAGCTTTGACGGCCAGGAATGGGGCGTATGGAACAGCGACTGGTACGAACGCACGCTGACGCAGGAAGAACTCGACGCCCACATCGCAAGGAAAGACATCCCCGGCACTGCGCAAGCCGACGCCGAAGAATTCCTCCAAGCCGCAATATACGCCCGCGACGCCTATTTCGGGTTCGTCGCCGTGTAACGGGGGG
>JAYTPB010000170.1:0-10326 GCA_043747445.1 Sphingomonadales bacterium
CTCAGCCAAATGGTTTGCCGAGGCGATTCCGGGGTCAAAGCTGATTGTTTATCCCAAGGTTGGCCATGTGCCGATGGAGGAAGTCGCTGACCGGAGTGCGGCTGATGTTGCGGCGTTTTTGAAGGGGTTCGCGGCCCCTGCGCCGAAGATGATCAGCGCAGGGAGCTAAGCAGCTTAGCAGCAGCCTGAGGCGAGCGGTTCACCGTCATCTGATGCCATCTTATACGGCGTTGTCGCCCCACAACCGGGGAAGACACCGTAATGGTGGCTGAAGTCACCGAAGAATTCAAAGTGCTCGGCGAATCGCGTTTCAGCGAGCATTTTCCAGCTATTACCGCAGACGTTGAACATCCGGCCCTTTTCAATCGCGTGGTGGCCGTCGAGGTCAAAGACACGCTCTGACCCTGCGACTGTGCCAAGGTAACGTATCGCTTGGCCATAATCTTCGCATTCCGGCTCAAGCCCATCAAGCTTGAACAGGCGGTAAGTGGCCGAGAAAAAATTAATGCCGTCAAGCTTGGCGGCAATCTCAGCATCACCAATGCCAAGCGGGCGATCAGTGCAAAGACGCGGATCGCCAAAGCCAGAGGCCTTTGCCAATCGGTCAAAATCACCCCAATAAAGCGCGCCTGACAGGCATTCACCGTGGAGTACAGGATCGCTGAGCAGCGCAGTGGGGACGCGCTTGTCCGAATAGACATCAGAGAAGAAAAGTTCGCCGCCGGTTTTGAGAAGCTTATGCGCCGCACGGAACACGGCGGCTTTGTCAGATACTAGATTGATGACGCAATTTGAGATGATCACATCAAAGCTGCCTTCGGCCAAGCCAAGATCACCAAGCTTTTCAATATCGCCCTCAACAAATGTGACGTTGGATTTGGCATAACCAAATTTTTCGCGGTGCCATTCGAGATGGCGGTTGGCGACTTCAAGCTGCTGCGCGGTCGCGTCAACGCCTGTCACACTGCCATGCTCACCCACCAACTGCGCCATAATGTAAGCGTCCTGGCCGGCCCCACTGCCGAGATCAAGAACATGGCAGCCTTCGACAGCTTGCGGGAAAACAAGCCCGCAGCCATAATAGCGCGCCTTCACCTCGGGATGCACATTGGCAAGTGCCTTGCGTACCGCAGGGGGCGGGGCGGCGATTGTGGCGCAAGCGTCGGTCTTGAGATCAATGCTGCCTTCTAGGACATTGCCGTAATAATCCTGAGAATTTTCAAGCGTTGCGTTATCTGGCACTTTTTCAAGTGTCGCATTTTCAAGCGTCATGGAGCGAGTTTCCCGGTAAAATTGAGGAGAGGCTTTTACCCCTTTGCCTTGTGCGTAAACATCGTTGCTCTTTTATGTCAAGCGCAGAGGCTAAAAATATTTTTTGCGGCGCGCACAGTTCAGAATCATCATATATATATTATTCAAAAATATACATGATCGTTATTTAGTTATAATTTCAGTCTTTATTATAGCAATATTTTATTATTAGCAGTGTTATTTAGCTGTAAAGTGATTTATAATTTCATAACTTTTATATGTCGTACTTACAGCGCTGTAAACACGGCATAATTATTCACATGAATGTAATTAGTTTCAAGCAATCGCCATCGAAAAATAATTCGATGTTTCTCGAAACATATTGACACACCCATATGATTTGATATTTCTACGAATATCGAATCATATGGGTGTCAAGCAATGGATCAAACCGCCGCCAAAGTCATCGACGCGCTGGGTGCGCTCGCGCAGGAGCACCGCCTCGCGCTGTTCCGTTTGCTGGTTCAGGCGGGCGAGGGCGGCATGGCGGCGGGTGCGATTGCGACAGCGCTTGATGTCCCCGCATCGTCGCTCTCATTCCATCTGGCACATATGGAGCGCGCCGGAATTATCCAGCGGCTGCGGCGCGGGCGCTCACTGATTTATTCGGCTGATTATGCCGCGATGAACCGCCTCGTTGGTTATCTCATGGAAAATTGCTGCGCGGGCGACAGTGGCTGCGCGGATGTGTCTACTTGTTCCACTTCTGAAGAAAGGCAAATCGCATGAAACGCTTTCACGTCCACCTCGGGGTTGAAAATCTTGATGCCTCGATCGCTTTTTACACCACTCTGTTCGCGGCGGAGCCAACCGTGACCAAGCCCGACTATGCCAAATGGATGCTTGATGATCCGCGCGTGAATTTCGCGATCTCATCAAACGGCCACGCCGCGCGCGGGATTGAGCATATCGGGATACAGGCCGAAACCCCGGTTGAACTTGCCGAGGTTTATGCGCGGCTGCAAGCGGCGGATCGCCCCGTGCTTGAAGAAGGGGCGACAACCTGCTGCTATGCCAAGTCTGAAAAAAGCTGGATTGCCGATCCCGATGGCATCGTCTGGGAAACGTTCCTGACCAATGGCGAAGCGACGGTTTACGGCGAAAATGCGCCGATTGATACGCTTGAATCGGCCAATGCCATTGCGGGCACATGCTGTACGCCTGCCATTGCACCTGCGCCAACTGTCCCACCTGTCAGTGGTTGCTGCTAAATCGTCACATATCTGTCATGCGCTCTGCTTAGGAGGCGACGATGCCTTACAATGTTTTATTTCTCTGCACCGGCAATTCGGCGCGCAGCATCATTGCCGAGGCAATTTTGCAGCGGCTTGGTGGCGACAAATTCAACGCCTTTAGCGCGGGCAGTATGCCCAAAGGAGAGGTGCATCCCGCTGCACTTCATGTCCTTGAACTGCTTAATCATAATGTCGAGGGCCTTCGCTCCAAAAGCTGGGAAGAGTTTTCGAGGCCAGACGCGCCAAAGCTCGATTTTGTTTTTACCGTTTGTGATAATGCTGCGAACGAAGTCTGCCCGATCTGGCCCGGTCAGCCGATGAGTGCGCATTGGGGGTTGCCCGATCCCGCTGCTGTTGAGGGAAGTGACGCCGAAATCGCAGTTGCGTTCAACGACACATACCGGATGCTTACCAACCGGATCGGGCCATTTACCGCGCTTCCAATCGCCGAGATTGATCGACTGAGTTTGCAAACCCAACTCAATGCCATCGGAAAAAACTGACCTAATGACATCAGCACGTAAACTCGCGGCGGAGGCGATTGGGACGGCGCTGCTGCTCGCAACTGTCGTTGGTTCAGGCATCATGGCGGATAGACTTTCGGACGGGAATGATGCGGTCGCGCTGCTTGGTAATACAGCGGCGACGGGGGCAATGCTTTATGTGCTGATCACTTTGCTAGGGCCGATTTCAGGCGCGCAATTTAATCCAGCGGTGACGATGTTGCTCGCTCCTAAGGCGGACAAGGTTCCTTACATCATTGTCCAGATTATTGCCGCGATTGTTGGCGTCATCATCGCGCATGTGATGTTTGCGCTTGATCCGGTGCAGGTCAGCACTCATGCGCGCGTCGGCCCGGCACAGTGGTTCTCAGAAGGGGTGGCGACGTTTGGCCTGCTGATGACGATCATCATCGGCATTCGGCATAAGCCGGACGCGGTGCCCGCACTGGTCGCGATGTGGGTGGTGGCTGGATACTGGTTCACCTCATCAACCAGTTTCGCCAATCCAGCGGTGACGATTGCCCGCGCACTAACTGATACATTCGCGGGCATCCGACCCGACGGAGTGCTTGGCTTTATCGCGGCGCAACTGATTGGTGCGACGCTGGCCTTCTATGTTTCGCGCTGGTTGATTGACCCTGAAGAGGCCAAAGCTTGACCTGACGCATAACTGTCATAAACCATCGCCATGACTGAAAAAATGGCGGTGATTGCGGTTTACAGTTTGAAGGGTGGGGTTGGTAAAACCACGCTTGCTGTCAATCTTGCTTGGAGCGCCGCGATACAGTCTTCGCGGCGGACGCTGCTGTGGGATCTTGACCCGCAAAGTGCCGCCAGTTTTCTGCTTGGTGCTGAGAATAAGGCAAAGGGGTCGGCGCAGGCGGTTTTTGCCAAAGATATAATGCCGGGCACGCTCATCCGCGCGACAGATACCGCGCGGCTAAGCTTGCTCGCTGCTGATACTTCACTACGCGGGCTTGACCGATTGCTCTTCACGTTGGGCAAGAAAAAGCGCTTGGCAAAACTGCTTGAAGATATGCGTAAAAACTACGACCGCGTCATTCTTGATTGCCCGCCGGGGCTGACTGAAACGAGCGAACAAGTGATGCGCGCCGCCGATGTGATCATCGTACCAGTCATCCCGTCGCCGCTCTCACAGCGCGCTTTGGCTGAGGTGATCGCGCACCTTGACCGTGAGCATAAGGGGCATGGCCCAGTTCTGCCGGTTTTCTCGATGGTTGATCGCAGGCGGGCGCTCCACCGTGAGGCGTTGGCGGCAAATCCCGAATGGCCCATCATCCCAATGGCAAGCATTATTGAACAAATGGCAGTGCGCCGAGCGCCTGTTGGCGCCTATGCGCACAAGTCTTTGGCGGGGGAAGCGTTTGACGGCCTCTGGCGCGGGATTGAAAAGCGACTCGCGTCGCTTGGGTCACGCTAAAGCGGCAAGACGTCTACGTGTAAATTTGGGCATCGATTCTGCAATAAATCTGTTTGCCGTGCCTTTTGAACAGCGCGGCGCAGCGGCGGGAATATCTTTGACTAGCGCGCTAACTTTCTATTGTTTCAAGGCAAGTTTGTTTCATGAACGTGAAATTAACAATTGCGCCCGTTAACCATATATGTCTCTATGCGCGCGGATTCACTCCCTGTGAGTCCTCAAACCTAAGAGAGGTTATGTCGCATGAAAAAAGATAAGTGTATCATAAGTATGATCGCTGCTACCGCTGTAGTAACGCTGCCCGGAGTTGCGGGCGCGCAGGTTAAAGACACGCCACAGTTGGAAGCGCCGATTAGCGAAATGGTGATCTCAAGTGATGTGCAGCGTGACGTGCTGCCCAGCTTAAAAGATGTTGCTGTTCCGCCGTCAAAGGAACTTCGGATTCGGGAATCGAAAGGTTTGCCGCGTCCGCGCCCTTACACTGGTATTCCGCAGCCTGAAGTTGTTGACCCCGTAACCCAAATCTCGATTCCTGTGCAAACCACCAGCAAAGCGGGTGGCCCACTATTCCCTACTCCCACGATCGGGCGTAACTTTGATGGGCTGGGCAACGGTGTTGCAGGCTTCACTGTAAATTCGGCTCCGCCTGACACGCACGGCGCGGTTGGTTCAACCCAATATGTGCAGATCGTCAATGGCTCAGCCTTTGCGGTCTATAACAAATCGACAGGTGCGCTCGTCCTTGGGCCAACGTCAACAAACTCGCTTTGGTCTGGTTTTGGTGGCAAATGCCAGACAGCCAACGACGGCGATCCAATCGTTAATTTTGACGCAGCGGCGCAGCGCTGGGTGATCAGTCAATTTGCGGTTTCGCCAAGGGCGGCACCATTTTTTGAATGTGTTGCGGTTTCGCAAACAGCCGACGCAACGGGCGGGTATTTCCGTTATGCCTTCAGCTATAACGACTTCCCTGATTTTCCAAAATTTGCTGTGCATCCCGATGCTTATTATTTCACGTTCAACGTGTTTAATGCAGCCGCAACTGCCTTTGTTGGTGCGCGCGCCTGCGCCTATGACCGCACAAGAATGTTGCAAGGGCTTTCAGCCACGCAACAGTGCTTTACCCTCGCACCAACAAGCGATTTCGGACTGTTGCCATCCGATCCTGATGGCAGCTCAAGCGTAGCACCAGGTTCGCCAAATTACATGCTGGCGAAGCGGGCAACTTCGCTTGCGATGTACAAGTTCAAAGCGAACTTCACGACCCCGGCGCTGACGACCTTCACTGGGCCAACGCTCATTCCAGTTGCAGCTTACACAGAGCTTTGTTCAGCAACTGGTACGTGTGTTACGCAACCAGGAACCACCACTCAGCTTGACTCGCTTGGGGATCGTTTGTCATCGCGGCTTTCGTATCGCCGTTATGCAGATGGTCGTGTATCGCTGGTCACGACACATGCGGCTTCAACGGGGCTTCGCTGGTATGAAATCCGCAATCCTGATGCGGCATCGCCTGTAATCTTCCAGCAGGGCACGTTTGCACCAAGCAGCACGACACGCTGGCTCGGTGCAATTGCCCAGGACAAGAATGGCAATTTTGGTATCGCCTACAGCGCTTCATCAAGCGCGAATGGCATTCGTCCAAGCCTTCGGTTTGCAGCACGTACCCCGGCGGATACTGCCGGACTGCTTGGGCCGGAAACGACTATAATCGCAGGCACGGGTGTTCAAAATGCTGGTCTAACCCGTTGGGGCGATTATGCCTCTATGACGATAGATCCAGTTGATAACTGCACCTTCTGGTTTACTTCGGAATATATGAAGACGACTGGCAGCTTCAACTGGAATACGCGGGTTGCGAGCATCAAGCTCGCTGGCTGCAACTAAACAAATTTAGTTGATTAAAGATGCGGCCGCTCCGGTAATTTGGGGCGGCCGGATTGTATGCGCAGCAAAAAATAAAAATCGCCTTTATATCCTACCATACCAGTCAATAAATGTTTGTGCTAATTTTATATATAAATGAGTAATAAAATTGCTCATGGCGACGCTTCAGTGGACGGAAAAATAAATCTGCGGTTAATGGCTAATTAATGATTGCGCTAACCATGTTATTGTGACTGTCTATATCCGCTTTGGACAGAACCCCGTTCGCAGCGCAATCATAAATTATTTGGAAGAGGAGATGTCGCATGAAAAATCATAGACAGTTTATAACTATTCTCGCGGTGACAACCGCATTGGCGCTTCCCGCGTCTGCGTTCGCGCAAAAATCTGAATTACAGCGTGCGCAGGACGATGCGGCAGCGACCAGCAAGATGGAAATCCGGCAGGAGGTCAAGCGTGACGTGCTCCCCAGCCTAAAGGACGTTCTGATCGCGCCATCGAAAGAATTGCGTATCCGCGAAAGTCGTGGCTTGCCGCGCCCACGCCCTTATACTGGCGTTCCTAAGGCTGAAGTGGTTGATACAGCGCTTCAAGGCGCGGAGAAGGAAGCGGCTGCTGGCAAGACCGGCGGCCCGCTCGCTCCAGTTGCGACGGTTGGCCTCAATTTTGATGGCCTTGGCAACGGCATTGCAGGCTTCACTGTTAATTCGGCTCCGCCAGACACGCACGGTGCGGTTGGTTCAACGCAATATGTTCAAATCGTCAATGGTTCGTCATTTGCGGTTTATAACAAAGCAACCGGGGCGCTTGTGATGGGCCCGGCTTCGACCCAATCACTCTTCGCTGGTTTTGGCGGCAAATGTCAAACCGCCAATGATGGCGATCCGATCGTCAATTTTGATGCCGCTGCCCAGCGCTGGGTGATCACTCAGTTCGCTGTAACGCCAACGGCCGCACCATTTTTTGAATGTGTTGCTGTTTCTCAGACTGCGGACGCGACCGGCGGCTATAATCGTTATGCCTTCAGCTATAATGATTTCCCTGACTATCCAAAGTTTGCGGTTCACCCCGATGCCTATTATTTCACGTTCAACGTGTTCAATGCGGCATTGACGGCGTTCGTCGGTACGCGCGCGTGCGCCTATAATCGTGCAGCGATGCTGACGGGCGCGGCTGCCACGCAGCAGTGCTTCACGCTTCCGGCAACCAGCGACTTCAGCCTGCTACCCTCGGATCCCGATGGCAGCTCGCCAGTGGCAGCGGGTTCGCCCAACTATCTGCTGGGGCTTCGCAACGGCACCAACAACCAGTTGAGCCTCTACAAGTTCAAGGCAAACTTCGCCAATCCGGCGCTGACGACCTTTACTGGCCCAACGCTTATTCCAGTGGCGGCATATACCGAGCTTTGTTCGGCAACGGGCACGTGCGTTCGTCAACCAAGCCCAGGCACTAACCTTGACGGTCTTGGTGATCGGATGATGTCACGCCTGTCATACCGCATGTACCCAGACGGTCGCGAGTCGCTGGTTGCCAACCATTCGATCTCGACTGGTGTGCGCTGGTATGAAATCCGCAATCCCGGCGCTGCTGCGCCAGTGATTTTCCAGCAGGGGACCTATGCGCCGACGACTGCGACACGCTGGATGGGTGCGATGGCACAGGATAAGAACGGCAATTTCCTGCTGGGCTATAGCATCTCGAAACGCACCACCACCTCGATCCGGCCAAGCATTAACGTTGCCGCGCGTGCGCCAACCGATGCTGCGGGGACGCTTGGTGTTGAAAACAGGATCATCACTGGCACCGGCGTTCAAACTGGCGGTCTCAGCCGTTGGGGTGACTATTCGTCGATGACGGTTGATCCAGTGGATAACTGCACCTTCTGGTTCACGAGCGAGTATCTGAAGGCCAATGGCAGCTTCAACTGGAACACCCGCATCGCGAGTGTGAAGCTTGCTGGTTGTAACTGATAGCCATTGATCGCCCTGTTTCGGCAGGGTGATCTTTGAACTTAAGCCGTGATCGTTTCGGGTTGCTTCAACCCGGCGCGGTCACGGTTTTTTTACCGTGATCGCAATCACGGCGTTGTTCATCAACGCGGGATATTATGTTATCGTCTGAATGGTTCAGGGGCGATGTCCAATGTCTTTCGGGAAATCCTGTTTAACGCTTTTTGCCGCCGTCGCGTTAGCGTCATGCGGTGTTGGGGGGAGTCCTGAGCAGTCGGGTCAAGCCGAGATGCCATCTACCGCCGCGCAGGGTGAAGCGGCGAGCAAACCAGCAACCGACCTGATTTTTTGTGCCGAAGTACAGCGCCGTTTATCACAGCAGGACTGTGATGATCTCACCACGGTTGCCGCCGCCGCACGTGACGGAGTGGCTGCATTCAATGTGCCACCAATGGAGCGCGGCACTGCGACCACACTCCAGCTCGCGATTTCATTTGCTCCGCCTGAGTCCGAACTCAACGCTCTTGAGGCTGCTGCGAGTGCCCCCAATAATAGTGGCGGCGCTGCGGATCAGGGCAGCACTGATCAAGGCTCATCAAGTGGTGGCCCCTCTCCAGACAATCAACCCGTAGCGGGTGCGAGTAACCCGGAACGGCCCGAGGATATTGTCGCACGACTACCGGGTGAGGTCGAATCGTACAAGCCAGTGGTTGGTCGCTTCATGCGCGCTTCGCTGATTGGTGAAGGGTTTGAGATCAAGCCGCTTTCCGAAGAGTCGCAAGAGGTGTTCAAAAGCGGCAGCACGACATGGGAATGGGCGGTAACCCCGCTCAAGGCCGAGCAGCACGTCCTAACGCTCAAAACCGTCGTCGAAGGCGTAACCGCTGAGGGCAAACGGTTCGCGCTGCGCAGCACGACGCGAACGCGCAATGTAGATGTTGGCCTCAATTGGATTGACCGAGCCCGCGACTATATCAATGATACGCCTAATTGGATCAAAGCGATCACAGCCATCATAGCGGCGCTGACCGCGCTAATTGCAGCGATCAAGGGGCTGCGGGCGCTATTCCGTAAACCACCTACTGATCCCGCGAACTGATTATTCACTAGCTTTTCATTTTTGCTGATCAGGTTGCTGTGACTTTTTTCCGCCGCGCGCTTGCCGCCACTCCAATCCGCGCACTAACCGCCTGTGCAGCTTTGGCGAAATCGGATAAAATGCGATTGCCACAGCGGCTGCCGTGGCAAAGCAAGCCGGGCCGATAATCATGATTGCTTTCATGTCCCACAATATCTCCGCGCTCTGCGCTTGGTTGGCGACATAGCCAATAGTTCCAAGCAGTTCGCCGAGCGCCGCCGCCGCCAGTCCGAGTGCAGCCTTTTGGATGAGCGTTACGATCCCGAAAATCCCGCCTTCGGATCGCACGCCTGATTTCCACTCGCCGTATTCAACCGTGTCGGGCATCATCGCCCAGAAGCCGATATAACCAGCCCCACCACCAAACCCCATCAGCATCAGGATGGGGATTAATATGTTGGTATTGTTCGGTGCAAACCAAAACAGCGCGTATCCGGTAACGCCGACGACCATGCCCGCGATCCACATCACCCGCTTTGACCAGCGCTTCATCACCCAAGTCCACAGCGGGATTGAGAGCATAATCGACAGTGCCGACGCGCCGAGTGCGGGGCCAATCAAATCCTCTCTGCCAAGCGCGTATTTGAAATAATAGGGCAGCATTTTGTTCGCTGTGGTTCCACCAATTCCACCAAGCAGCATCGCTGCACATACAATCCAGAACGCGCGATTGCTGCGCAGCATTTCCAAGGTCTGGCGCAAGTTTGGCAAAGGTTCATCGGGCGCAATCGCAGGTTCACTTATGCTGCGAAAGACGATCAGAAAAATGAGCGAAGCCACCAATCCGTAAAGGATCGAAACCCAGAAAAATCCCTCACTCCCGCCGCCAAGAAGCGCCACAAGCTTCAGCGTGAAAAATGCC
>JAYTPB010000171.1:0-13516 GCA_043747445.1 Sphingomonadales bacterium
AATAGTGCCCCGTCATCTAATGGTAAGATACCGGATTCTGATTCCGTTTATCGAGGTTCGAGTCCTCGCGGGGCATCCATTTTGGTCATGAACACACTCACATATTGGCTAAAGCGTGTGGCGCTGCTTTCCCTCGGGATTGTCGGCCTTTATCTCGGCGCGGCACTGATCGGCAGCCGTTTGCCTGCCAACCCAGATTGGGCCGAAACGCCGGACGGCATTACTATTTATGTTGAAACCAACGGCCACCATACCGGGATCGTCGTGCCCGTTGCCTCCGCTGGAATTGACCTCAGCCTGACATTCCGGCCAACCGATCTTGGCGATAAACGGCTTGCGGGGAATTGGCTTGCGATTGGTTGGGGGGATCGTGATTTCTATTTGAACACGCGCGATTGGAGCGATTTGCGGCCCGGCACCGCACTCAGTGCGCTAATCGGGAGCGGGCGGACGCTCCTGCATATCGACCATCTTGATCAACCCTATCCCGGCGATGATCAGCGCGCGGTGCGGATCAGCCGCGCCGAATATACTCGCCTGATCGCCGCCATCATGGCATCGCTCAAACGCGGTGAGGATGGCTATCCGGTTGCGATGCCGGGCTATAGCGACCGTGATCTATTCTACGAGGCAAAGGGGCATTACAGCCTGCTGCGCACATGCAACGGCTGGACGGCGGAAACGCTGCGGCGCGCGGGGATCAAAGCGCCGCTCTGGACGCCGTTCAGCGGCGGGGTGATGCGCTGGTATTAGGGGGCTAAATCACTTCCCCCGCCGCCCGCGCGCGGTCAACAACGCTTGCTTCGGCTTTGGGCAGTGTGCGGTACGCCACGATCAGCAATGTCATCGAAATCGGGGCCACTGCCAACACCGACAATATCCCGACTGACAGATCGCCCGTAACCGAGGAGACTTGCCCCGCCATATACGGCCCGAGCGATAGCCCGATGAGCGTGGTTGCGACAAAGAAGGTCGCCGTCGCGATCCCGCGCATCCGGGGCAATACAAGATCCTGCGAAGTCGCCGCTGTTCCGCCAAGCGCTGCACTGGTGAAAATCGCTGACAGGAAATGACCAAGGTAAAATAGCGCCGGAGTTGATGTGGTAAACGCCATCACAAAGGGCAGCACCCCAATCATCGGCGCAAGCATCACCACGAGCAAGCGCCCCGACGGATTGGTTTTGCGCAAATGATCGGCAAGCCTGCCGCCCGCAATCACGCCCAAGAAGCCCGCCAAAGCCCCCGGCCCGCCAACCCAGAGGCCCGCCTCGCTTTTCGATACCAATAACACCCGTTCAGCATAGGGTGCGGCCCAGAAACTCACGGCATAGCTTTGAAACGCGATCAGGCCGTAACCAAGCGTGGTGCAGAGGAACGCAGGCGTCCCCCAGATCAGGCGGAATGCGGGCAAATCGCGGTGGCGCAGCGCGCTGGCCCACGAAAAAACCGCATAAAAACCAATGCCAACCGCAATCCACTGCAAGGTTGATCCCGTCGCGCGAATCAAGAGCGCGGCCCCGCCCGCGATAATAATCGCAGCGGCAAGATTAGTCATAAACAAGCGCGGCCCCAATCGCGCAGCGCTGATCAGCGTCAGCGGGGGTAGAACCGTCATCAGTTCGGCAAAGAAATTTCGGAATGGATGTTCAGCGGGCGGCGTTTTAATCCCGTCGGCCTGACCGCGAAATGGTTCGCGAAGCGTTGACACCCAGAGCGCCAAGAGCAACCCCGGAATGCCGACCGCCATAAACGCCGCCTGCCATCCCGCAAGCCCCATCGGCCCTGAACGGTCAGGAAAGGCCGCATCCCAGCGCTCAACTATTTGCCCGCCAATCAACAGCGAAAGCCCACCACCGAGATAAAGCCCCGAGGAATAAATCGCGAGCGCCGTCGCGCGCTTTTCCTTGGGAAACCAATCCGAAATCAGCGAATAGGCCGACGGGCTTGCCGTTGCCTCACCAATGCCAACGCCGATTCGTGCGCCCGCGAGCATCGTGCCATTTTTGGCAAAGCCCGAAAGCGTCGTCATGATTGACCACAGCCCAAGCCCGAAGGTGAGCAAGCGGGTGCGGTTCCACCCATCGGCGAGCTTGCCAAGCGGAATCCCGAACAGCGAATAAAACACCCCAAACGCCGTGCCATATAGAAAGCCCAGATCAGCATCGGTCAGCCCGAGATCGCGTTTGATATCATTGGCGAGGATCGAAATAATCTGCCGATCAACGAAATTCAGGACATAAACAAGCACCAGCACCGACAGCACATACCAGGCATAACGATCAGGTTTATAGGGCACGGGCGCTGCGGGCGCGGCGTCCTCCGGCTGGCTCATAGACACTCCCTCCCCAACGCGTTAATCGCCCCTCTTGCATATGCGGTAGCACAATGCCGCCGCCGCGCAACTACGCGCTTTTCGATAAATCCACCGTGCCGTTCGGCCCGCATGTCGTGTTTCTCTTGAAATTTTAACAAATCCCAACGATATTGCAGTTATCCGGCTATCATGCCGGGCAATAGGAGTGAGTTCTCATGGCCAATTGGTCTGATCCCCGGATGATCGGCGCGCCGCCAGTTGCCGTCGGCACCGGTTCACGCGACGTCGCATACGATGCGGGTCTGCGTTCTTACATGCTTTCGGTTTATAACTACATGGCCTCGGGCGTATTGCTCACGGGCATCGTTGCCCTGCTGTTTGCGCAGAGCGGCATGGCACAGGATATCATGTTTGGCCCCGGCCTGACCAAATATCTGATTATCTTTTCGCCACTACTTTTCGTGATGGCGATGAGCTTTGGTAGCAATAGAATGTCCACGGGCACGCTCCAGATGATGTTCTGGGGCTTTGCCACCGTGATGGGTCTCTCGATGTCGACGATCTTCCTCGTTTACACGGGCGCCTCAATCGCACAGACCTTCTTTGCAACCGCTGCGGCGTTCGCGGGGCTTAGCCTGTGGGGCTACACCACCAAGAAGGATCTTTCGGGAATGGGCACATTCCTGATCATGGGCGTTGTTGGTCTGCTCGTTGCCTCGATGATTAACATCTTCTTGAAATCAGGAACGATGAACCTTGTCATCAGCTTCGTCGGCGTGCTTATTTTTGCGGGCCTCACCGCCTATGACACGCAGAAGATCAAATCGATGTATGCCTATGTGGCGGGCACGGACATGATGGGCAAAACCGTGATTATGGGCGCGCTCAGCCTCTATCTCGATTTCATCAACATGTTCCAGTTCCTCCTCAGCTTCATGGGCAGCCGCGACTAAACGTAGCTGGTACTGAAGCAAATAAACGGCCCCGGCAGAGCAATCCGCCGGGGCTTTTTTGTGGGTATTAACCCCTCTCCCCTCGCGGGAGAGGGTGCCCGAAGGGCGGGGAAGGGACCAGCCGCGTCTGCGGCTGAAAGACGGCGCGGGCTATGGGAGGTAACGCATCGCTCTGCGCCCCCTCACCCTTCCGCCGCCGAGGTGCCTCCATCACTCTCCCGCAATGTCCCCGAACCTCCTAAATGGCTATCAGGCTAATCCTACTGCTTGAGCATTAACCAATTGGATTCACTGCCATCGCGGAGCCTACTTGCCGCGACCTTGATTGTCCGACCATCAGGCTGCATCGTCATCGTCATCGTCACAGTCGGTACGCCACCGAGTGACATATTGACGATGATCGTTTGATCATCTGGCATAGTAACAGCGGCCCGCGCGCTGGCAGCATCCCCAGCCATTGGCACAGGTGCGCCTCCAATCTCCGCATCGTAACCTTGACCACCTGCTCCGCGAAGGCTGAAGCGACCGCCATTGAGCTCCAACACATCGATCAGATCCGATTTCGCACGCGACAAGCCAGCGATCTGCCATTCGCCAGATATAGGCGTTGCAGACTTTTGCAGTGCACCTAAACGGCGGTAATTGATTGTCGTCGAGATTGGCCGCTGGCTGGGCTTACTGTAGTCAGTGACTATTCTGACCATCGTGGTGGCATCAGGACTCACCGTGTAAACAATTGAATAGACCAATTTACCCTTAAGCCTGTTGTGTTCGCGAATTTTGCGAGGCCCGAGGATAGATACTGATACTTCGTCCACATAGTTATCGCGTCCGATAAAATGTAAGCGACCATCAGCCTTGACTGAAATTTTGGATTTGGGCCCGCCACGAGTGAATTTTCCCTGACTCAGCAGGAAAGTTTCGGGTTTGCTATCTTGAATGGCTGACGGAATGTCAGTGAGCCAGGCACCGTTGAAGGGACTACTTACTAAACTGATCAAGCTAAATAGTAGAGCTAAAGCAATTGCTTTCATGTTCAACTTCTTTCATTCCTGCTATAAAAAATCTTTCAAGTCGGGGCATACCAATTCCCGGGTTTTTGCACACAAAAAAAGGCCGGAGGCGCTTGTCACACCCCCGGCCTTTCTTATTCGCCTTGGGAAAGGCTTACTTGGGCATCAGCACCGTGTCGATCACGTGTGCAACGCCGTTTGACTGGGTTACATCAGCTTGCGTAACCTTTGATTTTCCGCCCTTGGCGTCGGTCAGGACGATGGCATCGCCTTCATTGCTGGCGGTGAGCTTGCCACCAGCAACGGTGGTGAGTTCAGCCTTGCCTTTGCCAGCTTCGATAGCGGCCGAGAGAGCGGCTGCATCCATGTTGCCGGCAACCACGTGATACGTCAGGATCCCTGTGAGCGTTTCTTTGCTCTCTGGCTTCACAAGCGTATCAACGGTGCCCGCAGGAAGCTTACCAAACGCGGCATCATCTGGCGCGAACACGGTGAACGGGCCTGGGCCTGAAAGCGTTTCAGCAAGGCCAGCAGCGGTTACGGCAGCTACCAGCGTCTTAAGATTTGGCGCGGTCGAAGCATTTTCGACAACATTCTTGTTGGCAAACATTGGCGCGCCACCAACCATGACGGGGGCTGCTTCACCGGCGGTTTCGCTGGCGACGGCTTCGGTGGTTTCAGCAGGCGCTTCGGCGGTTTCAGCTGGCTTTTGCGAACAAGCGGCGAGCGCCATCGAAGCGGTTGCGATCAAAAGGGCAGTTGCGAGGGTTTTCTTCATTTGTATTTCCTTGTTGAAAATTGTCGAACTTGGTCAAACAGTAACGCGGTATTTGGGGGTATACCAACCCATCAACTGGGCTGATCAACCGCGCTAATACAGCGATTTTGCAACCAAGTACAGGCCAGTTACGTTACGTGATGCTGGACGGATGCACAAATAGGCATCCGCCCCAAAAATAATAGAGCGTGGTTCACTCGCCCTGCCGCAAGACAGTCTCGGATAGGCCCGCAATTAGCAAGCAAGACTTATTCAAACGCAACCGCCGGCTTGGCGCGGGTATCAATGCTGAGCGCAAACACATCAGGCCGGGCATAATGGCCAACCACATCAAAATCATATTTGGCACGCGGGAGTGCGGCAAGATCAATGTCAGCGCACAGCACCGCCTCTTCACCGTAGACTGGCCCAGCGAGAATTTCGCCAAGCGGGCCGACGATAATGCTGCCGCCCCGGATCAGTACCTCGCCGGGTGCCGCGTCAATCGGGCAGTCGGCGGGCGCATTTTCGCGCGTCATATATTGGACGGCGGAGGCAACAAAGCAGCGCCCCTCAAACGCGATGTGCCGCATCGACAGCGCCCATGTTTCACGGTCATCAACCGTCGGCGCGCAGTAAATCTCGATCCCCTGCCCGTACATCGCCATGCGGAGCAGCGGCATATAATTTTCCCAGC
The DNA here is from genome assembly GCA_043747445.1 of Sphingomonadales bacterium. Classification (GTDB taxonomy): domain Bacteria; phylum Pseudomonadota; class Alphaproteobacteria; order Sphingomonadales; family Sphingomonadaceae; genus Aquisediminimonas. Next base: position 5,735 of record JAYTPB010000171.1, read on the forward strand.
AGATCACCGCGCCCACTTTGCCAATGTCAGTATCAATCACGGGCATGGTTGAGCCATCGCCCTGCCCCCAGATGATCCGCTCCATCGCGGTGGGCATCAGCTTGCGGTGCTTGGTGGTGAGCGTTCCGTCGGGCGCGAAGAAAAGCACAGTGCAATAGAGCGTACCGCCGTCGCGCTCAATCACGCCGACAACCAAGTGGAGGGAGTGGAGCCGCGCAACCTCACCCATCGCATCGCACTCCGGCCCCGGCACAGCAATCGCACTGGCATGATAGCGCGCAAACCAATCGCGGCCCTCGGGCGAACGAAGCCCAACCCGCGCACCAAAATCCATGCCGCGCGGATATCCGCCGACAAAAGCTTCCGGAAATAGCGCAAGCCTCGCCCCCTGCGCCGCCGCTTCGCCCGCCAACCGCGCAAGTTTTTCAAGCGTTGCCGGGGTGTCGAACAGGCAAGTGGCCGCTTGGATCACGGCGATTTTGGTCATTATACGCTCTCCGGCAAAGGTTTTTTGCTTTAACGCACAATAACGCTTCGCGCTGACGCGGCAACCGATTAGACCACCCACATAACGCCCGGATCATCGGGCACAAAATTTGAAAGTTGTCCTCCCCATGACCGATTCCGCCAATTCCACCGACGAAACCCCGCGCCGCCGCCCTAAGGCTGGTGTTCGCGCGATTGGCAATCGCCGGTTGCAGCCTTCAACCCTGATGATGGGGCACGGTTTTGATCCGATGCTGTCCGAAGGATCATTGAAGCCGCCGATTTTCCTCACTTCGACGTTTGTTTTTGAAAATGCCGCCGCTGGCAAGCGCCACTTTGAGGGCGTGACTGGTAAACGCCCCGGCGGCGCGGAAGGGCTAGTCTATTCGCGTTTCAACGGCCCCAATCAGGAAATCGCCGAAGACCGGCTTGGCCTGTGGGAAGATGCCGAGGATGCACTGACCTTTTCAAGCGGGATGTCGGCGATTGCGACCGTACTGCTCGCCTTTGTGAAGCCGGGCGATGTGATCGTCCATTCCGCCCCGCTTTACGCCGCGACTGAAACACTGATCGGGCGCATCCTCGGCAAATTCGGGGTGACTTGGCTTGATTTTCCCGCAGGAGCGACACGCGACGAAATTGATGCCGTCGTTGAAAAAGCTAAGGCACAGGGCCGCGTTGCGCTGATCTATCTCGAAAGCCCTGCTAACCCGACCAACGTGCTTGTTGATGTTGAGGCCGTCGCCAGTGTGCGCAACGCACATTTTGGCAGCAGCGATGATGTGCCACCGATTGTGATCGACAATACCTTCCTCGGGCCGCTGTGGCTCAAGCCATTATCAAACGGGGCCGATATCGTGGTCTATAGCCTCACCAAATATGCGGGTGGGCATAGTGATCTCGTCGCGGGCGGTGCGCTGGGATCAAAGGGGCATATCAATACCATCCGTTCGATGCGCAACACCATCGGCACGATCCTTGACCCAAACACCGCGTGGATGCTGCTGCGCAGTTTTGAAACGCTTGAGCTGCGGATGAGCCGTGCTGGCGAAAATGCCGAGAAAATCTGCACTTGGCTAAAAGATCAGCCTAAGGTCGAAAAGATCGTCTATCTCGGCTTTCCCGAAACCGAACGGCAGGCCGATATTTATAATCGCCATTGCACTGGCGCGGGTTCAACCTTTTCGCTCTACCTCAAGGGCGGCGAGCGTGAGGCATTTGCGTTCCTTGATGCGCTCAAAATTGCCAAGCTCGCGGTCAGCCTTGGCGGCACCGAAACGCTTGCCAGTTGCCCCGCCGCGATGACGCATCTCTCAGTGCCCGATGACCGCAAGATGGCGCTTGGCATCACTGATAACATGGTGCGCATTTCAATCGGGGTTGAGGATGCCGATGATCTGATTGCCGATTTTGAGCAGGCGTTGGCAGCGATTTAGGGGACGCTCACGCCGCAGCGCGCAGTTGAGCGTCAGTGGAGATCACACGGCGCGCTTCTGCCGCTGGCATTGGTCGGCCGAAGAGATAGCCCTGGATCTTGCGACAACCAAGCCGCTTGATCATTTCGCATTCGTCATCGGTTTCGACGCCTTCAGCCGTGGTTGACATGCCAAGACTGTCGGCGAGTGCCACCACCGCGCGGATGATCGCGAGGCTTTCGGGCAAGTTTTTGGCCGCGCCCTGAACGAAGCTGCGATCAACCTTGATCGTGCTGAATTTGGTTTTCGAAAGATAGCCCAGCGACGAATAGCCAGTGCCAAAATCATCAAGCGCAAGCCGCACACCGAGTGCGAGAATTTGTTCAAGCACTGCGATTGCCTTAGTGCCCTCACGCATGAAAACGCTTTCAGTCACTTCCAGTTCTAGCCGGTGCGGTGGCAGGCCAGCGTGCGAAAGCGCTGAAACCACCGTCGTTGCAAATTGCGCGTCATGAAGCTGCTCAGCCGAGACATTGACCGCAACGCGGATCGTTGATGGCCAGCGCGCAGCCTCTGCACAGGCTGTGCGCAACACCCATTCGCCGATTGGCCCGATCAGGCGCGCTTCTTCAGCAATGGGGATGAATTTGAACGGCGAAACCGAACCGAGGTCAGGATTATTCCAGCGCAGCAGCGCTTCAAAACTTTCAATCGTGCCTGACTGGGCATTGACCACTGGCTGATAATGCACCTCAAACTCGTTGCGTTCGAGCGCCTTGCGCAGCGCGATTTCAATTACCCTCCGTTCTTCGGCATGGGCATGGAATTGCGGTTCATATGCGTTGAATGCGCCGCCGCCCTGATCCTTTGACTTATAGAGCGCAAGGTCAGCCGAACGGATGAGCATTTCAACCGAACGCCCGTCACGCGGGCCAATCGCTGTACCAACGCTTGCGCCAATATAGATGGTGTACTGATCAACTTCATACGGCTGCGACAATGTATCGATGATGCTCTGGGCAAGCCGCGCCATGCGTTGCGGATCATTGGCATCCTTAACAACGACCGCAAATTCATCACCGCCGAGCCGCCCGCACAGCTCATTATCGCTCATCACGCTGCGCAGCCGCTCCGAAACGCGCGTCAGTAGCCGATCACCAATGGGATGGCCGAGCGTATCATTGACCGCCTTGAAACGGTCAAGATCAATCATCATAAAGCCACAGCGTGTGCGCCAGCGATCAGCCTCAGCCATCGCCTCGCCGAGGGTTTCGTTGATCAGCATCCGGTTAGGCAAGCCCGTCAGCGTGTCGAAGCGCGCCATCCGGTTAATCTTGTCAGCACTGCGATACGCCTCGGTGACATCCGAACCGACGCCTCTAAATCCAACGAAATTGCCGTTATCATCAAAGCGCGGTGAGGCCGAAAGCTCCCACCAATGCGTGTGTCCGCCAATTTGGACGGGCAGGATAAGGTCGCTAAAGCTTTCGCGGTTCTTAAGTTTTTCCGAAAGGTCGCGGAGGTTGGCCGAAAAATTGCCTGCCTCCCACGCATCGCCAGCAAGAATTTGGAGCAACGGCTTCGTCTCAAGCGCTTGTGGTTCAACGCCAAGGGATGCGGCCAAGCGCGGCGAAACCTGGGTAAGGCAGCGCGACGCATCGGTTTGCCACATCCAATCCCCGCCCGAATCTTCATATTCACGCAGCAACAAACTGACGACTTCGCTCTTATCCTGAAGCACCAGTTCATTAATTTTATGGAGCACAAAAGTCCGCCCGTTGTGAAGGCAGGCATAGATCAGCCCACCTGTATAAAGCAGCGCGATGAGGGCAAGGTAGGGCAGCGCAAACAGAAACATCATCACCGCAAGGCTGATCCCAACAATTGCGATCAGGCCTGCGGTAAATAACGGCAACGATGAGAAGAGAAAGGTCGTTCCCGCCATGATCGCGGTGCCAAATGTCCATGCGATGAGAGCTTGCTCCGGCTTACCAAACAAGCCGAGCATGATTGGCAGCGCACCCCAACCGGCACCCGCAACAAGGATTCCGGTAGCCGCACTATTAAGCTCAGTTTGGTTTGCCGAAAGCAGGTTGATCCGCCCGTTGCGCAAACGCGGCAAGGCGAGCACGATAGATAGCCCTACAATCGCTGCGAACCACACCCAACCGATCCAAGGCGTTGCGCTACTATGAAGCGCCGCCGCGACCAAGCCGCCAGATATCACACTGAAAATCAACCGGACGATGGCCCGGTCAGCGACCATATTCACCTGCGCCGCGCGAACCCGTGCCCAATGGACACCGTCCGAATGGCGTAGTCCGAGGATCGTTTTCCAGTCATTAGGGCTGGGCTGTGCTTCAAGGTCGCTTTGCTGGTTCACACTTACTGCGCTAGCAGAAAGAGGTTAGCGAAGTGTAAGCGCCCCGCAAATAGGTCAGGCGGCGAGATCAAACGGCTGAATTTCACCCGAAAGATAAAGGTTGCGCGCCTTGGCCCGGCTGAGCTTGCCTGAGCTCGTGCGCGGGAGGGTGCGCGGCGGGACAAGTTCAACGATGCAGTTCATACCTGTAATCGCGCGCACCTTATCGCGGATGGTGTCACGCAATCTCGTGCGTTCAACCGGATCAGTCGTGCGGCACTGGACGAGAACCGCAGGCGATTCTTCACCGCCCGCTGTAGTGATCGCAAACGCCGCGATATCGCCCGATTTGAAACCGGGAAGCTGCTCAACCGCCCATTCAATATCTTGCGGCCAATGGTTTCTACCATTGATAATGATCATATCCTTGGCGCGACCAACCACAAAGACATAGCCTTCGGACATATAGCCCATATCGCCTGTGTCGAGCCAACCATGCTTCATGCACGCGGTGGTTGAAACCTCATCGCGGAAATAGCTGTGCATGATTGACGGGCCGCTTGCCCAGATTTTGCCGATACTGCGTTCGGGCATGAGGCTACCGTCTTCAGCGCGCACCTCGACCGCCATGTCGCGCACAGGCTTCCCGCAATTGACGATCGCGCGGAACCGCTTGGGTCTATCTGCCGACGACGGAATGCCCGAAAGCTCGCTTTCCTCGACCAGTTCAACGCTGATCCCTTCACCCGGCGGCATAATCGATACCGCAAGCGTCGCCTCGGCAAGGCCGTAGCTCGGCAAAAATGCTGACGCCTTAAACCCAGCATCGCCGTAGGCATCAACGAACGCCTGCATCACATCGGGACGAATCATATCAGCGCCGTTGCCCGCCACGCGCCAGCGCGAAAGGTCAAAGCGTTCGGCGGCGTGTGTCTGGCTCGAAACGCGGCGCGCGCAGATATCATAGCCAAAAGTCGGTGAGTAGCTGAGCGTCGTGCCCTTGTTGCGGCTGATCAGATCAAGCCACGCGAGCGGACGCCGTGCAAAATCTTCGGTTTTGAGATAATCAGTCGAAACCTGGTTCGCGACGGGCGACAACAAGCAGCCGACCAGCCCCATATCATGGTACCAAGGCAGCCACGAAACGCAGCGATCGCTTGGTTGTAAATCCATCCCGTGGCTGTGCGCCGCCAGATTGTTGAGTAGTGCGTTGTGCGTCACCGCTACGCCGTGGGGGAAACGCGTCGATCCGCTTGAATATTGCAGATAAGCGATGTCATCGGTTGACGCGGTTGGCAACACGGCATCGCTCACTGGATAATCGGCAAAGCGTGCCCAGTTAATGCCCTTGGTGCCGCAGATACGCGCGGCATCGCCCGCCATCGCGTCAAGCTCATCAGGGTAAAACAGATATTTGGGATCAGCGCTCTTCATCTGCACCGCAAGCTGATCAACATAGGCATCGCGCCCGCCAAATGAGGTGGGTAGCGGCAGCGGCACCGGCCAAGCCCCTGCATAAATACACCCAAAGAACAGTGCGGCAAACTCTGGCCCGGTTTCTGCGATCAGCGCAATGCGGTCTTGCGGTACGACCCCAAGCGCGATCAGCCGCTGCGCCATGGCAAGCGCGTCACGGCGCAGTTCAGAATATGGGTAGGCACGCGCCAACTGGCCACGCGGATCATGGAAATTAAGCCCGCGTTTACCCTGCGCTGCATAGTCAAGCGCTTCGCCGAGCGTGATGAAATCGGAAAAACGGCGCGGCAAGCTGTCTTCAGTAATCGTCGCGATTGGCCCGCCGTTCAGCGCGCCCTGTTGATCGTCTTGCAATATACTTGCTCCCGAATAAGACCGCGCATCGGCCAGTTTTACGACGTTTTCGCGCCGCAACGAACAGTGACTAGCGGCTTTACGCGCCTGTCATACGCAACGTCTTTCCCTTTAACCCTGACTATGGCACAAATTTGTCATGAAAGGCGAATACCAATATTCGCGGGGGGAGCGCAAGCGCAGACCGCCGCTTGACGGAGAACGCCTGCGCGCACTCGCGCTGGCTTATGTCGGGCGCTACGCCACCAGTTGCGCGCGATTGGCGACCTATCTCAACCGCAAAATCGGCGAACGCGGATGGGTTGATGAAAGCACCCCGCCGATTGCAGAACTCGTCACGCAGTTCACGTCACTTGGCTATGTTGATGATGAAGCCTTTGCCAAAACGCGCGGGGAATCGCTGCTGCGGCGCGGATATGGCCCAAATCGGCTAAAAATTTCGCTGCGTGTGTCTGGAATCGGGACGGATATTATCGACCGCGCCGCGAACGTCGATGACGAGGGCGCATTTGCAGCAGCAATGATTTTTGCCAAGCGCAAACGGATTGGCCCCTATGCCAGAGACCCAGCAACCCCCGATATCCGCCAGAAAATGATCGCGGCGCTGCTCCGTGCTGGACATAGTTATGAGGTGTCACGCAAAATTCTTGCGCTCACCGCAAACGATATCGCAAACTTATGAGTGTGCGAGAGTGCACAAACGGCTGTAAATTCTTGTTTTATTTAGAATTCCCAACCATATTACGAAAAATAATAGATTTGAGGCTTAGGGTATGACGGTAGCGCAATCAGTAGGCGCACCTGCAACAGCGGGTGACGAGCCAGCGCATGACGTGTGCCACGGCCATATCAAATGGTTTGATGCCACGCGCGGCTTTGGCTTCCTTGTGCCCGACGATGGAAGCAATGACATTCTCGTGCATTTTTCGGTGCTGCGCGATCATGGGCGGCGGATGCTCCCAGAAGGGACACGCGTTTCGTGTGAAGTGACTGAGGGTGGGCGCGGGCTTCAGGCGGTCAAAATCCTGAGCTTTGATCTTACCACGGCAACCGGGGTGGATTTTGATCTCCGCCGTGCACCGCGCAATGAACGAATCGATCCAATATCAATGGCGGACGAAGCCGGGCCGATGGAGGCCGTGGTCGTCAAATGGTTCAATCGGCTCAAAGGCTATGGCTTCCTCAACCGCGTGGATGATGCGGCAGATATTTTCGTCCATATGGAAACGCTGCGGCGCGCGGGGATTAGCGACATTATGCCCACCGATACATTGCACGCGCGGATCGCAAAGGGTAATAACGGACTATTGGCGGTTGAGGTGAGTTTGCCGTGAAATTTTTGTTGCGTACCCTACCCGTTGCATTGTTCATTGTTATCGCCGGTTGCCAGTCCGCACCCGTGATCGGTGCGGCGACCGCGCAACTCAAATTGGTCGACCTTGAAATCAAAACCCTGAAGGGCCCGCTGAATTTCAAGGTTGAAATCGCGCGCACCCCCGAAGAACAAGCGCGCGGTCTGATGTTTCGCACCTCGCTGCCCGAATTTGGCGGCATGATTTTTCCGATGGTGCCGCCGCGTGAGGCAAGCTTCTGGATGAAAGACACCGTCATCCCGCTCGACATCATCTTCATCCGCAGCGACGGGACGATTGCGCGGATTGCCGCCAATACGATTCCCTACGATCTGAC
>JAYTPB010000172.1:0-18949 GCA_043747445.1 Sphingomonadales bacterium
CACTGAAAAATCAGGAGGGAAATATGAATAGTCCAATACTCGCGCCAGCCGCTGTGCTGGTGCTGTGGTCGCTTATCATGCTGTCGTGGCTGGCGGTGACGCGGCTACCGGCGATGTCCAAAGCTGGGATTGACCTTAAGACTGCGCCACCGGGCGGGCGCGGGATTGATCTTGAGCCAGTCTTGCCCGCAAAGCTCAACTGGATTTCGCATAATTATACGCACCTTATGGAGCAACCGACGCTTTTTTATGCGGTCGTCGGTATCCTCGCGCTCACCGGGGCGGGCAACGGACTTAACCTGACGCTGGCATGGGGCTATGTCGGGCTTCGAATTGTGCACAGCCTGTGGCAGGCGCTGATCAACGTGACGTCGATCCGGTTTCTGATATTTCTGCTCTCGACAATCTGCCTGTTTACCCTTGCAATCAACGCCGTCCGCGCGACTTTAGGAGCTTGACCCATGATTAAAGCTGAAATTCTCCATCCCGTCGTAGCACTTGCGATGTGGACGATGATCATGTGGGTATGGATGTATGCCACGCGCCTGCCCGCAATGAGCAAGGCCAAGATTGACGTAAAGAACTGGGTTGGCGGCACGGGTAAAGACCTTGATGCCGCGCTTCCCGCCAAGACGCAGTGGATCGCGCATAATTACAATCATCTCCATGAGGCGCCGACGGTGTTTTACGCGGTGGCGCTGGTGCTGGCGATGATTGGTCAAGGTGACGGGCTGAATGCAACCATTGCTTGGGCTTATGTCGGACTGCGGGTGGCACACAGCCTTGTTCAGGCACTTTGGAACAAGATCATGGTGCGTTTTTCGCTGTTCCTGCTGTCCAGCCTCGCGCTGGTTGCGCTGGTGCTTCATGCCTATCTGGGTGTGATCCATCACGGCTAACGACTAAACTGCGCGGCCAGTTCGGTGTGGGTTGACCAGCGGAACTGGCCAACTGGTTGTATCCAATCGAGCCGGTAGCCGCCGTCGCACAGCATCTTGGCATCGCGCGCGAAGGTGGCGGGATTGCACGATACTGAGGCGATACGCGGCACTTGAGAATTGGCGATCTCGACGATTTGCTCCCTCGCCCCAGCGCGCGGCGGATCGATCACCACGCCGCCAAAGCGGTTAAGCTCTTGCGATGTCAGTGGCCGCCTGAACAGATCACGGTGTTCAACGCTGATTGGCCGCCCCGCCCGCTTCGCCGACGAATGGAGCGCAAGCAGCGCATCACGCGCGCCCTCAACCCCGTGAACCTTGCCGGGAAGCGCAAAGGCAAAGGTGCCAAGCCCAGCGAACAAGTCGGCGGTTTCCCCGGCATCCCCAATCGCTTCGGCAACTGCGCGCACAAGCGCCGCCTCGCCGTCTGCTGTGGCTTGTAAAAACGCACCTTCGGGAAGCGCAACCGCAACACCGCCAAGCGTGATCGTAACAGGCTCTGGTTCCCAGCGCGTCGATGGGCCGTAACCTTCATCAACCGTCAGCCGGGCGAGGCTGTGCTTTTGCGCGAATGACGTCATGGCCTCAATCGCGGCCAGCCCCTCGGCCTCGACCCCGCCAATCATCAGGTCAATTCCCTGATCCGCCAGCGTCATCCGCACTGAAACGCGCTTCCGCTCCTTCATCACATCGCGCAGAAAGCCGCGCAGTGGCCCGGTGAGCGCGAACAGCCGGGGATCAAGCACTGGGCACTCGCTGATATCAACAAGCTGATGACTGCCCGCCTCATTGAAGCCGAGCCGCACAAGCTTGCCCTTGCGTTCAGCCGTAAACGCCGCGCGTCGCCGTGTCGCAGGCGGAGACAGATAAGGCGTGCGGATTTCAGGAATTGAAAGCCCTTGGGCGTGGAGCGCTTCACTGATCCGGTCGATCATGTAGCGCGCGTAGGCGCTGTCGCTGACATGCTGTAGCTGGCACCCGCCGCAGGTGCCGAAATGACGGCAGGCGGGATCGATATGATCGGGGCCGCGCGTCACGCTGCCATCCGCCGCGATGCTATCGCCGGGAACAGTGCGCGCGAAAAATGCGCCTGTCGCTGTTACGCCGTCGCCGCGCGCTGCCAGTCTGATGATCATCTCGCTCATCCGCACGCCGCCAGTGACGCGCCGAGATGATGCGCCAAGTCGTCAGCGATGAGCGCTGGCCCGGCGCGACGTGCGGCATCGCTGTGCAGCCATACCGCAGCACAGGCCGCCTCAAATGCAGGCAGACTGCGCGCGAGCATTGCCCCGGCAATCCCGGCAAGAACATCGCCTGTGCCAGCACTTGCCAACCAAGGCGACGCCGCCGGATTAACCGCGACACGGCCATCGGGCGCGGCCACCACGCTATCCGAACCTTTCAGTATAATCGTCGCCCCTGATCGTTTTGCCGCGTCACGCGCGCGATCAATTTTACTGCCGCTTGCTGCACCAAACAGCCGCGCAAACTCGCCCTCGTGCGGCGTGAGGATTAGCGGCGCAGAGCGGTTCGCGAGGTCAGCGAGGCCAAGCAGGTTAAGCCCGTCGGCATCAATCACGAGCGGGATGTTTGACGCAATCGCCGATGAAAGCTGCCCGCGTGCACGCTCTGATTGGCCGAGGCCAGGGCCAATCACAACCGCCGATGTCCGCTGATCCGCCAAAGCCGCATCAAAGGAACGGCGGACGATGGAATGCGGCACGGATTGCGCATCATCTCCGTCAAGGATGACATAGCCCGACCCTGCGCGCTGCGCGGAAATCGCGGCAAGCATCGCAGCACCCGGCATATCGCCCGATGCAACAAGCACCATGCCGCGCCGATATTTATGATCGTCACTTTGCGGAAATGCGAGCATCGGCCGCGCAATGACGTGCACCGTGCTTGCGGCAGCTATGCCGATATCGGCGACAAATACAGCGCCGCACAGCGCCGTCGCTGGCTGGAGCAGATGCGCCGGTTTCAGGCTACCTAGCGCCAACGTCATATCCACCTGTGCTGCGCCAAGCATCGCGCCATCATCGGCACCAACCCCGCTCGGCACGTCAACTGCGATCCGAAATTTTGCCAGACGCGCAAGGCGGTTAAGCGGCACTGCAATCGCTTGGTCTAGCGCGCGACTCAACCCAATCCCGAACAGCGCATCAACAAGGATCGGCGCAGGAACGGTCGTTTCATTAAATGTTTCGACCGGGCCAGTCCAGTTGTCGCGCGCGCGCTGTGCCACATCAGTGCGCGGTTCGCCGCTTGCCGCCACGCGCACGTCAAGCCCGCGCGCTTTCAGATGTCGCGCCGCAACATAGCCATCGCCGCCATTATTGCCGGGGCCGCACAGGATCAGCGTTTCACGCCCCCCGCCAAAACGCCAGACATTTTCGGCCACTGCCGCGCCCGCGCGCTCCATAAGCGCGTCAACGCTTGTTCCGCCCGCCATCACGGCATCTTCAGCGTCACGCATCTGCGCCGCCGTCAGGATCGGTTGGCCTTCAATGTGCCGCATCAGGACAGTTGCCCGCAGCCCGGCGCAAATAACGTGCGAACCGTTTGAATTTTTATGGCTATCATGGGACAGCGCATATCGTGGTGACAGCAATTCTGTAAGCTGTATTCTGCGCTGAGTCGAAAAGGCCGTGGCAATAAATGGCGTTTGGGAAATATTCTCTGGTGAAACTGACGCTCGTCGCGGCGATTGCCGTGCCGCAGGCTGCGTTTGCGCAGGTGACGCCGCTCGATACCACCCAAACCAACCGCACCCGCGCGCTCACCTGCCTTGCACAAGCAATCAGCTATGAAGCAGGCAATGAAACGATCGCCGGGCAGGAGGCGGTTGCGCAGGTGATCCTCAACCGGTTGCGCCATCCCGCCTATCCCAAAACGATCTGCGGCGTGGTGTATCAGGGGTCTGAGCGTAAGACCGGGTGCCAGTTCACCTTCACGTGCGATGGTTCGCTGCGGCGTCCGCGCTCGGCGCAGAGCATAGCGTTTGCAACCGCGATTGCCGAACGCGTGCTGAGCGGCGGAACGAGCCTGATCGTTGGCGGGGCGACGCACTATCACGCCAATTATGTTTCGCCTTACTGGGCACCAAGCCTCGTCAAGATCGCGAGCATCGGCGCACATATTTTTTACAGGATGCCCGGCGCGCCTGATTTCCCGGCGGTGGCCAATATCGACTATGCGCGCGGCGAAATTGATGTTGCGCAGCAAAACAATGCGCCACGGCCATCCGCGCCGAACGCCAGCCTGTTTTCACCATGGGGGCTGCCAACGCTTTCGATTGCACCCTCTGGCCGCATAAAGGCGACTGGCGAATAGATTATTCGCGTGCGCGGATTACGAAGGGGCGCACCTCAGAGCCAGTGAGTTCAATAATCGCTGTCCGCTGCGCGCTCTTATCGGGCGGCTGTTTGGCGGTGACACGAATGGTGAGCGGTCGCCCGACCAGCGAGTCAGTGCGGCGCGAACGAAAGGCATTGATCGTGCTGCCCCGTTTTGCCGCCTCGGACTCGGCGCTGTCAAACAGGCCGTTTGAAATCTCGTTGATGCTCGAAACCCGCGTCGCAAGTTCTGAGGCATAGCGCGGATCAAACTCACCCGTGCCGAAATTGACCGTGGTAAAGGGTATCATCCGCTGCGCGAGTTCTGGCCCAACGTTTGCAATCAGCGCCAGTTCGCCAAGCGTGCGCAGTTCGCCGTTGCGCGGCTTAATCTGCTTTGGCGCGTACACCTCAAATTCGGCCCCGCGTGGGCGCGGATCATCATCTTCATCGCGCCAATCCATGAAGCTATCGACGGCGGCTTCGAGTTCTAGCCCTTGCAGGCCAAATTCGGCGAACATCGCCTCGACTTCAGATTTGTTGATCAAGTTGAGTGCGATCTTGCCGCGTTCATCCTCGATAATAATATCAAGCGCAGTACGTTCAAAAATCTCGCGCCGCACCTTGCCGTCAATCGCCCAGCGCTGCGCGGGGTCATTCAGCATCAGCCCATGGACAGCAATCGCGATGCCCGCGTCAGCAGCAGCGGAGAGCTTCGCGCGGTCAATCTCGGCTGAGGCCATCAGGGTACTGCTGCGCGTCACATTGATGATGGTCAGCGCCATCAGCGCGAAGATCACGATGCTGAGGATAGCGGCGATTAAGGCATAGCCCTCCTCGCGCTGATCCGGGATCACGGGATTTTGCCGCTGCTCTTGAACGGCTCAAGCGTTTTGATTTTGGCGCGCAACTCATCGGTGATCGCACGGCCATCATCAACGGTGCGGATGACGCGAGGTTTGAGCAGCACGATCAGCTCAATCTTGTTGCCACCCGTTGCCTGCCGCCCGAACAACCCGCCGATAAAGGGAATTTGCGAAAGGAACGGCAAGCCCACCCGGCCCTTGGTCTGAGTATTGCGGATCAGCCCGCCGAGCGCGAGCACCTCACCGTCCTGCACCGCAACCGAGGTTGAAATCCGCCGCGTTGAGATGGTCGGCGAATTTATCCCCGCGCCGCGCGCAGCCGTGGTGTTCACGTCGCTCACCTCCTGCGCGACATCAAGCAGCACTAGGCCGCTGGCATTAACGCGCGGGGTCACTTTAAGGATCACACCGGTATCGCGGTACTCGATTGAGTTGATCGTCGGCGCATTGGGGTCAGTTGTCGCGGTGGAATTTTGCGTCGCAATCGGCACCTGATCACCGACTTGCAGCACCGCCGTTTGATTGTTCAGAACCAATATCTTGGGCGCCGAAACAACATTGACCTTGGTTTTGGTCTCAAGCGTGTTAAGCACGCCGTTGATCGTGCTGCTCGGCGAAAAGGCAAAGGAAAATCCGGGAACGTTGCGAACCAGCGCAAGCCCACCTGTGTTCTCGGTCAGCGTTCCATTTGAGCCATCGGGCGAGAAATTCCACTGCAACCCGAAACGCAAATCATCGGTCAGGCTGACCTCAGTAATCGCGGCCTCAATAAACACCTGAAACGGCAATATGTCGAGCTTGCGCAGCGCATCCTCGATAAGCGCATATTCGCGCGGCGTGCCATAAACGAGGATTGCGTTGTTGGTGTCGTCGCTCGAAATCCGCGCTTTGAGTGCCCCCTGCGTTTCGCCTTCGCCGCGAATGTCAAGCGGTGCATTTGAATTCTGATTTGACGGTAGCGGCTGCGGCGAACCCGATTGGCGTTGATCGCCCTGCCCTTGGCCTTGCCCCGAACCCGAACGTTCGCGACCATTGCCGCCGTCGGGGCTTTGTTCAAACTGGATCGCCTGGCCGTTGCTGTCCGATCCGCTGCTCGTTGATGAATTGCCAAAGGCGTTGTTGAGCGTCTTGGTCAGATCGCGCGAACGGCCATTTTGGACGCGGTAGACGAACAGGCGCGGCTCATTATTCTGGCCTTCACGGTCAAGAATTTCGACAAAGCGATTGACGTCGTCAAGATATTGCCGCTGGCTGGTGATCGCGAGGATGCCGTTCAATTTCTCCATCGAAATCAGCCGCACCAGCCCGCGCGTCGGCGCGTCTGGCGCGTTGATCAATTTCTCAAGCTCGGGCACGATCAAGCGGCTGTCGCTACGCTGCGGCACGAACAGCGCGAACGACATATTACGCAGCCAATTGACATCAAACTGCTTGAGCAGATCGCGCGCGCTTGCGCGCTGACCAGTCGTCCCGGACAATGTAATGCGCCCCGTGGCGGCATCGGCCTGTGCGATAACGCCGGGAAGCACCGGATCAAGCAGCCGCTTCATTTCGTCGGCACTGACGAATTGAAGCTGATAAATCTCATTGCTGAAACCAATAGTCGCGCCAACGCTGCCGCTCGCGCGCGCTTGGTCAATCGGTTCGATGCTGAACGTGCCGCCGCGTTCAGACAGCGCAAGGCCGCCAACCCGCAGTGCCTCTTCAAGGAACGCGATCACAGAACTGCGCGCGATTGGCTTTGGCGTCACCACCGTCACCGCCGTGGTCAGCCCCGGCGCGACTGAGAATGGCACTTTCAAAACATCGCCAAGCACCGCCTGCGCGACGACGCGGACATCAGCCGACGGGAAGTTAAGGCTGATATCACCGCCGCGAATTTGCACAGGCTCCGACCTGACGATGGGCGGCGGCCGCTGCCCCTCAACGATCGTTGCTGAAACAGTGCGGTTATCTTCCTGCGGCGCTGCAAAGAGCAAGGCAGAGCCAGAAACCCCGCTCGCGAGGAACCAGATGGCGGTGGCAGATCGGCGCAAATTACTCATTCTTCATTTGTCCGTCTCGGTTGAAAGCCGCCTTGGTTAGGCAAATTTTGGCCGCTGGTAAAGGCCATCGCCAACCGTTCACCTTCTTTGCTGAACACAGCATTGCCTTGCGAGAGCGCGACCAGCCGCCAGCCACGGTAACTGCCGCCGATTGGAACCGAGACTGCGCTACCATCACTCTGTTGCAAAATTGCGCGCGCAAAGCCGCGCCCGCGCACCATGCCCACGACTGCGGCCCCGTCAAGCGGGCCAGCGGCGGCGACATTCGCTCCGCCACCTCCGCGCCCCGGCGAAAAAAGTGCGCTGCGCAAAATGATCGGATCGGCCACCACACGGCCCACCTGGCTCTGCGCCAAGCGCGCGGGCACAACGCGGCGCATGTCCGTGGGCAATTCATCATCCCGTGGCAATGCGAATTGCAGCGCAAGCATCAATACCAGCACGCCGCAAAGCAGCGCGGGCATGAGCGCGCCGTTATCGCGGCTTGGGCGCGGAGGCAGGGCTAGACGCTTCAATACGAATATCCATCAAGTCAAGTTTGCCGGACTGTAACGCCCGGTCGGCGGAAATGGTGAGCGAATTGACCGCCAGATAGGGCGGCTGGTTCTGAATTTTTTCAAGCGTACCGATCATCTGCGGCAAAGTCATCCGCGCCTCGACCCAGGCCCGCGCCCAGCCCGGCTTATCGCTAACCTCCTGCATCGCGCGGAGTTCGCCGCCGCCGCTGGCAATCTGCGCGCCGAGCCGCTCCTTGAGTGCCTCAGTCACAGTGGCAAAGCTTTCGCCTTCGGTGCGGTAATTCTTAAAATCCACCGCGCGCTTTTCAATTGCGCTCCGCAGTCTTGGGATGCTCGCGATCAGCCGCTCATTGCTGGCAAAGCGCGCCGAGAGCCGCTCCCGCTCGGCAGTACGCGCGGCAAAGCCAGCCGTGATCGGCGCAATCAGCGCAAACCACACCAGCGCGATCAGGCCGACCAATATGCCGGTGGCAACAATTTTGCGTTCGCGGGGGGTGAGGCTGTTCATTTGGCGCCCCCCCTGCCCCATTCGGCGGTCACGTCAAATGGCTGTCCGGTGGCGGACTCCGCCGCAACATCCGAAGTTGACGCGCGTACCGAGGCAAAGCCGCCGCTTTTGCGCAGCGCCGCAACCACATCGACATTGCCTTGCTTATAGCCAGAAAGCCGAAGCGTTTCGCCGTTCCAGCTATAGCGCTGAATCCACACGCCCGAAGGTACTGATCGCGTAACAAAGGCAAGTGCATCAAGCGCATTATCACGCTCACGCCGCGCCAGAAGTTCACCGCGCAGACCTTCCTCATTCGCGATCCGGAGCGCGAGGCGGCGCGCGGCGTTCGCTGTGGGCTGTTGGCTTTCAACCAGCGCTGCAAGTTGCGATACACTCTGCACATCGCGGTAAATCAGTGCACCAAGATTGAGCGCGAACAGTGCGGCAAGCAACCACCACCAGAATACTGCGCCCGAACGCGTCTGTGTCGCCAGCCCGTCCTCAACAAGGCCGGGGAGAAAATCAAACCGCAGGCTGTCATCGTCGCCGTCAGCAATGCCAATCGCACGCGGCGCAAGTCCTGCATCAATTGCCGCAGCATACACCGCCTTAACCTGCGCCTTGGGCAGCGCGGCAATCGCTGCATCGGCCTTCCCGTCGGCAGAGACTGTGCCCGTTGGCGCAACATCGGCATAGGCGCTGTCGAGCGCGAACGGCATCTGCCGATCGAGATCAAGCATCACCAGCTTGCGCATATCGCCGCGCCGCATCGTCGGCAACGCGACGTGGCGGATGAGGCACAGCGTCTCAGGGATCAGGATCGTTGCCGGACGCGACGCCTGCCCCGAATCGACCGGGCCAAGCGGCGCGGAGTCGCCCTCAAAGCGCAAATTGCCGTCGGCCCCGTAATGCGCGACGAGTCCCGATATCGCCTTGCGCTCGCGCCGCGCCCAGCCGGGCAGCATCGCATTCAACTCATCAACCCACCAGCGCGCGCCGTCTTTGAACGCCTGCGCAAGCGTCGTCATGTCCGCGTCGAGAAGCGTGCCCGTTTTCATGATTCGCCGCTGCACCGCCCGGTGAAGCTATCGATCCGGCAAGCACTGTTCACCGTTGCCGCCGGACGCGCAATAAATTCAGGCCAACTGCGCGGATCACCCGGTTTGAACGCGAGGCGAACCCGGATGAGTTCGGGGGGCTGCTGCCGCTCAACCCATTGCGAGCGCCAGCGCCGCTGATTATCGGGCGGGGCCGCGCCGTAATAACCCATCTCAAGCGCCTCAACCCCAGTCAGCAACACCGTCGGCGTCCAGCCCGCCTCACCCGGCGCATAGGGGTTCACGCGGTCGGACAGGTCAGACACGGAATAGAGCACGATATCGCCGGGGGCCGTCCGCACCAATCGGTAACGCGCGACGGTTGAAGGGCGCTGTGCAGGCGGAGCGGGCGCGAAAAAGCTCACAATATTGGTGCCGCCGCGCAGATCAACCACGGGTGCCAGCGTATCAAACCGCGTTGAGGCGACCATATTTTCAATCCGTTCGCGCAGGATTGTTTGCGCAGTGACGATGGACTCGCCCGTCGCCGCTTGCTGCGCGCTGCGTTCGGCGACCTGACGCACTGTCACCATTCCCGCCATCAGCATCGCCGCCGTCAGCGCAAGAATGAACAGGCTGACGAGCAGCTCAATCAGCGTGAATCCGGATTCGCGGGCACCCATCAACGTGCGACCCGGATTGTTTTGAGGACGACCAAATCGCGCTTGTCGCTTGCGAGGCCCGCCGTGACGTTCACTGTTTCAAGCCGCGCGCCGCTCGGTTCATTTGCGCGGTAAGGCTGCACCGACAGCCGCCAGCGGATGCCGCTTGTCAGCCCGCTAGTTTCGCCAAGGCTGGTTGATTGCGCCGAGCCGACGGCGGTAAGCTGGGACTGCGCGACCAGCATCGCCTTGCGCCGTTCCTCAACCAACCGCGTCTGGCGCGCACCTGCTTCAATCGACTGGAAGGTCACGCCGAGCATCGCCGCAATAATCGCCGTCGCCACGAGCGTTTCGGCGAGCGCAAATCCGCTTTCCCTATGTCCGTTCATGTCGAGCGAAGTCGATACACGCTGGCCAAGATGTCTCGACTTCGCTCGACACGAACGGGAGAGGGGGGTGTCTCGAAACGCCCTCACCGCCGCGCCTCAAAAATAAGCCCTGTGGTTGGAAACACGATAAAATCTTGGGACACTCCGCCCGTGATCAGCGAAAGTCTGCCCCCGTCGGACGTGCCGTCGGTATAAAAAGTGATTGCCCCGCCGCGTGCTTTTGTCCGCAGCGTCACTGCCTCGGGCAGCGGCTGAACCGCGCGGTCTGCCACGCGGAAACCAGCCGCATCGCTAGCGACCCTGAATATCGCGGGCTTGCCGCTGCGGATTGCGAGCGCGCGCGCTTCACGCACGCCGAGAACCATCGCACTGCGCGCCATTCGATATTCTTGGCCGCGCACCATCCCCTGCAAACGCGGGAACGCAAGTCCGCTGATGAGCGCGGCAACCGCGATCACGACCAGCGATTCAATCAGCGTAAAACCGCGTGCGCCATCACCAATTGCCAACATCTTTGGCCTCGCCAGTTCCGCCCACCGCCTTGTCCGAACCAAGACTAAACACGTCAATCTCACCGTGATCACCCGGTGTCTTGAACGCGTAAGGATTGCCCCACGGATCAATCAATGCACTCGCCTGTGGCAGATAAGGGCCATTCCAAATCGGCACTGACGGCGGCGCTTTCATCAGCGCGCCCAGTCCTTCTTCCGGCGTTGGATAACGCCCGGCATCAAGCCGGAACAATTCAAGCGAGGCGGCCACATTCCTGACCTGAACCGAGGCCGACTGCGTTTTTGAACTGCCAAGATATTTGATTACCTGCGGGCCAACAATCGCCGCCATCAGCCCCAAAATCGCGAGCACAACGAGCAGCTCAAGCAGCGTAAACCCGCGCTCGCCCCTGGCAATTTTGCGCACCCATTTATTCATCACGAAACCACCGCCAAATCGTTAAACCCTAAAATCGCCGTCATAATTGATCCAATAATTGCGGCAACCGTTACCCCAAGGATGACAGTAATCGCGGGTGTGAGCAACCCGATCAAACGTTGCAACCGGATTTTGACGTCCCGATCCAACACATCGGCAAGCTTGCCAAGCATTGGCCCAAGCTGTGAAGTCTCCTCGCCCGTCCGCAAAAAACCGAGCGCAAGCTTGGGCAGAACGTTGGCGGCGGCCAGCGGTGCGGTTAGCCCCTCACCTTCTTTAACGCCGCTTGCGACCTTAGCCACCGCATCGCCGATTTCGCGGTTGCCAATCGCACGCTGCGCCATCGCGAGCGCCACCGGCAGCGGCACGCCGCCCGTCACCAGCACGCTCAGCGTCCGGGCAAACCGCGCGGTATCAATATAGCGCACAAGCATCCCAAGCTGCGGCGTGCGCAGGATCATCCGGTCAACGCCGAGCTTCATAGATGGCTGACGCAGCCATTGCCGCAGCCCGAAATAGAGCAACAGCGCGCCGCCAAGCATCAGCCAGCCGTGCGCGCGCAGGCTCTGACTCGCCCCCATCACAAAGCGCGATGCGGCGGGGAGTTTGTCACCAGCGCCAGCAAACAGGCTTTCAAATTGCGGCACAACGAACAGCAGCATGAGCAGGATGACGCCGACTGCAATCACGAGCAGGATCACCGGATAAATCATCGACGTCGTAATCAGACTGCGCAGATCATCGGCTTGACCAAGCGCCTCTGCCAATCGCCCAAGCGCGCCGCCAAGATTGCCGTCAGCTTCCCCCGCTTCAGTCATCGCGACTGCCATCGGGCTGAACAGCGCGTCATTGCCTGCCATCGCACGCGAAAGCGGCATCCCTTCTTTGACACCCGAAAGTATCTCAAAAAATTGCGCGCGCACCGCCGGCAGTTCGATATTCTCAATCGACAGCGCCAGCGCACGGTCAAGCTGGAGGCCCGCGCCGATGAGCACCGCAAGCTCACCAATCGTTTTGGTCACCGCAGCCCGCGTCTTGCCGTCGGCGCGGCCGTGCTTGACCTGCTTTGGTGCGGCGACTTCGGTCAAATCAAGCGGCGAAAGCCCGAGCCGCCGCACTGCCGTTACCGCCTGCGCGCGTGATCCCGCTTGTATCTCACCGCTGGTTGCGCTGCCCGAGGGCGATACCGCGCGATAGGCAAAGGTCGCCATTATCGGCTCAGCCGCTTTCGGCGGCAACGCGGAGGACTTCCTCAATCGTCGTCAGCCCAGCCGAAAGTTTGTTGACGCCGTCGCTCAGCATCGTCGAAAGCGCGCCGCCTGCGCCTCGTACAATCTCGCGCGCATCGGCACGTTTGAGGATCATTTGACCAATCGCCTCATCAATCACCAACAGTTCAATCAGGGCAATTCGTCCGCGATAGCCACTATTGTTACACTTGGTGCAGCCGCCCGCCTTATAAAAATTGCGTTCCTCACTTGGCCCAAGCCCGAGCGCGGCCAACTGCGTCACGCTTGGCTGATAGGGCACATGGCACGCATCGCACAGCCGCCGGACGAGCCGCTGCGCCAGCACGGCGTTGAGCGTTGAGGTGAGCAAGAACGGCTCCACCGCCATATCAAGCAACCGCGTAACCGCGCCCGCCGCTGTGTTGGTGTGGAGCGTGGACAGGATCGTATGCCCGGTAAGCGCGGCTTGAACCGCAATCTGCGCCGTCTCCAGATCGCGGATTTCGCCGACCATCATCACGTCGGGGTCTTGGCGCAGGAAAGAACGGAGTGCGGTGCTAAACGTCAGGCCAATCGCGCTGTTCACCTGTGTCTGAACGATGCCTGGCAGGCGGTATTCAATCGGATCCTCGACCGTCAGGATCTTGCGCGCGCCTGAGTTCATTTCGGCGAGTGCGGCATACAGCGTCGTCGTCTTGCCGCTCCCGGTTGGCCCCGTTACCAGCACGATGCCGAACGGTCGCGCCAGCACCGCGCGCAATTTATCCGCCAACGCCGCATCAAAACCAAGCGTCGCAAAATCAAGCGCGAGGTTGGAGCGATCAAGGATCCGCATCACCACGCTCTCACCGTGGATTGAGGGCGCCGTCGCCACGCGCAGATCAATCTCATTCCCGCGCACCGTGGCGCGCATCCGGCCATCCTGCGGCAGACGGCGCTCGGCAATATTAAGCTCGGCCATCACCTTGATCCGTGAGACGAGCGCCGTCCGCATTGATGGCGGCAGAGAGGCCGCCTCAACCAACACCCCGTCAACGCGCATCCGCACCACCACCCGGTCTTCGGCGGGTTCAACATGAATGTCTGACGCGCGCGCATCAACCGCGTCAGCAATCAACCGATTGACCGCGCGGATGACGGGCGCATCGCTCACGATATCGCGCAGCCGCTCCAGATCATCCTCATCGGCGCCTGCGCCCGGCATTTCGGCATTGAGCTCATCCTGACCGTAAAGTCGGTCAATCCCCGCCTCAATATCGCTTGGCGGCGCGACAACGCGGTCAACCGGGCAGGCAAAGCTGAACCCAAGCGCGGTCACCGCAAAATCATCAAACGGATTGGCCAGCGCCAGCCGCAACCGTCCGTCATTCATCGCCACGGGCAACGCGCGCATCTCTCGCAGGAACGCAGCAGACGGCGTCGCACCTTCCACGCGCGCCACCGGAAAATCCCGTGCACTGATCAGCGGCAACCGCGCAGCCTTCGCAAAACCCTGCGCAAGTGCCTGTTCGGAGGCCAGCCCGAGTCGCGTAACGACCGACTCAATCGGCTCCCCCGTTTCAAGCCGAACCGCCTGCGCGCGCGTCAGTGCATCGGGCTGCAACAGCGACGCGATGACCAACAGCGCGGCATTATCCGCGACAGTAAGTTCATCATCTGCGACAAGTTGATCGCCCATGTGCGGTATCGCACTCCTTGACTAATTTCGGGGCACTTATGCCGTCTCAAATTGGACACGTCCAGCACCGCAATCGGTTAACGTCGATATGGCGCAAATACGTATCCATTCTGCTCATAAATCTTGTTTTAATGTTCCAAAACGAAACGGTAAACGATTTCATTTGTATGAAAACGACGGATTTACGCCATTTTTTACGCTCTAATCGATTTTTCCACTTACCCTAATCGATTTATTGATAGTTGCGATTGTCCATATCTCATCATACTCAAATGTTGTCGGGAGGCTACAAACCCGACTGGGTAGCGATGGGCAAAGCCTGCGCAGTGTGAGTGATGTCCGTCTAGTATAACAAGTAAATCAATGCGTAAAAACGGATGGCCCCCCGGTTGTCCGCATTTGATCAACTGCGCTTGATCGATTGTATAGACTTGTCTCAAAAAGAGGTGGAGAATATAATGAAAAAATCTATGAAATTCGTAGGACTGCTGACGACCGCACTGGTCGCGCCTGCGCTGTTCGCTTCGGCGGCATCGGCTCAGTCAAGAGAATATCTAGCCAAAGCCACAACATCTCAAATTGCTGAATTGAAGGGCCAAACGTCCGCTCGCACAGTTTCGGGTACACTTGACCGCGTGAAAATGTGGAATGAAGTGATGCTTCAGGCCAACCTAGTTGACCACAGCACTGGTGCAGGCCAGCTTGGGCCAACGCGGAATTCACGTGCATTCGCAATCGTTTCAATTGCGGTTTTTGATGCGGTGAATGCGTTTGGCAATAAATTCCGCTCTTACAACCCTGTGCCAAGAGCACTTGCAGGTGCTTCGCGCGATGCCGCAATTACAGAAGCTGCTTACAGAACGCTAATTGCGCTTCACCCTGCACAGGCAACTACACTGACTGGCATTTATTCGTCAGATCTCAGCCAGATCAACGCAAGTGCTTCAGCGATTGCTGCTGGACGCGCAATCGGCGCTGAATCAGCACGACAGATGCTTGCGCGCCGTTCAAATGACGGTTCACAGCATACAGAACCACGTTTTGGAGATGGTGCGGCAGCCGGTGATGCAGGCGGCGTACTCGCTGGCGGTTCAACGGTTGGCTTCCTAGGCAAGGTCAATGCTGGAAACACAGTTGCACCGAACTTTACACAAGCAACAGGAAGCGGCGTTCTCGGCGCGCGTTGGGGTAATGTAACTCCATTCGTACTTAGCCGTGGCGATCAATTCCGTATTCCGGTTTTCCCCGCACCAAATACCGCACGCTTCCGTGCTGGTTTCGTTGAAGTTACCGGCCGTGGTGCTGATTTTGGCGTTCCTGGTAGCACACACACTGCTCGTGACAGCTTCATCGGCAACTTCTGGGGTTATGATGGCCAGCCTTTGCTTGGTACGCCACCACGCCTTTACAACCAAGTTGCCGTTTCGATTGCTGAAGATCAGGGGTTGACATCGGTTAACGAGTTTGCACGCCTGCTTGCAATTCTGAACACAACAATGGGCGATTCAGGCATTGCGGCTTGGGACAGCAAGTGGTTTTACAACTATTGGCGCCCGAATACAGGCGTTGTGCGTGGCGGTGAAGCTGGCGATGCAACAATTCCCAATCGTCCGAATTATCGGGTATTCGGGATTTCGCTGTTGAACAACCTAAACTTTGTTGGTTTGCCACGTGCACAGCAATCCGTAACACCGGGTTTCCCAGCATATCCATCAGGACATGCGACCTTTGGTGCCGCATTGTTTGGATCACTGCGCGCCTATTTCCCGAACAACACGCGTTTCACATTCGTTTCTGACGAATATAACGGCACGGGAACTGAAGTTAAGGCTGGCGAACCAGTACGTGCATTCGTACCTGTGCGTTATCGTAGCTTCCAAGAAGCGCAGGAAGAAAATGGCGATAGCCGCATTGCCAACGGCGTGCACTGGGAATGGGATGATACCGACGGCCAGAACCTCGGTACTAATATCGTCCGTTTCACACTCGCGAACGCCTTCC
The DNA here is from genome assembly GCA_043747445.1 of Sphingomonadales bacterium. Lineage (GTDB taxonomy): Bacteria > Pseudomonadota > Alphaproteobacteria > Sphingomonadales > Sphingomonadaceae > Aquisediminimonas. The sequence goes on from JAYTPB010000172.1 coordinate 16,122, forward strand.
AGCGTCGCTAAATGGATCGGTGACGGTTTAATCATCGTCACGTGATTATGGGGGCTGCACCGGTCAAACGTTGCAGCCCCTTTTTTGTGAGTCACAAACATGCTGAATCGCCTTGAATTCAGAGGCGTTTTCCTGAATGTCACGCGTTAAATAACAACAGAGCGGAATTTCCCATGCGCCTTTCGATCATCATCCCAATCACCCTAGCCCTTCTTGTCGGCTGCAAAGCTGCCTCCGAAGTTACACCGCAAAGCCTCAATCCGGCGGAGGCAGAGAAAAAAGCCGCCGAGGTCGAAGCAAAAATATTCAAGGCCAAGCCGGGCGACGCGATGAGCCAGTTTAACAAGGATGGTACCGTCAAGCCGCATTTCCCTAACGGCGGCGTCGTCGGCCTTAATGCCATAGTCAAGCAAGCCTATGACGCAATTGAGATGTATGATGATAAGCGTAAAGCCACTCAGGGGACGGTTGGCGCAGCCGTTGGCACCGACCCAAATAGCCCCGCTATGCAGAAAGCCAAGGCGGCTATCGCAGAGGTGCAAAAACTTCACGAGGCTACGCGTGATGCCAAGGCGAAGCTCAATGCTGAGGGCGCAAGACTCGTCAACAGCGAGCAATATTATAATGTTGAGATATTTGGCGGCATGACGGTTTTTGTAAACAAAGTTGAGGCCGAACTTAGTGAAGACATCACAAAGTTTAATGCGACGCTCAAGGCAAAATGATCGTGGTAGTGAGGGGGGCGAAGAAGTAAGCGCTGACGTCACCCCGGCGGAGGCCGGGGTCGCTTTGCCGTTGTGCGAAACCTTCAAACGGCCCCGGCCTCCGCCGGGGTGACGATTTATTTATCCCCCCTATCCACCGCATCCTGCACGCTTTTGTAAAACGCCTCGCGCGCTTTGCCGACGCCTTCGGGGTCAGTTGCGGTGGGCCAGTTGCCGTTGCTCGCGATCACAAGTTTGCGCTTGGGGTCAATGAATATCCCCTGCCCGAAAATGCCTTGGGCGGCGAAACTGCCATCGTCATTCGTCCACCACTGATAGCCGTAACCGCGCCCCGGTTGGGCGATATCGGCTTGCTTGGTTGTGGCTGCGGTGAGCCAGTCATCAGGGAGTACGGGCTTGCCACCCGCCATCCCGCCGCCAAGGATGAACTGGCCAAAGCGCGCATAATCGCGCAGGCTCGCCGATACGCAGCAGCCGCTGATTTCATGCCCCGTGCTGCCAAGCATCCATGCGCCGTCCTGCTCCATCCCGAACGGTTTCCATACCTTCTCCGACAGATAGGCCGAAAGCGTCTTCTTGGTCGCGCTGGAAACAAGCACACCGATCAGGTTGGTCTCACCGGTTTTATACACCCACTTGCTTCCCGCCGGAGCCTCACGCGGCAGCTTGCGCATATAGCTGACGGTCACATCCACACCGGGTTCGGCCTTGTGCAGATTGAACAGCGCGACATCGGATTTTGGATCGGTATAATCCTCATTCCATTTCACCCCCGACGTCATCGTCAGCAATTGCTTGACCGAGACATCATCATAGGCTGAGCCTTTGAGATCGGGCATATACACCGTCACCTTGTCATCAAGGCTCTTGATATAGCCGTCACGCACTGCCGCTCCGACCATCGTTGAGGTCAGCGATTTCGCCACTGAAAAACTCGTCCAGCGGCCTTCCTTGCTATAATCAAGCGCGTATTTTTCGAGGCGGATTTTACCGTCCTGAATGATGATCAGCCCGGCATTGCGCTGCGCCTTCATATACGCGTCAACGTCTTGCGGCAGCGTGATCGCAGCGCCCTGCGGCAGCGGATACACCGCATCGCCCTTGGCAATGTCATTCACCTTGACGAGTTTTTCCATCGCACGAAACGCGCTGTCGCGCTGATCAACTGTCCAGAAAAGCACATTCTGATCCTTTGGCAAATTGGTATAAAGTTTGACTGTATCGCAGCCGCTAAGCGCCAGCAGACTTGCCGTCGCCGTGATAAATATTCCTCTTCGCATCATCCCCGTCCCCTTATTGTTTGATCAGCGTCACCTGCGCCACATCAATCCCGCCACCGCGAAATCCGCCCTCGCAGTACATCAGATAGTATCGCCACAGCTTGATAAAGCGCGCGTCAAATCCGCTGGGCAGCTTACCCGCCTCAACCGCGTCGTCAAACCGTTCGCGCCAAAGTTTGAGCGTCTCGGCATAGTCGATCCCGAAATGCTGCGGCGCATCCCATCGCAAACCCCGCGCTTCGGCGAGCGCGCGAAAACGGCTCTCGGACAGCAGCATCCCGCCGGGAAATACATAAGTCTGAATGAAGTCAGCGCTCTGCGCATACCGTTCAAAAATATCATCAGCGATCATGATGAACTGGATCGCCGCGCGCCCTCCGGGTTTCAGGCTGCGCGCGATGACATCAAGATAGGTCGGCCAATACGCTTGCCCTACCGCCTCAACCATTTCGATGCTCGCAATCGCGTCGTAAGCGCCGCTCACGTCGCGGTAGTCGAGGAGCTGATACTGGGGCGCATGTGCCGCTCCCGCCGCCGCCGCTTCGGCATGAAGCTTCTGGCTCGGAGAAAGCGTGATCGCGGTGACGTCATGGCCGCCTTGCGCACACAGCTTGGCAAAATGGCCCCAGCCGCAGCCGATTTCGAGAATGTCCGAACCCGGCTTCAAATCAAGCCGCGCCATCAGTGCGCCCATCTTGCGGTGTTGCGCCGCCTCAAGCGTATCGCCGTCTTCAAACAATGCGCTTGAATAGCTCATCGTCGGATCAAGCCAGCACTCATAAAAATCATTGCCCAGATCATAATGCGCCATGATGTTGCGCTT
>JAYTPB010000173.1:0-8544 GCA_043747445.1 Sphingomonadales bacterium
CAATTGCAGGCGGTGCTGAACCGCAATTGGGGGAAGGGCTGGGAAGACCGCTTTGAAAGTTTCGGTTTTGCGCCAATCGCAGCGGCCTCAATCGGCCAAGTTCACCATGCGATTACCAAGGATGGCCGCGATCTCGCGATTAAGGTGCAATATCCCGGAGTCCGCCAAAGCATTGATAGCGATGTGAATAATGTTGCGTCACTCATGAAGCTATCTGGGCTAGTGCCCGATACGATTGACGTTGCGCCGATGCTGGTTGAGGCGAAGCGGCAACTGCATCAAGAAGCCGATTATGTGCAGGAAGCGCAGTATTTGAAGCGATTTGGCGTATTGCTGGAAGGCGTTCCGGAATTTGATGTTCCGGTGCTTCATGCTGATTTGACGACAGAAAGCGTGCTTGCGATGTCATACATCGAAAGTGTCGCAATTGAGACGCTGACGACTGCGCCACAGGCTGAGCGAGACCGGGTGGTCACTTTGCTGATTGACCTGCTGCTGCGTGAACTGTTCGATTATCGCTTGATGCAAACTGACCCTAATTTTGCCAATTACCGTTACAACGCCGAGACGAAACAGCTTGTTCTGCTTGATTTCGGGGCGACGCGGGACATTCCCCCTGATGCCTCGGCACGTTATCGGCGGCTCATGCAGGCTGGACTTGCTGGCGATCATACCGCAGCGCGCGAAACGATGATCGCCATTGGCTTCTTTGACGAGCACACCCAGCCAAAGCATCAAGACGCTGTGATGATGATGTTTGAAATGGCAATGGCTCCATTACGCGCGGGTGGTGCCTTTGATTTCGGCGATAACAGCGTGATGGTGGAGTTGCGTGATCAAGGCATGGCAATCGCCAAAGCACGCGATTTCTGGCACATCCCGCCGATTGAAACGCTCTTTCTCCAACGCAAATTCGGTGGGATGTATCTGCTGGCGAGTAAACTCAAGGCACGGGTTGAAGTGACGGCGTTGATGCAACGCTATTTTTAGGCACAGTTTAACCCCGCTTATACTGGGAACCTTTGTTCAGACCCCGCGTTGTCGACTCTGAATAACAGAGGAGTGAACATTATGGCAGATTTTAAGCGCGACGATACCGATCCGAACCAAACCAAGAGTGGTAAAGGCGGAATGACAATCGGACTGGTCGTCCTTGCCGCAGTCGTCATCGTCGGCTTGCTCTTTGCGAGCGGTTTCTGGAGTGCAGACGTAACCAAATCGGGCGCTTTGCCAGAAGTCTCGATCAAGGGCGGCGCGCTTCCCAATGTTGATCTCGACTCAAAGGAAGTCGTTGTTGGCACCACCAAGACCGAGGTTGAAGTGCCAACCGTTGAAACCAAAACGACCACGATTGATGTGCCAACGATTGGCGTCAAAGAAAACGGCGAAAAATAACCCGCTACTCAGCTTGCCTCCCAAGGCATGAAGGAGTCCCCGCTGAAATGCGGGGGCTCCTTTTTTGTGGTGGGCTGTTATTAATGCGTTTGATCGGTAACTGTTGATGCCATTATAATCCAAGTCTCCGCTTGTTACCCAAAAACTTCGCTATGTGACCCCAACCGCGCGAGCGACAACACACCCTCAGACTTCGCGTAAATGAGCACAAGGTCAGGCTTGATATGACAGTCGCGGAAGCCCTTCCATTCGCCGCGCAGAGCGTGATCTGAGAGGCGTTCAGGCAAAATCGCGTCCATCGCCAGCATGTCGAGTACAGGAGTGAGGATCGCATCAAGTGATGCGTTGGCCTTCTTCTCTCGCTTGTAATCGCGCTTGAATCTAGATTGGAGATCGATTTTGCGCATCAGCCCAAGCCGCCAATTGAGTCAATGTCCTTCAGAACGCGAAATAGTTCCTTAAATCGGCGCTGCAAAACCGTATTAGATTTAAGTTCCTCTGTTAATGCCTTGCGATCTCGTTTTGACCCATACGCGACATCGATTGGCAAGCTCTGCGACTCAAAAACGCCTTTATCAATAGTAGTAAAACTACTACTTGAACCAAAGGCTAAGGCTGTTAAAATCGTTAAATCGACTAATCTTGCAAGAGGCAACTCTTCGGATTGCCGCGACCAACGCTGACCCGAATGCCGCACCACTTTGGCCGAAGGCTCATCATCATCCCATTGCGACCAGCCGACAGTTATAAACTGGGCATTTGTGTCATTTTCCTTGCCTGGGTCATGCGCAAAATAGGGTACAACGTACACAGGTGTGTGAGCGATATTATCAGGGAAGTCTTTAATTTGCGGCATGGCATTTATCCTTTCAATTTACTAGATATACTAAATTTACTAACATGTAAAGCTCTGATGTCTTGACGATGTCATCAAAAATCTTCATTAATTGTGCGTAGCTACGTCGTAGCTCAGATATGAAAGATGCCCTCATGCCCGCTATAGATGTAGTCCGTGCCAGGATTGATAAGCGATTGAAGAAGGAGGCGACGGCTGTGCTGTCGGAAATGGGCTTGTCTGTTTCCGACGCGATCCGGCTTATGCTTGTGCGCGTGGTGTCGGATAAGGCGCTGCCCTTTGATGTGCGCATTCCTAACGCGGAAACGCAGGCAGCGATGCGCGATATTCAAGCGGGCAAAGTCAAGCGCTTTGATAGTGTTGAGGCTTTGATGGCTGATCTCAACGATGATGATGAATAGATTGTGACCATCCCAATAAGTTGACTCAGTCAACTATTTCGTTACCACGGACACCATGTCCGATACCGTCACCACGCTGCGCGCCTTCAACCGTTTTCACACCCGCTTTGTTGGGGCGCTTGATGCTGGGTATATGGGGAGCGCGATGTCGCTGGTTGAGGCGCGGCTGCTTTATGAGATTGTCAATCGTGACGGCCCGCTCGCGGCTGAACTTGGCGCAGCACTTGGGCTTGATGCCGGTTATGCCAGCCGTCTGCTTAAAGGGCTTGAGGCGCGTGGGTGGATCGCGCGGGGCCGGGGAACCGACGCGCGGCAGCGGCCGATTGCGCTCACCCCTGAAGGACAAACCGCATTTGATGCGCTCGACGATGTAACGCGCACACATATTGAGGCGAGCATTGCGCACCTCACCGAAAATGACCGCATGGCCCTCGTCGGCGCGCTTGAAACAGTCTCGGCGCTGCTTGGCGAAGGGCGCGCGCTGCCGTGGCACCTCCGCACATTCAAGCCAGGGGACATGGGGATGATCGCCGCGCGCCAGTCAATCCTCTATCATGAGCATTGGGGCTGGGGCACGCGGCTAGAGGTGCTTGAGGGCGAGATTACCGCCAATTTCCTGCGCGATTTCAAGCCGGGGCGAGAGCAATGCTGGATCGCCGAACGCGGCGGGCGGATGATCGGCGCGATCTTCTGCGTTGATAGTGGGGAGGGCGCAGCCCAACTCCGCCTGCTCCATGTTGAACCCGAAGCGCGCGGTCTTGGCATTGGCGAAGCACTGGTGCGAACATGCGTGGAATTTGCCCGCGCGTCGGGTTACGCGCGCATTTGGCTCTGGACTCATGCGGTGCTGCTCAGCGCGCGGCGGATTTACGCCGCCAACGGGTTTCACATCATCGCGACCGAAATGCACGATGAATTTGGCAAGGCCGAACTGGGAGAAACTTGGGAGTTGGTGTTTACGCCCTGATGGATTAGCACTGATTATATTCACCAGTCAGGCCTAACTATCATGATCGTCGAAATTCGTGTGCGGCTTGAATATTTCATTGCCGAGCCGTGCGATGTGTTGCTTCAGATTGAGGCGGCGGCGATGGCCGATCAGCGCTTGGTGAGCAGCAATTTGATTGTCGGATCGCCCGAAGCCTTGGTCGCGGTTGAGGGTGAGGAATCGATTGGCCAGCGGACATGGGCGGTTGGCCAAGGCACGTTCAATGTCGCCTATGATAGTGTCGTCGCGATTGATCGGCCAATGCCTGATTTTTCGCAATTCAGGTCAGACGCGCCGCGTCATTTGCCCGCGCTCGTCATCCCTTATCTGATGCCGAGCCGTTACTGCGAGAGCAACCTGTTCGAGGCGTTCGTAAACCGCGAATTTGGCGGGGTGCAGGGCGGCGCGAAAATTACCGCGATGCGGCGTTGGATGATGAGCAATATTGACTATGTTTCGGGCACGTCAGACGGCGATACCACGGCTGCACATACCTTCGTTCAGCGGCAGGGGGTATGCCGCGACTTCGCGCATTTGCTCGCCAGCATGGCCCGCGCGGCGAGCATTCCTGCACGGCTGGTTTCGGCCTATGCCCCCGGCGTTGATCCGCCTGATTTCCATGCAGTAGTCGAGGTCTGGCTTGAGGGCAGCTGGCACTTGATTGACGCAACCGGCATGGCACGTCCCGAAGAGATCGTCCGCATCGGTGTGGGCCGCGACGCCACCGATATTGCATTCATGACGGTCTTTGGCAGCGCTGAACTTTATGATCAGCAGGTTGAGGTCAAGCGGCGCGTCTAAGCGACACCTCGACAGGCCCGCGTGACGTGGGTTAAGGCGCGCCATGCCTGATCAACCCCGTTTTCTATTCAACATAGCCGCGAGCGACGGCAAGGCGCGCACCGGCATCATCACGATGCAGCGCGGCGAAATCCGCACACCTGCGTTCATGCCCGTTGGTACAGCGGCAACAGTCAAGGCGATGAAGCCCGCCGCCGTCCGCGCGATTGGGGCCGATATTATCCTTGGCAATACCTATCACTTGATGCTCCGCCCCGGTGCTGAACGGATGGCACGGCTTGGCGGGCTGCATAAATTCATGGATTGGCCGCGCCCGATCCTGACTGACAGCGGCGGTTATCAAGTGATGAGCCTTTCCGCGCTCACCAAGCTCACCGAAGAGGGTGTGGCCTTCTCATCGCATCTTGACGGGTCAAAGCATTTGATCACGCCTGAGCGGTCAATGGAAATCCAGCGCTTAATTGGCTCCGACATTGTCATGGCGTTTGATGAATGCACCAAAAACGGCGCAACCCGCGATGAAGCGGCAGCAAGCATGGAGCGCTCAATGCGCTGGGCGCGCCGTTCGCGTGAGGGCTTTGATAGCGGCACAGAACATGCAGCGCGCGCGGCGTTGCTCGGCATCCAGCAGGGATCGCTTGACGAGGATCTGCGGCTGCGATCGGCCCAAGCGCTGATCGAGATTGGTTTTGACGGCTATGCGATTGGCGGGCTTGCAGTGGGTGAGGGGCAAGAGGCGATGTTCGCCGTGCTCGATTATGCGCCGGGGCAATTGCCAGCCGAAAAGCCCCGCTACCTGATGGGCGTCGGCAAACCCGATGACATCGTCGGCGCGGTCGAACGCGGGGTCGATATGTTCGACTGCGTCCTGCCAACGCGGTCGGGCCGCAACGGACAGGCGTTTACGTGGGACGGCCCCCTCAATCTCCGCAACGCGAAATTCGCCGAGGATTTGACCCCGCTTGATCCCGCCTCGCCCGTCGCCAATGCCAGCAAGGCTTATCTCCATCATCTGATCAAATCGGGTGAAATGCTCGGTGCGATGCTGATGACCGAACATAATCTGTGGTTTTACCAGCAATTGATGGCGGGGCTAAGAGAGGCGATAGCCGAGGGAAGGTTGGCGGCGTTTGCGGAGAATTTCAGGACGCGGTATTTCGGGGGGTGAGGCTAAGCTCAATTTTGGAGAAATACGGACACTGGGTTATACGTGAACAGTGATGTGGAGCGTGACTATGACGGGTAAGGCAAGTATTACTATACGTCTCCTATTTTTATTGGCTCTGGTCAGCGTTCCTGTTGCAGCAGATTCACAAGTAGGGCCGCCATGTTGCACCACGCCGCGCATATTGGAGGAGATCGCATCGCGTCCTCAAGATGAGCCGTTGATAGAATTCAAGCAGTGGCTTGATGATCGAAAGCTTAGTCCTATCGGGTCAAACTGGAGACGGGATGTTTCCGCCTTGTTGGGTGCATGTGCACAGGGCTGCCCACCGAAATACGCGATTGCGCGCGATTACCTGACTGCTCAGATTGCTCCGGGTACGATTGAGGAATTGATGCCAAAGCCAGCGCAAATATCCGCCCGCGAGGAGCCACGCCAAAATTTTCCTCCAGCGACACCACGATCAAGATTGGCAGTTGATGCCTCAACAGAAAAACCGCTGCTGCGGCGAAATGCCACTAGCGAACTGACCCCCGCGCTCAAGAATCAGTTCCTCCGGAACCTATTAGATTGGAAACAAGAGCCTGATCAGATTCCGGCATGGACACAGAAGCAGCTGGTTGGCACGCGCGATAGCGAGTTGGTTGACCTCGACGCCTACCTGTCTGGCGCTTGCTCGGCGGGCCGTACATGCCCAGCGAATCTGGTGATCGGTCTGCAGGCCATCCGTGCAGTGCGGGAACAAAGGAATATCAACCAGCAAGAATCGCAGAAAGCGAATGAGAGACGGGACGCTGCGTCAGCAAGATATAAGGATCACCTTTTACAAGCCGTTTTGGCCATCGGTGGCGCGATTTTCGGTGGGCTGCTGACGTTGGCTGCCACTGTCTACGCGCAAAGGAAAAGCAAGCATGAGTCCGAAAACTACCGCATGGCGCTTAAAGACATTCTGCGGTGGTCGGCTGCAGAAAATCGAACGAAATTGTCACGCATTCGCAGAAAGCGAATTCCTTCTAAAGACGGGTAACAATTGGCAGCGGCGTTAATAGGAATCTCTCCACTTCACCGATTGTCTGTAACTGAGCACATGCTCGACATGCCAACCGAACTGACGATCAATGCTACCGCGTTCAAGGCTCGTTGCCACGCTGTTTGATTTGCGAATTGAGGCGATTTTTTCTAACGCGCCTGAATGACCAAAACAGACACAGGGTGGAACAGTTCAGCTGACGCTTGGATCGTCACTATGGGCGAAGACGGCGATTGGGGGCGGTGCGCGGTGCTTGATCCGGTGATGCTTGATATCGCGCGCGGTTATTCAGGCGCGGCGCTTGATATTGGCTGCGGTGAGGGGCGGTTTGTGCGGATGCTCGGCGAGACTGGCTTTACTGCCAGCGGGATTGATCCGACCTCTCGGTTGATTGAGGCCGCACAAGCCAAGGATCAGGACAGTGATTATCACGTATGCGGGGCCGAAGCCCTCCCCTTTGCTGATGCGTCGTTTGATCTGTGTGTCAGCTATCTATCTCTGATTGATATAGAGTGGCTCGACCAAGCAATTGCCGAGGCGGCGCGGGTGATCAAACCCGGCGGCGCTTTCCTGATCGCCAACCTATCGAGCATCAATTCGGCAGGCGTTTGGGATTACGGCCTGACGGGCAAGGCGCGCCACTATGCCGTCGATAATTATATGCAGGAACGCACGGTGCACCAGCGGTGGAACGGGATTGATATCGTTAATTGGCACCGCCCGTTCAGCACATATTTTGAGCTGCTGTTACGCCACGGCTTTACGCTCAAGACGTTTCTGGAGCCGATGCCGCAGGGCGAATATTGCGGCAAAGACCCCAAATTTGAGCGCGTGCCCAATTTTGTTGTGATGCTCTGGGAAAAGCCATTGCCCAAGTGAACGGCTGGATCATCCTCGATAAACCGCTCGGCATGGGATCGACGCAAGGCGTTGGCGCGGTCAAGCGGGCACTGCGTGAGGGCGGCTATCCCAAGGTTAAGGTCGGCCACGGCGGCACGCTTGATCCGCTGGCGACGGGGGTATTGCCGATTGCGGTAGGCGAGGCGACCAAGCTTGCCGGGCGGATGTTGGATGCCAGCAAAATTTATGAATTTACGATAGGCTTGGGTGAGGAAACTGAAAGTCTTGATCTTGAAGGCAAAGTGATTGCGACAAGCGATGTGCGGCCAATACTCGCTGAGATTGAAGCGGCGCTTCCCGTATTCACCGGGCCGATTGAACAAGTGCCGCCCACATTTTCCGCGCTCAAGGTTGATGGCAAGCGCGCTTATGATTTGGCGCGGGCTGGGGAGGATGTGGTGCTCACTAGCCGGAATGTGACCATCTATTCCCTCCGCGTCTCCGCGCCTCCGCGTGAATCAGACTCATTCACGCGGAGGCGCGGAGACGCGGAGGAAGTCAATGAAATCACCCTCACCGCGCACGTATCCAAAGGCACTTACATCCGCTCGCTCGCACGCGACATTGCTCTTGCGCTGGGCACTGTTGGCCATGTCACCATGCTGCGGCGAACGAAAGCGGGGCCGTTTACACTGGCTCAGGCAATTTCGCTGGACATTCTCTTCGAAAAGTCTAAGGCGCGGGCGTTAGAAGACATATCTCTGCCGATAAGGACAGCGCTGGACGACATCCCGGCACTCGCCCTTACCCCGGAACAGGCAGAGCTGATCCACCACGGACAGGTCTTGACCGGGATCGCAGCAAGCGACGGACTTCAACTTGCCTTGAGCGGAGACATTCCACTCGCGCTGGTAGAGGTTTTGGGCGGCAACGTCCGGAGTGTGCGGCGATTTAATCTATAGCTTCGATGTCGAAGGAAAATAAATGACGATTACCGCCACGCGCAAGCAAGAGCTTATCAAAGAACATGCCCGTCACGAAGGTGACACTGGCTCCCCCGAAGTTCAG
>JAYTPB010000174.1:0-16799 GCA_043747445.1 Sphingomonadales bacterium
GCGCGCGGGCAATATCCTTAAATCCTCCCCCTCCGGGGGAGGGGAACCAGCGAAGCTGGTGGAGGGGCACAGGGAAGGTGTTTCGCCGTCAGACGTTCAGGAAAACTTGGCTGTGCCCCTCCACCATCCTGCGGATGGTTCCCCTCCCCGGAACGGGGAGGATTACGCCCTCCATGCCGCGCTCGACGCTGCTGAACCGCTCGCCACCTCGGCGATTGCGCGTGAGGATTTCGAGGGCGCGATGTTGGCGCTCTCTACGCTGCGCGCTCCGATTGATATTTACCTCAACAAAGAAACGGGCGTGATGGTGAATGACCCCGATCCGCAAAAGCGGGCGTATAGGTTAGGATTGCTCGAACGGTTCGTAAGCGCGGTGCACCGCGTGGCCGATTTCTCGAAGATTGAAGGGTAATCGTTTGACCCAATATGTGTACCGCTTTGGCGGCGGCGTTTCTGAAGGTGGGCAGGATAAGACTTTGCTTGGCGGCAAAGGTGCGAACCTTGACGGGATGGCCTCAATCGGCCTGCCCGTGCCGCCGGGCTTCACCGTCGCCACGCCAATGTGCGCGCTATACGACATTGCCACGCGCGCTTTCCCGACCGAACTGACGCCGCAGGTTGAGTCCGGCATCGCGCACATCGAGAGCATAACGGGCAAGACCTTTGGCGATGCGGCCAATCCGCTGCTCGTGTCTGTCCGTTCGGGCGCGCGGGTTTCGATGCCGGGGATGATGGATACTGTCCTCAATCTTGGCCTCAACGATGAGACGGTACAGGGGCTAGCCGCGATTTCGGGCGATGCGCGGTTCGCGTGGGATAGCTACCGGCGGTTCATTCAAATGTATGCCGATGTTGTCCTCGGGCTTGATCACGGCGGCTTTGAGGAAGCGCTTGAGATTGCGAAGGAAGACAAGGGTTTTTACCTTGATACTGAGCTTTCCGCCGATGATCTGCGCGAACTGGTAGCTGAATATAAGCGGCTGGTTGAAGCGGAGTGGGGCAAACCCTTCCCGCAGGATGTGCTGGCGCAGCTTTGGAATGCCATCGGCGCGGTGTTTGAAAGCTGGGAAAGCGACCGCGCGAAGGTCTATCGCCGGATTAACAGCATCCCGCATGATTGGGGCACCGCCGTTAACGTGCAGGCGATGGTATTCGGCAATATGGGCGAGACGTCGGCGACGGGGGTTGCCTTCACGCGCGATCCAGCGACGGGTGAGAATGCCTATTACGGCGAATATCTGATCAATGCGCAGGGCGAAGATGTCGTCGCGGGCATCCGCACGCCGCAATATCTCACGCTTGCTGCGCGCGAACGGGCGAATGCCAAGCCGCTGAGCATGGAAGAGGCTATGCCAGCGGTTTACGGCGAACTCGCGCGGGTGTTCGCGATCCTCGAAACGCATTACCGCGATATGCAGGATATTGAATTTACCGTTGAGCGCGGCACGCTATGGATGCTGCAAACCCGCTCTGGCAAGCGGACGGCAAAAGCCGCGCTCAAAATTGCGGTTGATATGGCAAACGGCGGCCTGATCACGCGTGATGAGGCAGTGGCGCGGGTTGACCCGTCGGCACTTGATCAGTTGTTGCACCCGACGCTTGACCCGACGGCTGCGCGCGATGTGCTGGCGAAGGGGCTGCCTGCCTCGCCGGGTGCAGCCTCGGGGATTGCGGTGTTTGATAGCGATGTCGCCGAAAAGCGCGCCGAAATGGGTGACGCGGTCATTCTTGTTCGCATGGAAACATCGCCCGAAGATATTCACGGGATGCACGCGGCGAAGGGCATTCTCACTGCGCGCGGCGGGATGACGAGCCACGCTGCGGTGGTTGCACGCGGAATGGGGCGGCCATGCGTTTCGGGCGCTGGTTCACTCGCGATTGATGCCAAGGAGCGGGTGTTCCGCGTCGGCGGGCGCGAAGTGCGTGAGGGCGATGTCATTACGATTGACGGCTCGTCGGGCGAAATCATGGTCGGCGAAGTGCCAACGGTGCAGCCCGAACTGTCAGGCGATTTTGCCGCGCTCATGGTGTGGGCTGACGGTATCCGCCGGATGAAGGTGCGCGCGAACGCCGAAACCCCCGCCGATTGCCGGATTGCGCGTGATTTTGGCGCAGAGGGCGTTGGGCTGTGTCGCACTGAACATATGTTTTTTGAGGCAAGCCGGATTACCGCCGTGCGTCAGATGATTTTGGCCGAGGATGAGGCGGGCAGGCGCGCGGCACTCGCGCGGTTGCTCCCCGAACAGCGCGCCGATTTCAAGGGCATTTTTGAGGTGATGGCGGGGTTGCCTGTGACGATCCGCTTGCTTGATCCGCCGCTTCATGAATTTTTGCCCACTGAAGAAAGCGACTTTGCTGACGTTGCCGCAGCGGCAGGCGTTGGCATTGGTACGCTCAAGCGGCGGGCATCAGAATTGCACGAGTTTAACCCGATGCTCGGCCATCGCGGCTGTCGGCTCGGCGTCACTTATCCTGAAATTTACGAGATGCAGGCGCGCGCGATTTTTGAGGCGGCGTGTGATTTGGACGTTTCACCCATCCCCGAAGTGATGGTGCCGCTCGTCGCGACCAAACGTGAACTTGAGCTGATGAAGGATGTGATTGACCGGACGGCGGAGGCGGTATTTGCAGAACGCGGCAAACGGATCGATTATCTTGTTGGCACGATGATCGAACTGCCGCGTGCGGCTTTGCTCGCGGGTCAGATTGCCGAGGTTGGTGAGTTTTTCAGCTTTGGCACCAATGATCTGACGCAGACGACACTTGGCGTCAGCCGCGATGATGCGGGCCGCTTTTTGGGCGCGTATGTCGACAAGGGCATTTACGAAACTGATCCCTTCGTCAGCCTAGATATCGAAGGCGTCGGCGAGTTGGTGAAGCTCGCCGCAGAGCGGGGCAGGGCAACGCGGCCCGACATCAAACTCGGCATTTGCGGCGAACATGGCGGCGATCCCGCGAGTATCGCCTTCTGCGAAAGCGTGCAGCTAGATTATGTCAGCGCATCGCCCTACCGCGTGCCGATTGCGCGGCTTGCGGCGGCACAGGCAGCGCTCAAACGGGGGTAATCAATGCGCATTCTTATGCGCAAAACGGTGATGCACGGCCACAATAATCCCGCCGAGGATCACCCCGAATATTCCGTAGCCAATTGAGCCTACCAACCATTCGATCAGGCCGCTGGCAAAGGGCACCGCGTGGGCCGCGCCCTCAGCGGCATGGTGGATAAATTCAGGCAGCGTTTTGAAACCAAAATATTCAATGCCGTGGACGACAATGCTACCGCCGACCCACAGCATCGCTGCTGTGCCGACGGCGGAAAGCCCCGACAAGAGCGGCGGCATCGCTGCAACCATTCCACGACCAAAAGCCCGCACGCCGCCATTGCCGCGCTGTGCGAGGTTAAGCCCGATATCATCCATCTTCACAATCAGCCCGACAACGCCGTAAACACCAATCGTAATCGCGATCGCAACAAAAATAAGGATCGCGCCCTGCATCGCAATTGTATTGTCGGACACTTCGGCGAGCGCGATCGCCATGATTTCGGCAGATAGGATGAAATCAGTGCGGATTGCGCCACCTACCATCATGGTTTCGTGATCGGCCGCACTCATTTCGGCGACTTCCTCTTCAAGTGATTCTTCCTCGCCGTCGGTGCGCTTGCGGATCGCCTCAATCAGTTTTTCAGCACCTTCAAAGCAGAGATACGCGCCGCCAATCATCAGCAGCGGGGTGATCGCCCACGGCAAAAATGCGCTGAGCAGGAGTGCTGCGGGCAGAATGAACAGCAGTTTGTTCTTGAGCGAGCCCTTGGCAATCTTCCAAATAATCGGGAGTTCACGCTGCGGGGTAAACCCAGTTACGTAGCGCGGCGTGACTGCGGCATCGTCAATAACGACGCCTGCTGCCTTAGCCCCGGCCTTGCCAGCCGCTGCGGCAACATCGTCAAGCGAGGCGGCTGCAACTTTGGTGATGGTCGCCACATCGTCGAGCAGCGCGAATAATCCCGATGGCATGTGTAATCCTCGAAAAAAGTTTCGAGATGCCTAGGGGATTTTCGAGTGCTATGGAAACACCGAACGACAAAGAAAACACATAAATGGAAAAATCGGCAGCAATTCTAGCCGTTAAGCCCCACCGCATCGATGAACGGGCTTGAAAACGCGTGCCTTTCCGCCACATCGGGCAGAAGCAAATGGCGCGTCGCGTTCCACTGGTCGACCGCGCCACCAAAGCCATTGCGAACGCGTGCCTTGGTCAGATGGTTTATTTTTCCCCAATGATTGGTGTAAGGCATGCCCGCCGCGTCAAACCGTTTGGCGACCAGTTCGATCAACTTCTGTGTGGCGGGCGTGTCAATGCCATCGATCTCAAGAATGCAGGTGGGATCGAATCGCGTGAAGGCCATCATCCCCGGCGAACGCTGGGCATAACGACAGGTAAATATGATCGGTGCGCTTTTATGGACGCGAAATGCCTCTTGCATGATCGCGATTGCATTGGTGACCTGCGCTACCGGAATCCCGAAGCCCGCGCTTGCCACACCCCCGCGTGCGCTGGTGAACGAATAGGTCTCGCCCGGCGTGCGCCATTCTTTCTCGACATCGGCGCGTTCGCGCAGTTCAGTAGCGGTCAGCTTACTGACCGCGAGGTTGCGCAGAGCAGGAAACAGCCGGATCGCCGCGCCGATCAATCGCGGTACATCGGTGCCGGGTTCCGATTTGGGCGTAATGTCATAATTTGGGATATAATCTGGAGGGCATAATTCTTTGTAGCGCACCGTCGTGAACGCCGTGTCGAGCTTGTGGGGATCGACGATCACCTGAAAGAAATAAAGCTCGCCCGTTGTCGCGGGAAGGCCCAAGCCGCGAAAATCGAGGCTGTTGAGCGCTGCCCGCACCTGACCGAATGGAAGATGGCGCAGGATCGAATTGAGACGGTACCGACCAGTCGCCTTAAGTACGACGGCATGAACAACGCCAAGCGCGCCGAGGCTTACTATCGCCGCCGCAAATTTGGCATTGTCAGCCACGCGCACCGCGCCCATGCGCGCGATCAGGCTGTCGCTGAGTATCGGTTCGCCAGCCCGTTCGATCCATAAATTCTGCGTGGCGGTTAAGAGCTGGATGCCTGTCACCTGGCTTTCAAGCCCCCCGACACCAATTGCCGAACCGTGAATTCCAGTGCCAAGCGCGCCGCCGATTGTCTGGCCATTGCTGGCACCCGATGTTCTGAGCGCCCGCCGCCACTGCTTTGTTTCAAGCGCTTCGTTGACCGCCGATATTTTTGCGCCCGCCTGCACAAGGATCAAATCATCAACCAAGTCCAGATGCGCGGGGTGGAGATCAGTTTCCTTCAGCCTGAAACGATAGCCAAGCCGATCGGTTTCAATAATCCATCCGCCTTCCACCACCGGGATATCGGAGAATGACCAATGCGACCCCACCGCCCGGAGACGGACGCCAGCCGCGAGCGCACTTGTGATGACGGTCTGGATCCGCGCCGCCGTTTTGGCGAGTCCTGAAATCGAAGTCACCTCGGGCACTTCATTGTTGAGTGTTATGATCTTGCTGACCGGGCGCTCGATATTCTTGTGGTGGTTCACCCACTGGGCATTGTTGCGTTCTTCGATGAAAGGATCAGAAGCCATGATGCCCGCGCCGCTATTGGCTGGTATCGCCGACCGGCGCTTCGATATTGCGGCACTTGTATGCAATCTTGACCGAGTTGAAAAAACCCAGCGTGACAGCACTTAACAGTGTCTGCCCCAGATTCTGGCGCACACGAACCTCATCAATCGCGTTAGTGCTGCACTCCGCCGTAATCCGGTCACGCTTGTTGCCAAAAATGGTCGTTGTGCTGCTGACGGTGATTTCGCTTCCGGTCGGGTTGGGCCGTTTGACAACCAATCGGTGTTCGGCGCATCCGCCAAGCAAAAACACACATACGCCAAGAAAAATAGGTCGCATCATTACCTCACTTATCTTCGGTTACAGCCGAACATAATCTGCGAGTTTGCCAGTTACATAGTCTATTTATAAGACTAAGTAGCCTTACTATGCATAGTATACCGCTTTGTGCAATAGAAATTTCGCGAGGTCTTGCTCTTATTACCCGACGAAATTGTCCGAAATCGCGCAGGCGGCTGGCCCAAGGATGACGACGAACAGCACGGGGAGAATGAATAGGATCAGCGGAACCGTCATAATCGCGGGCAGGCGCGCGGCTTTTTCTTCGGCGCGCATCATCCGGTCGTTGCGGAATTCGGCTGAAAGCACGCGGAGTGCAGAGGCAAGTGGGGTGCCGTATTTCTCTGTCTGTATCATGGTTGTTACCACGCCCTTGACCGCGTCAAGTTTCACCCGTCCAGCAAGATTTTCAAAGGCCTGTCGCCGCTCGGAGAGAAAGCCGAGTTCGATTGCGGTGAGCGCAAATTCATCGCCAAGCTCAGGATAAGCCTTACCAAGTTCGCGCGCGACGCGGTGGAATGCGGCATCAACGGTAAGCCCGGCTTCGGCGCAAATCACGAGCAGATCAAGCGCGTCGGGAAGCCCTTTTTGGATTTCTTTGGTGCGCTTTGTGATCTTGTTTGAAAGGAAGATGTCAGGCGCTTTGTAGCTCCCGATCAGCGACGCCGCGATCAGCATGAATCGCTTGAGCGGCGTCCAGTCTTCTTTCCAGCCAAAACCGTAAACCGCAACCAGCACGCCTCCGCCAATGATAATCGGCAACAGCATCCGCGCAAAAATAACGGTAACGGGCAAATCGCGTGATCGGTACCCAGCCTGTACAAGCTGTAGCTGCGCGGTTTTAAGTTGTGATTCCTGAAGCACTTTCAAAGATGACAGGAACGACCGCATCTTGTCAGTCGTCTCATTCTTCTGATTAAGCTTGGCACGACGCTTACCCGATGTCGCGACGATCCCGGCTTTAAGCTGTTCGCGCCGTTCGTTGAGCGCTTTGACGCGGCCTGCCATAGGATCGCGCACCGTCATTACGGTGTAAAGCGCGAATATCATTGCGAACACCGCAACGATAGCAAACATCGTTGCTACCCAGAAGACATTGAACCCTAACAGGGTGGGGCCGCCGGTATACATATTTGTGTCTCTCTGCCCGTGTTCTACGCGTTAAATTTCGAAATTGATCATCTGCGCCATGATAAAGGCACCAATGCCCATCCAGACCATGCCGCCAAGCCCCGCAACGATCAGTCGCTGATCGGTAAAAAACTGGCCCATATAGCCGCTGTTGACGAAGTAGATGATGCCGAACACCATGAAAGGCAGTACGCCGATGATGTAAGCAGACGCCTTTGACTCAGACGACATTGCCTTGATCTTGAGCTTCATCTGCGCGCGTTTGCGCAGCACTTCAGAGAGATTCGACAGCGTTTCGGCGAGGTTGCCACCGGTTTCGCGCTGAATCGCAAGCGTAATGCAAAAGAATTGAAACTCGGGCGTGCCAATCCGGTCAGCCGTTTCTTCAAGTGCGGCCTCCATCGTTTTACCGATGCGTATGCGATCACTCACGCCGCGAAATTCGGTGCCAACCGGGTCTGCAATTTCGCTTGAGACGATACCAAGCGTTTCTGAAATTGGCAGGCCCGAGCGAAGACCGCGCACCATAAGATCAATGGCATCGGGGAATTTGGCATTGAACATTTTGGTGCGTTTGGCAATTTGCATCCCGACCAATTTGTGCGGGATACCAAGGCCAATAGCGATACCCGCAATCAACCCGAGCGGGGCAGGTGCCCCTTTGAAGATCGCAAAACCCGCAACCAGCACCATGATCACCACTGAGGTGCCGGCATATTTGCCAAGCGTCCAGTTCTTGCCAGTCATATCAAGCCGTTTGCGCAGGATCGCGGGACGCGGCAGGATATTCTGGATGAAGCTGTCCATTTTGGTGTCGCGGTTGTTGGTGATTTTGCGCATCTGCGTTTCGATGACGGCTTCACCCGAACCGTTGTAGCGGTTCGTGACTTTTTGGAGGCGACGATCACTTGCCTTGCTGACCGACGGGCCAGACATTGCAAGGAAGAGTATCGCCAGCGTGATAAGAACCCCGGCACCCAATATGATGATCTGGATTGGCTGCATTGCCAGTTAGCTTTCTTCAAAATGGGTGTGTTGGTGCGCGATCATTTTGCTGCGGTTTCGGCCTTGGGCTTCTTTGCAAACATCGATTTCATGCCGGAAAGCTTGCCCATCAGTGAAACCGAGGCAACCTTGGGTGCTTCAGCAGCCGCTGTGGCGGCGGCATCTCCCGTCGCCATCAGGCGTTTGCAAATGTCGCGCATTCCGATGCCAAGCTTGCTTGCTTTGCCCACTTCAGCGACTGATTTGCCGAGCTTTGCGGCTTGGCAGACCGTCTTCATGTCAAGGGGTAGGATAAAGTCGATCTTGCGCTCAATTGAGGTTTCAAAATCCTTGCGTGAGACTTCGGATGCGCCTGCGCCAACGCGGTTGGCAACGACAAGCGTTTCGGTTTGCGGCGCATTTGATTTGAGCCACGACAACAGCCGGATCATATCGCGTGCACCGGCAAGTGTGAGTTCAGTGACGAGAACTGCCGAACGGACGTCAGCCATCAGATGCGGATGCTGAACCAGCATACTGCGCGGCATGTCAATCACGGTGCATTCAAACACTGCGCGCATCTCTTCCTGAAGCTGGAAAAACGCGCCACCATCGGTCAGCATCGGCTGATTGATCGGGGCTTCGGCTGACAGGATCGACAGCTTGTCACTCGCGCGCACCATGGCGCGTTCGATGAACAAACCGTCAATGCGGCTTGGGTTATCAATCGCATCAGTCAGGCCGCGACCCGGTTCGAGATCAAGCGAAAGCGCGCCAGTGCCGAAATGGATGTCGAGATCGAGCATCGCGGTTGACCATTTGTGCGTATCGCTCATCAGCCAAGCCAATGATGCAGCAAGTGCTGAGGCACCGACACCGCCGCGTGCGCCGATAACCGCCGTCATCATGTGCGGACGTTCAACCGACGCCTCAACGTTGCGCGGGCCATTAAGAACGGCCTGCGCATGGGCGATTGCGTCACGCAGTTGATCGGTGCTGAAGGGTTTTAGGAGATAATCCTGAATACCGCTCGCCACCAGATCGCGGTAGAGGCGGACGTCATTGACTTCGCCTGCCGCAATCACAACCGTACCCGGCTCGCACACTTCGGCAAGCGCGTTGATGTCATTCAGCGGATCGCCGCTTTCGGACAGATCGACAAACAAGATGTTCGGACTTGCCGAAACCGAAAGCGATTGCACCGCGTTGCGCAAGCCGCCCTTGTTGATCTTTTCGATCTGCCAGCCAAGCTCAATGCAGACCGGACGGATTTTCTCGGCGGTATTCTCATCGCAGATATAGGCGGCGAAGGGGTCACGCTGCGCAGCGCCTGCGCGTGTTGGAGACCAAGGCGCGTTCATGATTAACTCCCTCCCTTTGAGGATTCATTCTTGAGGCCTTGTTCGCCAGTCGGCTTGCGTTCGCGGTAGGATTTAATCGCCTTGCCGCTCGTGCTCGCATCGCTTGCGCTGTCGCCGCCGCGTCCAAGAACGAGGTCTTGCGGGTCAGCAACCATCGCGGCAAGATTGCCGTTGATGGCACAGCCGTAATTTGAGGCGTTGTGCGAATTGAAGTTTGGCTCGGACGGACGGCTCCAATCGGGGCACCCGGGGACAGTCGCCTTAGCACGGCTGACGATCACACGGATATTGCCAGCAGGGACATTGCCTGCGGTAATCGGCGCACTGTTGTTAAGCAGCAGGCCGTATTTGGCGGCAATTGCAGCGACCGACTCGCGTGCAGCACTTCCGTATCCTTCGTTACCGACGTCAACCGAAACACGGTCTCCATAACCGATCTTGAGCGATTCAAACCAGCCTTCGACCCGGCCAGCGTCGCGTGCGTCAAGCCCGCCTCCGCCGCTATTAACGTCGAGGACATAGTCAGTCCGGCTGACGACTGGTTGATGCACTGACTCGAGGCCGCGATTTTGCGTGCCGCAAGCGCTAACGCTCAGGCACAGGCCAATCAGGAAAAAGGATTTTGTGTTACGCATGATGTCAATCTCCCTGAAGACAATTAGTTTCCGCTAAACCCTGGGGCTGCGTTTGCGGTTTCGGTGCGCTTTTTCTTGTCACTGCGCGGGGGCTGCACCTGCGATTGTTGTGCTGGCGCTTGCAACGGCAGTGCTGGTACTGAGCTTGGATCAAGCTCACCAACGCTTGGGCCAACGACGGTTGCCGGCGGTGCCATGGTTGGCTTTGGCCGTTCACCGCCATTCTTGTCCGATTGGGTGCGACCAAAAAGAACGCGTTCAATATCAGTTGGGGCTTTGAAGCCGTCGGTTGGCAGTGCAATCGTGCCTGCCGTCACTGGTTTCACCAGATACGGCGTGACGATGATGACCAGTTCAGTCTCGCTCTTGCGGTAGCGCGTCGAGCGGAACAGCGCGCCAAGCACCGGCACATTACCAAGGCCGGGGGCACGGTCAATTGCATTACTCTGCGTATTGCGCATCAAGCCACCAATCATGAAGGCTTGACCTGAACCAAGCTCAACCGTCGTTTCGGCACGACGGATTGTGAGGGCTGGGACGTCAAATCCATTCAGGCGCACCGCGCCTTCGGTCGAAAGCTCGGAAACTTCGGGGCGAACGCGCATCGAAATGCGGCCATCGGCAAGCACTGTTGGCGTGAACGCCAAACTGACCCCGAACTGGCGATATTGCACCGTTACCGTACCCAAATCCTGCGAAATCGGGATCGGAAATTCACCGCCTGCAAGGAAGCTTGCAGTTTCGCCCGAAAGTGCGGTCAGGTTTGGCTGAGCAAGCGTTGTCACAAGACCCTCGGTTTCAGCGAGATCAAGCGCTCCGCCGACACTGAGGCCAAGGAATTTGCCAAATCCGGCAAGCGCCGTTGCATTGGGACGAGCCGTGAACTGGCCTGTTACCGTACCCGTATTTGGGTTTACGGTTACCGCACCTGGCCGACCCTGTAGGATGCCAAAACCAAATCCGCCGGTTGTATCGTTTGTTGCAAGATTAACCCCAATATCTTTCATCAGCGAACGGCTGACTTCGGCGATTTTCACTTGCAGATTAACCTGAAGTGGGGTCGCGGTTTTGAGGCGGCTGATCACCTTGACACTTTCGCCGACCATTGACTGGACGAGATCAACCGCCTCGGCACTGTCTTGTGGCCCGGCGACGGTGCCCGTCAGCAAGATAAGGTCGTTCATCGTTGTGGCCGTAACCGAGGCTTCGGGCATTGCGAGCTTAAGCATTTGGTCAATTGAATTGACGTTTTTGCCGGCACGCACGTTGGTCGAATAGACCACAGCGCCCGACTTTGTTGTGGCAAACACGCTCGATTCGCCAACCGCTTTGGCAAAAACATAAATCTGCGTGGCCGATCGCACCTGAACATCTGCGACAGTTTCGTTTGCGACGAAAACATCAGCAATTGGCGATGGTAGATTGATAAGCTGACCCCGGCCAACCGAGAGCGACAATTCACTCGTTGGTTTCTGCATCCGCAGCGCGTTGAAGCCCGATTCTGACTTCATCATTGGCTTTGCCATTGCAGGCTTAGCCTTTGCCTTCGCAGCGCGTGGGGCTGCATACAAGCCGCCCATTGGCGTTGTTATGAGGCTGAGAGCTACGGTCGCGTAGAGGATGCGAGCAAGCCCTGATGGCTTGTGTGAAATGCCCCTGTTCATCTTACTTGCTCCCCACCGAAACGACTTCGGCTTCTTTGTTGCTACCCCGTGTGATGCGGACGACTGGCCCTGCTGGTCGTGCATCTAGGAAATTAACCGTTGCGGGTGCTGGTGCGCCGCCACCTTGTGCTGGCGCCGCGATGCGCGGTGCTGTGCGACGCTGAAAGCGTGAGACATCAGCGCCCGTGACGAAGGTTGGATCACTATCCGATGGGCGCGATGCAACAGCCAGCAGCATCTGTTTTTCGGCTTTGGCATCACCATTCTCGGGCACTTTGACCTCGCCAGATGCGATAGCGCGCTCAAGTTCAGCGGTATTGTCCGCAATCGAGCGTAGCGACAATGAAAGTTGGCCAACAGTCTGAGCGACCGCGATTTTTTCGGCAATGCGTGTCGTTGCTTCCAACGTGACGGTCGAAAAGGTTTTTACTTCTTGTTTGCCTTCGGCGTCTTCGGTCGAGGTGCGCTGATCCGTGGCAAGAACGCGAACGTTGCGAACGAAAGTTTCAGATACACGAAGTGCGGGGCCATCACCACCCTCCACGGTTTGGGTCAGGACGAGGTCAACGCGGTCACCGGGGAATACAAAGCCTGCAACGCCGCTCTGGGCTGATACGGGCACCGTAACGGCGCGCATACCAGGGCCAAGGGCTGCGGCTAGGAATCCGCGATCACCCGGCTTCACCAGTGCGCCTTTGGTCACCGGCTGACCCGCTGTAACCGCTGAGCGGACAACGGTTCCAGTCAAGCTGGTCGGATCGGCTTCGCCTTTAAGATAATAGGCGTTCTCGATCAGATCTTTTGGCCAAGGTTGATAGCGGAAACTGTCGGCCTCAATGATCGTGCCGACGGGAAGCGCGCGGGTAGCAACCAGAATTTCTGGCCCATCCATCTTTTGTGGAATGACGGCGGCCTGCGTTTGCGGCGCAGCGGCTGAACTGAACATGGTTTTTGCCATGAAGGCAGTGCCCCCGGCAACAATCAGTGCGACGATCAGCAATATTACTTTCTTTGCATCCATGATGCGAAACCCCCGGTTTACAGGCAAACTAAGTGACTGCGACTAATCAACCAAAATGGTTAAAATTTCGTTCTATCATTACCCAAAGCCCCGCGAGCGAGATCGCAATGCCATAGGGAATTTCAGGTTTTCCAAGCGCGCGCTGCCACCTGTGGATGGCGAGCATGATTAGCGTGAGGACGCCGCCAAGGATTGACATGATGAGCAACAGCTTCAGCATGGCAAGCAGCGGCAGCCAAAGCGCGAGCGCGGTTAGAAGCTTGACGTCTCCGCCGCCCATCGCGCCGAGCGCAAAAAATGCAGCAAACACGGCAAATACCACGACGGCGATACCAATCTGGATTGCAACATCGGGCCAAAGCCCAAGCCCTGTTGCCCACCAATAGAGCGGGGCGGTAATTGCAATCGTGCCCGTCAGCCAATTATTGATCAGGCGACTGCGCCAGTCAGTGATGGCAGCGATCAGCAAGAGCGTTGCCAATCCGGCTAGCAAGCCATATTCGAGGATGACCATGTTCATGACGTGCAGTCGTAACGCCAACCACTTACGAAAAAGTAACCATCCGCTATGCTCGCTGAAATAAAAATCCGCCGCGCCCATCCGGTTGGCGCAACGCTCAGCCAAACGATCATGCGTGACGGCTGGCAATTGCGCACGCTTGATTGGCCCGCCGAAGGAAGCCCACGCGGATCAATATTGTTTCAGGGAGGGCGCGGCGATTTTATCGAAAAATACCTTGAAAGCTTTGCTGATTGGCACGCGCAAGGTTGGTCAGTCACCGCCTTTGATTGGCGCGGGCAGGGCAAATCAGGGCGGCTGAGCGATGATGCCAATGTCGGCCATATCGATGATTTTGGGGTGTGGATTGACGATCTTGCTGAATTTTACAAACGGTGGAAGGCAACCAGCACTGGCCCGCACATTATGATCGGGCACAGCATGGGCGGGCACCTGATCCTGCGCGCGTTGGTTGAGGCACGAATCGCACCTGATGCGGTGGTGTTCATCGCGCCGATGTTTGGGATTGAAACCCCGCCAGTGCCTCTCGGCGTGGCGCGCTTTCTGTTTTCGGGTCTGTCCAAGATTGGCCTCGCTAAGCGTCCGGCGTGGAAGGGCAATGAACGGCCCGCAGCACCGTGGGCTTCGCGGCAACGTTTCCTGACCAGCGATGCGGAGCGTTACGCTGATGAAATATGGTGGACTGAAAAAGATCCATTACTCAAGCTTGGCCCGCCAAGTTTTGGCTGGCTTGCCGCCGCGATCAATTCAACGCGCGGCACCGAAGCGCCCGGCGCGCTTGAGCGGGTTGCGGTGGCGCTGCTGATCCTTGGCACTGACGGTGACCGGCTGGTCAGCTCAGCCGCCATTCGTCGCTTTGCCGCCCGGCTACCGGACGCTGAGTTCCATATGTATGATGCGAGTGCAGCGCACGAAATCCTGCGCGAATGCGATGCGGTAAGGGATGATGTGCTTGGCCGGATTGATGGGTTTCTGGGGAAGGTGGCCCCGCCGCTATGACCCATTACGCCTCAGCACACACTCGTCACCCTGCACTTGTTTCAGGGTCTATCTCTCAGCAAGGGAAGGCAGAGTTTGCGGAGAGATGGATGCTGAACCAAGTTCAGCATGACGGTGTCGAATGACTCACTATGACGTTGCCATCGTCGGCGCGGGCATTGCGGGCGCTAGTCTCGCCGCTGAGATTGCGCCGCACCGGGCGGTTCTGCTGCTCGAAGCCGAGGCGCAGCCAGGGTACCACACGACTGGTCGATCCAATGCGTTCTGGCACGCGACTTACGGCGGGCCGCTGATTGAACCGCTGACAAGTGCGTCGCTTGGCTGGTTACGGACGCCGCCTGAGGATTTCGCCGACGCCGGTTTTCTAAGCCCGCGCGGTGCGATTACGCTCGCGCGCGATGAAGATAGCCCCGAACTTGAGGCCTTTGTGGCGGGTTTTGCGGGCAGCAGTGTTGCGCTCGAACACTGGGATCGGGCGAAGCTTAACGCGCATGTGCCGGGGCTGCGTAGCCTATGGACGCACGCGGTGTATGAGGAAGGCTGCTATGATATTGATGTCGCCGCCTATCATGCGGCTTGTTTGCGGACAGCGAAGCGCGGCGGCGGTATAGTCGCAACGTCAGCGCCACTTGAGGGGTTAAGCCGCAACAACGGCATGTGGCAACTCAAAACCAAGCAGGGCGAATATTCCGCAGACGTCGTAGTCAATGCGGCAGGGGCGTGGGCTGATGTGATTGCCGAAATTGCGGGCGCACTTCCAATCGGCATTCAGCCCTACCGCCGCACGATTGCGCAAATTAGCGTTGGAGCAGACGTGCCAGCCGATATGCCCTTTGTGATTGACGTAAACGGCGGATTTTATTTTAAGCCCGAAAGTGGCAGCATCTGGCTCAGCCCGCATGATGAAACTGCATCACCGCCCTGCGACGCTGCGCCCGAAGAACTTGATATCGCTGTCGCCATCGACCGTTTTGAACGCGTCGTCGATTGGCCGGTGCGCCGCGTCGAACATAGCTGGGCTGGCTTGCGCAGCTTCGCGCCGGACCGGCTACCGGTTTACGGGTTCGACCCGCAATGTGATGGTTTTTTCTGGTGCGCTGGGCAGGGCGGTTTCGGTATCCAGACGGCACCCGCAGGCGCGAAGCTTGCCGCAAGCCTGATTACCGGCATTGCGCCCGATCCAACAATATCAGGGATCGACCCGGCGCATTACGCACCGGGCCGATTCTCATCCTGATTATTTGCCTGATTATTTAAGTGTCTCGACCGGAGCCGAGGCTGAGTTCTGGACATTCTCAATGCACTTGAGCGCCGATGCCTTCGCGGCATAGCCTTCGCTTGAAGTCGCAAGAATATTGCCATTGCCGTGGCGCAGGCGCCAGCGATGTTCACCTTTTTTGTCTTTATAGACTTCAAACTTCATTGTTCCGACTCCTCTCTAAGTGGAGCCGCACTATGCACCCGAATTCTGGACAATCAAGGCGGCATCACTCGCCAGCCGATCAGCGCGTTCATTGTCGGGGTCACCCGCATGGCCCTTTACCCATGTCCATTCGATCCGGTGGGGCGCGCTCGCCGTGATAAGTTCCTGCCATAGATCAGCATTTTTCACTGGCTTCTTATCAGCGGTGCGCCAGCCATTGCGTTTCCAGCCGTGTATCCACTGCGTGATCCCGTTCTTCACATAAGCGCTATCGGTAACGAGCGTGACGTGACAGGGGCGGGTGAGCGCCTCAAGCCCGCGAATCGCCGCGAGCAATTCCATCCGGTTATTGGTGGTATGTGCTTCCCCGCCCGAAATCTCTTTCTCATGCGCGCCCATCCGAATGAGCGCGCCCCAGCCGCCGGGGCCAGGGTTGCCCTTACACGCGCCGTCGGTTGCAATTTTGACCTTTTGTAGCTCGCTCATTGTGCTGCGTAATGCTCAAGGCGGCGCAGGAACGCCAGCGGGTCTTTGCGCGTGACGATGGCGCCCGCTGGCGTGTTAAGCCAATCCCATGCGCGCGTCAGCAGAAAGCGGAGGCACGCACCCCTCGCAAGCACGGGGAAGGCCGCCCGCTCTTCCGCGCTAAGCCCGAACGCCGCGTCGTAGCCAGCGATGATGGCATCGCCGACGGCGGCATTGTAACCCGTGCCATCGCTCTCAAAGCTCCACGCCGCATGAGTAACGGCAACGTCCCACACGCGGATTTCGGTGCACGCGAAATAAAAATCGATCACCGCACCGACCTGATCACCCACCATTAATACATTGTCGGGGAAGAGATCGGCATGGATCACGCTGTGCGCCAAATCGTCCGGCCAGTTGGCACGAAGGAAGCCGCATTCCTCGGCGACACGCGCTTTCAATCCCGGGGCGATCCGGTCAAGATCAGCGCCGCAGCGCTCGGCGAGTTCATACCAGCCGCGCGGGCCGAGGCTGTTGGTGCGGTTGCCTGCAAAATCTACAACCGCCGCGTGCATGGTGCCAAGAGCCGCACCCACCGCGCGCGCTTGTGTCGCAGTAGGGTGCGAG
>JAYTPB010000175.1:0-6794 GCA_043747445.1 Sphingomonadales bacterium
CGGAGGGGTGCGCCCGATACAAGCTCTTGCCTATTGTAAGGTGAAGCGGCGCGGTCGCATTTTTGCAATCGCTGCTTCCAAAGACTTTAACGCAGCCGCGCGCTGGCCTTCTCCAAGCACTTTCATCACCATGATCTGCGCGCGTGCGTTGTTCACCGCAGCGCGCGTTGTGGCGTTGGTGAGCGCGGTGATCTGGTCATCGCA
Source organism: Sphingomonadales bacterium (assembly GCA_043747445.1). Classification (GTDB taxonomy): domain Bacteria; phylum Pseudomonadota; class Alphaproteobacteria; order Sphingomonadales; family Sphingomonadaceae; genus Aquisediminimonas. The sequence goes on from JAYTPB010000175.1 coordinate 205, forward strand.
GGTGATCACCATAATCTGGTTATCACCATTATTGGATGAAACAACTTGGCGACGGCGGGCTTGTTTGGGGCAATCCACCTCAGCCGCTTTGGCTTGCAACGCAGGCGCTGCGCCAGGCGAGGCACCGAATGAAAGTGGTGCTGATGGTGCTGAGGGCAATTCAGATGCGTCGGGCGCTGCTGGCGGCGCTGGGGGTGCGGGCGGTTCAACCATATTCCATCGTGCCTCGGCAAGCGCGCGTTTGGCCTCGACGATGGCACGGGCTGCTTCGATTTGTGCCTCACGCACGCGTTCTTGCGCCTGCGCCATGCGTTCCTTTGAGTCGCCTGCTGCGGCGCGGGCCTCTTCCTGCACGACGCGGACATCTGCTTCTGCTTCGCGGATTACGGTTTGCGCCTCCAATTCGGCTTCAACCAGCGCTTGTTCGGCTTCAACCTTGGCTTGCCTAGCTTCGTCGCGCGCTTCTCTGGCATCGCGGCTTGCTTCGGCGTAATCATCTTGCGCAGTCGGCTTGCTAACACGCGCGGTGTTCGATTTGGTATCGCTCGCAAAGCTTGTCGAGGCGGTTAATGCTAACCCGCCACCAATCACCGCCAGCGCAAGCGCAGCGCCAGTCATCATGCGTTCGGGTTTGTCTGCGCGCGCAATAATATGGCGAAGCCGTGCCTTGAGCGTGGTCGTCGTGGCCATCGCGCAGATCGCAATTGGCACTGGGCCTATTGCGGCTTTGAACAAGGCGCTGCCGTAAGCTTGGCGTTCGCACGGGGTTGCGCCGTTTAAGACGATGGCGTCGCACGCCGCCTCCTGATCAAGGCGGAAGGCGCGGTGCGCGATGTGCGCAATTGGATTAAACCAATGCAGCGCCAGCATTGCTAGTGCAAAGAGGTTGACGCCGGGATCACCGCGCCGGTGGTGAGTGAGCTCATGTGCCAGCGCCAGCCGCTGCTCGGTTGCATTAAAACGCGTGTTGAAATCATGCGGAACGATGATGGCCTTGCCGATAATTCCAAGTGCCAGCGGCGACGCGATACGTGGGCTTGCGCTGAACGTAATCGCCTCGCGTGTTTCAAACGGCTTCACTCCGGCAAGCGTCGTGCGGACAAAGCGCCGGTACGCAAGGATATGGCGCATGAAAAACAGCGCGGCACCGCCAAGCCAAAGCGCGACAAGTAAGATTGGCCAAACGGAGCTGCTGTCAGGCGCGACAAGCGCAACCCCGGCAGGCGATGAAACGCCAGTTATAACCGTCACGGCCTCCTGAATCTGCTGCGCAGGCGCAATTGACCAGATTTCGGGTGACCAGATTTTGGGGAGCGGCGGCATCACCATCCTAAGCGCGGGTGCGAGCCAGAGCAGATAGGCGGCGCGCGCGCCAAAACGCGCCGCAACTGGCCCGCGAATCGCAAGCACGACCAGCATGAGGATTGTCGTGGCAACCAACGTTTCAAACATCCAAAGGCTCATGATTTAAGCTCCTTCAACAAGGCTTCTATTTCGGCAATATCTTGGGGCGAAAGTGCCTCCTGCTCGGCCAGGTGCGCCACGAGCGGTGAGAACCTGCCGCCAAACAAGCGGTCAACCAGCCGTTTGACATCACCCGCTGTATGATCGGCACGCGCGATCAGTGGGCGATAGAGAAAGCGGCGGCCATCAGGCTCATACGCAATCGCGCGCTTCGCCAGCAGGCGCGAAAGCAAGGTCTTGATCGTTGGCAGTGACCAGCTTTGGCGATCCCGCAAGCGTTCGGCGACCATATTGGCGGTGAGCGGAGCATCGGCCCAGAGGACGTCCATCACGACATATTCGGCATCGCTGATGCGATCAGCGCCGGGTTCATTTGAAACAGAATTGTCAGGCACATCAGCACTTTCATGAATTACGATTACAAATGTAATCTCCCTTCATGAACTGCAGATGAACGGCCTGTTAATTTACCGCAGGCTGGTCAATCCGGCGCACCCGCGTTGCGGGCTGTCCGTCGATATTGGCAAGAAACCCACCCAGTGAGGCTTTGCGAATCCGCACTAATTGGCCTGGTTTTGGATCACGCAGCGTTTTCAGCTCAGCCTGATACCAGCGTGCGCCATCATCAAGCACGAATAGCCAGCGCTTGGAACCGAGTAATTTTGCAGAGCGGATTTTTGCGGTAACATCGCTTACGCCTTCACCAAGCGCAGGCGGAGTGCCCACAATCAGTGGCCTTGCGGGAAGCCCAAAGCCATCCTTACGCGCCTTTGTCGCCTGATCGCGGTCTATGATAACGAGATCACGCTTGGCTTCGGCGTCGTCGATTTTGGCTGTTTGCGTTTCATAACAGGCCAGCCTTTCGGCATCATTTGGAATTGCGCGGCAATTGATCAGCTTTTGCAACACGTCAGCGCGCGCTGGCTTTTTCTGATCTTTGCCAGCCGCACCCGCGCTTGTTGCAAACAGAGTAACACCCAAACATAATCCGATAGCCGAAAAGCCTAACTGCACCTTTTTACTCCTACTGATGAGCCATATTGATATTAACACACTCGCACTGCGGTTCCAACCCACTGCAACTGTTGCAAATAGGTGACATATGGCGCGCAAGTTTTGAAAAAACGTGTGAATCGCGTTTACTTCCGCCGCGCGCTTGGGCAATGGGCTACTCAAGTCTATCTGCTGACAGAGGCATTGTGTCCGCTGTTAGTGGTTATGGCGAAAAGATTTGGCCGGTTTTATCGGTCATCACTCCAGAAGTAAGGGACTGGAAGACATGAAGACTCAATCAATTTTTAGCCGTTCACGCTTAAGCGCCAGCGTTGCGCCGGTCGTTCTTGGCCTCGCGATGATTTCGATGCCAGCATTTGCGCAAACCGCACCCGCAGCCGATGATGAGGCCGCAGCCGAAGGCGAAACAATCGTCGTTACCGGCTCGCTGATCAGCAATCCAAACTTGAAGCTTTCAAGCCCGGTTACGGTTGTGACATCGGAAGAAGTTGAGCTTCGCCAGACCAATGTGGCTGAAGAGTTTCTTCGCCAGTTGCCAAGCGCAATCCCGAGCATCGGTTCAACCGTCAATAACGGCAACGGCGGTAACTCGTTCGTCAACCTTCGCGGCATCGGTTCAAACCGCAACCTCGTCCTGATCGATGGTTCGCGTATCGTGCCTGCCGATCTTGCAGGCCGTACCGATCTGAACAGCATTCCACTTGCACTCATTGAGCGTACTGACATTCTTTCAGGCGGCGCTACCACCACATACGGTGCCGATGCTGTCTCGGGCGTCATCAACTTCATCACCAAGCGTGATTTTTCGGGCATTGAAGCAACAATCGCTGATGCAATCACTGAAAAGGGCGATGGCAACACATTCCGTACTGACGTAACCATCGGCGCAAACTTCGATGATGGTCGCGGTAACGCAGTGTTCAGCGTCGGTTATCAGGAATCGGATCCGGTCTTCCAGGGTGACCGTAAGTTCGGTGCCAACAATATCAGTTCGTTTACCAACGCTCCGGGCGGATCAGGCACCAGCGTGCCAAGTCGTATTTCGGGTGTTCGTCCGATAGATCCGGCAACGGGTTTGCCATCAACCAATCCTGCGGTTGGCAATGCTACGTTGCAGCTTGATCCCACGGGCACACGTTTAGTTCCAACCTTTGCGCTCTTCAACTTCAACCCGTTCAATTTGTTCCAGACGCCGTTTGAACGCTTCAACATTTTTGGCCAAGCGCGTTATGAAATCAGCGACAGGATCGAAGTTTACACGCAGGGTCTGTTCTCGAAGAATACGGTACGCACGATTATCGCGCCATCAGGTTCATTTGGTTCACCACTGACGCTTCCGATCAGCAATCCGTTTCTCCCGAACCTCGTGAGGCAGCAGATTTGTGCGGCAAATATTGGCGGCAGCGCAGCTTACATTCCCCGCTTTACGGTTGCCGAGTGCAATGCAGCCGCAGTTGCAATCAGCCCAACCGATCCTAACTTCCGCCAAGTCACGACATCCATTCCGCGTCGCTTTGTTGAAGCCGGCACGCGTAATACCTCATATACCACAACCATCTTCAACTATAAGCTTGGCTTCCGTGGTGATTTGACTGACAATATCCGTTACGATGTTTCAGGCGCATACGGCGAAAGCGAGAATATTTCGCGTCAGACTGGCAATGGCCTGCTTTCGCGTCTGACTCGTGCGGTTCGTGCAACCGGACTAACGCCAGCATCTGCACAGTGCCTTGATACCGATGGCGGCACTTGTGTTCCTATCAATCTCTTTGGCCCGCAAGGCAGCATTTCTGCGGCCAGCCTTGGCTATCTGCTCGGCGTCAGCACCAGCGGCTCGACCAATACGTCGCTGTCGACAGCAAAAGGTGTTATTTCGGGCGATACCGGAAGCTTCTCGCTTGCCGAAACGCCAATCGGTTTTGCTATCGGTGTTGAATACCGCAAATACGGTGCGTCTTCGATCTCTGATCTTGCGACCGCGACGCCAAACGAAGTGCTTGGCAACGGTGCAGCATCGCCTGACGTTTTCGGCACTTACAATGTCAAAGAAGCCTTTGGCGAGTTGATCATTCCGGTGTTTGAAGACGAGTCATTTGCCAAGAACCTGACGATTGAACTTGGTGGCCGTTATTCGGATTATTCGACCGCAGGCAAGAGCTACACCTACAAGGGTGCGGCAAGCTATGAGCCTGTTGACGGCCTTAAGTTCCGTGGCAACTATCAGCGCGGCGCACGGGCACCGAATATTGGTGAATTGTTCAATCCAACTGTTACCGGATTGACAAACCTCACCGTTGATCCTTGTGCAGGTACGACAAATCCAGCGTCTGTGTCTGCAACGCTGCCACTCAACAATAATCTTAACAGTGCTGACTTCCGTGCAATTTGTCTTGCTCAAGGCGCTTTGGCAAACCAGATCGGATCGATCCAGTTGCCTTCGGCAGGGCAGGCTAACTCAACATCGGGTGGCAACCCTAACTTGAAGGTTGAGAAGACGACGACTTATACTGTTGGTGCAGTATGGCAGCCTAGCTTCATTCCGAAATTCTCGATTTCGGTCGATTATTTCAACATCAAGGTGAAGGGCGCTATCAGTGCACCTACAGCCATCGACGTACTTCAATCATGTTTTGGTACGCCGTTTGGTACGGGTGTGACGGCGGCAACTGCAGCAACTGATGCTTGTAGAGTGGCAATCCGTCGTAACCCATTGCAGGGTGGTCTTGATGGCGGTGATACCAGCGTTGCCAGAGGTGTGGCGCTTGGCATTACCAATCTTGGGCGCATTGCAACTGATGGTATCGATCTCTCGATCAACTACAGCCGTGATATTGGTTTCGCCGATTACAGCTTCTCGTTTGATGGGACTTGGACTAACTCGAACAAGTTCCAGCCAACCCCAACGTCAACAAACCGCGAATGCGTTGCCTTCCTCAGCGCTGCTTGCGGATCGCTACAGCCTGAGTTCTCGTGGGTTCAGCGTAGCTCGTTGACATTTGCTGATCGCGTTACGGCTTCGCTGTTGTGGCGCCATATCAGCAAGTTCAAGCAAGAGCCTGATGATCTCGTCAATGGCAACGGCCCTGCTTGCGGTGCCCCTGGCAACACAGCAGCAGGCTGTGCGGGTCTTGACTTCTCACGGATCAAGGCAGTTGATTATTTTGATCTCAGCGGTCGTTTTGAACTTTCGGATAATGTCACATTGACCGTAACGGTTCAGAATCTTCTTGATAAGCAACCAAAATTTGTTGGTACCGGTATTGGTGGCACCTTCAACAGCGGTAACGTGTTCCAGTCGACCTTCGACACGCTTGGTCGCCGTTATGCAGCTGCCGTCAAGTTCAAGTTCTGATCTGACGATAGCCAAAACAAAATTCGGGGCGGTACTTCGGTGCCGCCCCCTTTTTATGCGTGACGTTTTTGATTGGTTAGCCGAGCAGCGGCATTGGTAGGCGCATCGCAATCGCATTATTCTCCGCGATAACAGCGGCCCATGCGCTCACTTTCTCTATCTCGTCGCTGTGGACATTCGCAGCGTTCCGCTGTTCATTTACACGCGCTTGAGCGTCAAAAGCACCATCAAATTTTGAATGGCGGCTGAAAGCAGGCCCGGCGACAGTTGCTGCAACGTGATCACCATCAAGCCCCAGTGCAAAATGGCCCGAAAGGCGCGCAATCGTTTCAGCGGGCGCGCTGAGCAATATTTCACTATCAAGCGTAGCCACCCGTGTTTGGCCAAGCCGTGCGGTCATCCGCATGAACAGTGCCTGTTGCGCGAGCCAGCCGACCGCCGCCGCCTGAAGATCGGTTAGTCCAAGATAGTCTTCGTCAGAAAAGCCGAGGTCAATAAACCCCTCATTCAATTGCTTGACGAGCAGTTCACGCACCCAAAGCCGCCCCCACATGCCTTTCTTGGCTACTGAGCCCAGAAATAAGGGGAGCGGCGCGTAAACCAGGAGCGCGCGCGCATCAGGGCGCAGCGCCATCATCGCCTCGGCCAATCCGTTGCAGACATTGGACGGCTTGACCACCACCGCTTCACCATGGGCAAAAGGCCGGGCGAGCAAGGTGAGCGCGCCATCAAGCACCTGTCCGATCCGGCGAGGATCACC
>JAYTPB010000176.1:0-7738 GCA_043747445.1 Sphingomonadales bacterium
GTGAGCGATCCGGGGATGATCGCAAGCTGCTTCGCAATCTGGAACGGCACATGATACAGCCCGAGCGGCACCGCGCCGAGGACGTTGCCAATCGCGAACCGATCAACAATCACCAGCATCGGCCCGATCAAGCCATTGAATGACACCCAGCCGCCGTAGCGCAGCAGCGCCATGATCGTTCCGCGCTCGGTTTTGGCTTTATGTCCCGCCGTGAATTCGCGCGCGCAAATCCGCCACAACGCAATGAGTGCCACTGCACGTGACAGGAGCGCAGCGATCAAAAGCCCACTCAAGGTCGGCCCCCAGAGCAGCGCAACCCCGAGCGGCAGCAATTGAAACAGGATCGTCGTCACCGCCGAAATCACATTGGTTTCGAGAAACTTCTCACGCCCCTGAAGCGCGCCCGTAAGCACGCCGGTCAGCGTTGCCACCGGCACTGAAAGCGCAAGCAGCGGCACCGCGTCAAGGATCTCAGGCCGCAGCGTTTGCGCCACTTTGAAATAAAAGCTGAAATAGACATGCGCCGCCGCCCACAGCAGCAGCCCGCCAATGACGCCCATCCCAACATTGACAATCAACGCCCCCCAAAGCGTTGCCGCGCGATCTTGCGGCGGGGCATCCCTCTGGGCAGCGATCCGAAATGCGGTTGCCTTGCCAAGCCCGAGATCAAACAGCCCGAAATAGCCAAGCAATAGCCACGCCAGCGATAGTATCCCGACGCGCTCTATCCCAACCAGATGGATATAGAGCGGCACCGTAACAAAGGTCAGGACAAGCGGAACGACCGAACCAAGGATATTATAGCTGGTAAAGCGCCCAACGCTCAAAACAGGGTGTCCTTAACCCGCACGGTCAGCCAGATCGAGCAGCGATTTGCCGTAGCTGGTTTTGGCGAAAAATTCGCCGCGCGCGCGCAGTTGATCGCGGTCAATAAAGCCCTGAGTGAAGGCGATTTCCTCAAGACAGGCAATTTGCGCGCCGGTGCGTTTCTGGATCACGCGGACGAATTCAGATGCTTCAAGGAGGCTGTCATGCGTCCCTGTATCAAGCCAGGCATAGCCGCGCCCCATTTGCTCGACGTATAGCTCATCCATTTCCATATACATACGGTTGAGATCGGTAATCTCTAGCTCACCGCGCGCCGAAGGCTTCACCTTGGCCGCCAGATCACAGACGCGGTTATCGTAGAAATAGAGCCCGGTCACCGCCATGTCCGACTTTGGTGCTTTGGGCTTTTCCTCGATGCTGAGCGCGCGGCCCTCATGATTGAGTTCAACCACGCCGTACGCGGTCGCATCATCAACGCGGTAGCCGAACACCGTCGCGCCCACCGTCCGTGCACGCGCATTGGCGAGCAGCGTGGTGAGGCCCGCGCCGAAAAAGATATTATCACCAAGGACAAGTGCGGCAGGCTGATCCCCGACAAAATCGCGACCGATGAGGAATGCCTGTGCCAACCCTTCAGGCTTTGGCTGAACGGCATAGTCTATCGCCAGCCCAAGCTCTTCGCCTGTCCCAAACAACCGTTTGTAATTATCAATATATTCGGGTGATGAGATGATGAGAATTTCTCGGATTCCGGCCATCAGCAGCACCGACATCGGATAATAGATCATTGGCTTGTCATAGATCGGCAGCAACTGCTTGTTGATTGCAAGCGTTGCGGGGTGGAGGCGGGTGCCCGAACCGCCTGCGAGGATAATGCCCTTCATGCTTTGGTCTTTCGTAATTCGGATGCGGCAAACCGCTCATTCAAAATATCGCCTATCGCCGCTTGCCAATCGCGCGGGTTGATCCCGAAATCCTTGGTGATCCGAGATGTATCAAGTTGCGAATTGGCGGGGCGACGGGCCGGGGTTGGATAATCGGCGGTGGAAATCGCCTTCAAGCGCGGTGTTTTCAAGCCCTTGACGCTTGCTTTTTCAAAGATGAATGCGGCAAAATCATACCATGTTGCTCTGCCGCTGTTAACAAAGTGCCATGTGCCACTTGAAATGCCGCCATCCTTGGTCATCTGTGTTGCAATGGTCAGCACAGCCTCGGCAATATCGGTGGCACTGGTCGGGCTGCCGACCTGATCGCTCACCACGCCGATTTCGTCGCGCTCGCCCGCCAGCCGCAGCATCGTATCAATGAAATTGCCGCCACCAGCACTCACCACCCAAGCAGTACGGATGATCGCGTGCGCAGGATTATAAGCGCGCACCGCCGCCTCGCCTGACTCTTTTGAAGCGCCGTACACGCCGAGCGGATAGACGGGATCATCCTCAACATAGGGCGTGGCTTTGCTGCCATCAAAGACGTAATCAGTCGACAGATGAATGATCGGTATCGCGCGCCGTGCGGCTTCGCTCGCAAAAATGCCCGGTGCTACGCGATTGATCGCATTGGCAAGTGCGGGTTCGGACTGGGCCTTGTCAACGGCGGTGTAGGCCGCGCAGTTGATGATGACTGACCAATCGTCCGCATCAACCGCCGCCACAATTTCATCAACCTTGGTAAGATCAAGCGTATCGCGCGCAGGGGCTGTTATTGCAAAGCCGTGCCGCGCGGCGGCCTTAGCAATTGCCGCCCCAACCTGACCTGTCCCGCCCGTAAGCAGTGCTTTTTTCATGGCTTGGTTAGCCCCAACCGTTCACCCGCATAAGCACCCGAAAGGATGTCGCGCCACCAGCCTTCATTAGTGAGATACCAGCGAATTGTCTTGTCGATTCCGCTCTCAAAACTTTCAAGCGGCGTCCAGCCGAGGTCACGCTCAAGCTTGGCCGCATCAATCGCATAGCGGAAATCATGCCCCGGACGGTCAGCAACATAGGTGATTTGTTCGCGGTAAGACTTGCCGTCGGCGCGCGGGCGGATGGCATCCAACTGATCGCAGATAATATGGACAATCGAAAGGTTGGTGCGCTCCGCCCGACCGCCGATCATATAGCTTTCGCCGACCGTGCCGCGTTCAAACACCGCTTGCAGCGCGCGAACATGATCATCAACATACAGCCAGTCGCGAATATTCGCGCCTGTGCCGTAAACCGGGAGCGGCGCGCCATCCAAACATTTGATGATCATCAGCGGGATGAGTTTTTCGGGAAAATGATACGGCCCGTAATTGTTTGAGCAGTTGGTGAGCACAATCGGCAGACCGTAAGTATGGTGCCATGCGCGCACGAGATGATCCGACCCAGCCTTTGAGGCTGAATAAGGCGATCGCGGATCATAAGCGGTGGCTTCAGTGAAATAGCCCTCATCACCAAGCGCGCCGAACACTTCATCTGTGGAGATGTGATGGAACCGAAATGCCGCCTGAGCATCAGCATCCAGCGTGCGCCAATACGCAAGCGTGGCGCTCAACACAGAGAAGGTGCCAACGAGATTGGTTTGGATAAACGCCGCTGGGCCATCGATTGAGCGATCAACATGCGACTCTGCCGCGAGATGCGTGACAATGTCTGGGGCAAAATCAGCAATCAACGCCGCCATCCGCGCGGTGTCGCAAATATCGGCTTGCTCAAAACGGTAACGGTTTGACTGCGCGACGCCGTCCAGCGAGCTGAGGTTGCCCGCATAAGTTAGCGCGTCAACATTCAACACATGATAGTCGCTGTTGCCAATCAAATGGCGGACAAGCGCTGAACCAATGAAGCCAGCACCACCAGTGACGAGGATTTTCTTATGTGCGCTCATATTCATTGCTCGATACGGACAAGTGGAAGGAGTGGGCGCCCATCATAGGCAAAGTCGGCGGCCACATCCGCCAAGGCTGGCAAAATCGCGTCTTTATCCGAGAGCAGCGGCACGGCACTCCTCAGTGGCCAATCGATGCCAAGCGTCGCGTCGTTCCAGATGATTCCGCCGTCAGCTTCGGGCGCATAATGCGCATCAACCTTGTACATCACCTCAGTATCGGGGGTAAGCGTTAGGAAACCGTGTGCATAGCCAGCCGGAATGAAGAGTTGATCGCCATTATCTGCCGAAAGTTCAGCGCTGACCCATTGGCGATAGGTGGGTGAGCCCCTTCGGATATCAACCGCGACATCAAAAATCGCGCCGCGTGTGCAGCGCACCAGCTTCGCCTGCGCATGGGGCGGCGTCTGAAAATGCAGACCCCGCAGAGTCCCCGCGAGTGATGAAAGCGAGTGATTATCCTGACAGAATGACACATCAATGCCCCAGTCCGCAAAGCGCGCCGCATTCCAGCTTTCGCTAAACCAACCACGCGCATCGCCGTAACGACGCGGACGAACAAGCAAAACTGACAAAACACACCCCCGAAGGATCAGACGCGGCCCGCAAAACCACAGCGCCAGAGCTTTGGCAAGCGGGCAAGTTGGTGAATATCGGCCAACATGCCGCTAGCGTAATTTTGTTTGTTAAGGCGCGTATTCGCTGTAACATCCGCAAAGTGTTTTGAGTCGAGTATGAGTAGGAGAGTATCAACAGGGGTAGCGTATCGTGTCAAACGACGGTCGCGCGCGCGAAAATGGGTATCGCGCTTTTATCAGTTACAGCCACCGCGATGACGCGGCGGCAAAGTCGCTGCACAAGCGGCTCGAAACCTATCGCCTGCCAAAGAAGCTGATCGGGCAGGCAGGCGAGCGCGGGCCAATAACTGAGCGCCTTACCCCGATTTTCCGTGACCTTGATGAACTGTCCGCCGCCGATGATTTGACCGTTGAGATCAAGGCCGCGCTCGCCCGTTCGGCCACGCTGATCGTGCTGTGTTCGCCGGGGGCCAAGGCGTCGAAATGGGTCAATCTTGAAATAGAGACGTTCCGCGCGCTCCACGGCAACAGCCGTCCCGTGCTTGCAGCCCTTATCGAGGGCGAACCCGCCGACGTCTTCCCGCCTGCGCTGATTGCCGACGGGCAAGAGCCAGTCGCCGCCGATTTCCGCAAAGGTCGCGACGGTAAAAGCCTCGCACTTTTGAAGCTTGTCGCCGGAATGGTAGGCGCGCCGCTCGATGCGCTTGTCCAGCGCGACGCGCAAAGACAATATCGCCGCGTGATGGCCATCACAGGCGGTGCGCTCACCGCCGCCCTAGCAATGGCGCTGTTGCTTGTCGTCGCGCTCCGTGCCCAAACCGAGGCCGAGCGCCAGCGACAAGCAGCAGAGGGGTTAGTCGAATATATGCTCACCGATTTGCGCGATAAGTTGAAAGGGGTCGGGCGTCTCGATGTGATGACCGCCGTCAACGAGCGCGCGATGAAATATTATGGCGGGCAGGAAGCACTAGAGGGCTTGCCAGCCGAAAGCCTTGAGAGGCGGGCAAGGATTTTGCACGCAATGGGCGAGGATGATGTTGCGCGGGGGGATAAGCCTGCCGCGACAGCAAAGTTCGCTGAGGCGCACCGGACAACGGCAGCCCTGCTAACACAAGACCCAAGCGATACTGAACGGGTATTTGCTCATGCACAAAGCGAATATTGGGTTGGGAATTTAGCTTGGGAAAAACTTGACCTCGCAACCGCCAAGCTGAAGTTCAGGGCTTATCTAGCACTGGCGAACCAACTCGTTGCGGCTGATCCTGGCAATGCCAAATGGGTCAAAGAGTTAGGGTATGCTCAGGGAAATCTCTGCGCAACTGCACTCGACCAGAAGCCTGACGTTATATCAGCCTTGCGATTCTGTTCAGAGGCTTTGGACACGATCAAACGCATTGCTCAGGCTACACCCAGCGATCAATCGCTACAAATAGATTTAGTGAATCAACATGGATGGCTTGCAGACGCCTATGTTGCAGCAGGCAAATTAGATCTGGCACTATCTACAAGACATAATCAAATAAATATACTAGGCATAATGTTAAAAAAATCTCAAAATAATAGCGACCTAAACTATCGATTTGCTCTAGTAAACAGATCAATATCAGAAATTTATACACGCCTTGGCAATCAAAATAAGGCGATTTTACACAAAAATATATCAAAAAACATCATTGATAAACTTATTTTAGTTGATTCAAAAAATATAAATTATCAAAAGACCTTAAAAAACATCGAAAACATTTTTAATAATAAGGTAAATTAATATGTCAAATGTACTTCGTGAGAATCTACCTACAGATGGAATTATGACTCAAAATGCGCTTGGAAAATTTGATTATAGTACGTGTAATGATCCTATATTAGAATTTGAGCTAATGTTTGAAGTAAAAATCAAAAGAGAGAAAAAAACTATTCATTTTTACTATGAAATACCATCAATAAATGATCTTGATATATCAATATCATGCGACTGTACAATTATAATTAATTTGTCTGACGATAGATGGCGTTGGTCAACGAACTATCAAGCATTTACCACAAAGCGCCCACATCAGCATTTATATCAAGGCTTGCGCTATATCAATAGAAATGGCGAGTTTGAGTGGACATATGGCATGACGGAAAAATTTAAACAAATAAAATTTCATGCAAATGAGAAGGCTCCTCCATCTGTTGGTAATGAATTTTGTCTAAATGTAGAATTTGAAGTTCCAGGCACCAGCCTTTGGCTACCTGTAGTTATTGATCCGGTTATTATAAATCCACGACCGATAGGATTCTTATTTGAGTTTTTGAATATAGACGAAAAAACGCGAGGCCCAGTTAAAATTCCTTTATTTGGACTTAACGAACAATTTGATTTCGTTGAACAATATAAGAAATAACATTGTTTATAACAATGTGAAAATGGAAATTTCACCATGTCTCAAGAAAAACCGCTACACTATGCTATATTTACGAAAGATTTTGACGATAATGTCTGGTTTGGTAATGGAAAATATGTGGATGTTACAATATCTCACAAAAAATCAGAAAAAACTCCATTTGGTCAATTCTATTCATTTGTGAATTATTCTGGATTTTCTAAAAATTATCCAGATGAATCTAATATGGATATTAGTTTCAGTATTCCAGAAGATTGTTGGGTTAGGATAAAGTTATGCAAGTATAATTGGAAATGGCCAGAAAAATATTTTGGTATAACTACAAAAGAGTCTATGAATAAATATTATCGGAAATATTATTTTGATGGTAAAATGGTTACATTCAAGGCTGATAAAAAATGGGGCGAGACCTCTGAGCATAAATTTATTATAAATTTAGAAATCGAACAAGAAAACGATAGCTGGTTGCCTATATCTCTAGACCCAGTTATAATAAACCCTAGACCAGTAGAAAAATATTTTGATCAAATAAAATTTGATGATTTAATTTTGAACAAGCGAACCAAGTTCTTTGAAGTCGAGTAGGTTGGATTTTCGACGACCATGATCACCCCCCTCCCCCTCATAACCGCGCTCGCCCGCGCTGGCGCTCTTGAACAGGCGAGCCGCTTGTTTGAGGAGGGGGGGTATTTTCAGGCGCATGACAATCCGGCGGCGCTCGCGGTTAAGGGGCGGTTGCTCAAGGATCGGGCGCTGGCGGTGCGTGATACGGGGGGCGAGCGCGGGGCGCTGCTTGCTGAGGCGGCAAGTGCCTATGCCGCCGCCGACGCGCTTGATCCGCAGCCCTATCTCCTGATCAATGTTGCCACGCTTGCCTTTTTGGGGGGCGATACAGCGCAGGCGCGCGGCGTTGCGGGGGAAGTGCTTGAGCGGCTTGAGGCACCGGGGCTGGCTGAGACGCCCTATTGGATCGCGGCGACACGCGCTGAGGCACTCCTCCTGCGCGGCAATGTCGAGGCGGCGAATGAGGCGCTGACCAAGGCGATCCGGCTCAACCGTGACGGCTGGAGCGACCACGCTTCGACCTTGCGC
>JAYTPB010000177.1:0-27395 GCA_043747445.1 Sphingomonadales bacterium
AGTGCTTGAACGCTTGCGGACGATAGGGATTAATATCTCAGTTGACGATTATGGCACGGGGCTTTCAACGCTTGAATATCTCCGCGCAATCCCATCAAATGAAGTCAAAATTGACCGCAGCTTGATCAGCCAAATCGATTATAGCGCTGAAAGCCGGATGATCGTCAACTCGACGATCCAAATGGTGCATTCGCTTGGGCGAAGTGTCGTTGCCGAGGGCGTTGAGTCCGAAGCCATCCTAAAACTGGTATCGCAAATGGGATGCGATAAAGCGCAGGGCTATCTCATTAGCAAGCCGATGCGTTTTCGCGATCTTTGGAGTATGATTGGTGTTGAGCCTAAAACGGCTGCCGCCTGATATTTGCTGCGAACGCGTGACTCATCTTCACATAGTTAATCAGTTGCTAACCCTATCTTGTTGATTTATATAGGCAACTCCCGGCTCCGCGATTTCGCGGGGATAACAGAGGAGGGTTGTATGACATTGTTTTCAAAAGCTTCGCGAGCTGCGAAACCAGTACGTGGTTTCTGGGATTGGCTCGGCGGTGGTGTTGGGGGTACGGGCGGCAAAGCCTGACCTATCGACCATCTGATTACGAAAGCCCCGGCCCAACGCCGGGGCTTTTTTATTGTCGTACAAATGCGACATATTTTTGTTGGAAATCCGTCGATTTTTGAGCCTACCCGTTTAAGTCGAGCGCAATGCTTACCTTGGTAAACAACCTCGCTGGCTAGGGCGTCAACGCGCTCGTTACGCTCAACCAATCTACAGATTGTTGGCAACCGATTGCCTTAGGCTCGTTGAGCGCGCGGTTTTGCGTGCGAACACAGGGCCTCGCGAATCGCCACTGCGACTCGGTTTAGGTTAACGAGTGATTCGCCGCAGAAAGATCCTAACCGGCCGATTTTTTTCGCTGATGCTGTTCAAAACTTTTGATTTTAGCGATGGGTGAGCGTTCACGCCTGGCCGCAAGTCGGCTTGATGTGCTGCTGAGCGCTTCGATATGATCTGCTGACAAAGGCTTGGAAAATACAAATCCTTGGAGGTGCGTACAGCCGGCCCGCTGCATCGCCTGCATCTCCTGTTCGGTCTCAATGCCCTCGGCAATAATCTCGTGGCCCAGAATGCGCCCGAAATTAACAACACCCTCAACGATTGCGAGCGCCTGAGCGTCTTGATCGACGCCTTTGATGAAGCGCCGGTCGATCTTCAGCCTGTCAAATGGAAAATCACGGATATAGGCAAGGCTTGAATAGCCAGTGCCAAAATCGTCCAGTGCGAGGCTGAATCCGTGTTCTTTGAGTTGATTGAGTATCTTCAGCGTCCGCGCATCATTTGCCATAAGAAGCGTCTCGGTGATTTCGATTGTAATCATCTGCGGTGCGACGCCAAACCGCTTGGCGGCACCCACAAGCTCACCAACAATCGTGACCGAACGCAACTGCGCCGGTGATATGTTGATGGCCGTTGTGAGGTGCGGCCAGCGTTGACTGTCCTCCATCGCCTGCTCGATAATAAAATGGCCAAGCTCCGCCATCAAGCCGGTTTCCTCGGCAATGCCGACGAATATTTCGGGGGAGACGTTGCCGTGGGTTGCGCTGTGCCAACGCACAAGCGCCTCAACCGAGGATATACGGCCCGTGGCTGCCTCAATGATCGGCTGATAATTGAGCGTCAATTCACGGTTGGCGATGGCGCGGCGCAAGTCAATTTCGATTGAATGTCGTTTTTCTAGTTTTGCCGCCATTGGTGGTACGAAATGTGCCGCACGTCCGCGACCCATCGCTTTCGCCTCATAAAGTGCAATATCAGCTTCGCGCATGATATCGTCAAAGGGGCGGTCAAGCGTTGCGCTGGTTACGCCGAGTGATGCCTTGGTTTCAATTTCATGACCAAGCACCGAGAAGGGCGCATCAAAACTGTCAATCACCATTTTTGCCAATCGCTCGCCTTCGTTGACATGCTGATGAAGGCGGATCACCGCAAGCTCATCGCCGCCAAGTCGTGCTATCATATCGCCGGGCAAAGTGCGGCTCTCGATGCGTCGCGCCACAGCCTTGATTAGCTCATCGCCGGCTTGATGGCCAAGCGTGTCGTTGATATCCTTAAATCTATCAAGATCAATGCAGGCGACGGAGACCGAAGTGCGCGTCGAATCATGCGCACTGCGTAACTCCTCAAGTCGTGTAGCAAGCATACGACGGTTCGGAAGACCGGTTAGTGCATCGTGGTTCGCAAGATATTGTGCCTCGATTTCGCGCCTTGCAAGCTCCCGCGTTGACCCAGTGAGGCGTTTGAACAAGGCGGCGATTGAGGCCATTGCTGCAATCAAAACAATCAATATCGCCGGAAGCAGATCGCTGATCAATTTGCTGCCGGGCTGCTTGGGCGTCCAAGTGAGTGATCCCATTGATCTGCCGTCATCACTGCGCATCGGGAATGTATCGGCGGAGAGGGCTCCAAGCGCACCGTATTTCAGATCGCCGATCAAAACGCTGCGACCGATGTCTTTCAGCACACCCGCGTTGACATCAGTGATAGAAACCAAAATATGGGGCCGTTTTGATCCGAGCGTTTTTTCAAGCGAGGGTGTAATTTCCATTGCCGCTGCAAAAACTGGACGTCCTTCATTTGAAAGAATTGCGGCGGCGCCGCGACCATAACTGCGATCGGTGATCGCGCTGTCTTCGGCCATATTTTCGGTGAAACTTGCGTCAGTTATACGCGGAGATATGTTTTTCCCGCCGCGAATCTGCGCTGCAAGTGGAAGCACTAATCGTGCGAATTGTTCCTGTGTGGCTTGGTCAAGCCGTTCGTCAGCACCAAAGCCATAAATCGGCCGATTTTGTGCATCAAGCACGAGTATGCGATCATGCTTGTAAGAGGTCGTTACAAATACACCGACTTCAACATCAAGCCATTCGGCATCCAGTCCGCTGCCGCGCGATTTGACAACCATTTCATCCCACCAAGCCACACTGCGTAATTCGCTGAGGGATTGGACAAGCCGCAGACTAAGCGCGTTATTGATGAGAGCCCTTTGTGCTTGGCTGGCCGATTGATTCATGCTGTTGGCCGAATAAAACAACAGGACGAGCAGCAATGCGGCCAATCCAGCGAGCAAGGCTGACATCGGGGCAATCAATCGCTGCATCCCAGAGCGGTCACGTCTCAAATTGTTGATTGCCACCCGATCACCACATTAAAAGTTTCACATCTCGTTGCACGAAAAACGTTAACATTTTCATGTCTCTAGCGTCGCTTTCGTTTGGCTAAGTGGTTGATACGACACAAAAGCTTTATGGTTAAATTCTGATCGTAATCTGTCATTTTATCCTGTTGAAATTGCTTAATAAAAAGTTTATTCAAAAGAGCATAAGAGCCAAATAAATTGGATCGCAAAGTAAAGTGTTAAACGGGGTATGACGATTAGTCAGATAGACTCGCTCGGCCTAATTGCGGCCGTGCTGCAAATGGCAGGATATGCCATTTATATCCGCAATTTCCAGCGTGACGCGATCAAGCCTAACGCGGCAAGCTTTTTCATGTTTGCCTATGGCACCTCTCTGCTGGCCTTTCTTGAATGGAAAAGCGGCGCAAATCTGGCGTTGCTAGCACTTCCCTTCACCTGCGCAGCACTTGGGGTTGTGGTTGCGCTGATGTGCCTGCGGGCTGGCGCGACTGAGCCAATTGACCGTTTTGAGGCACGCGCATTTTGGACTGATATCTGGCTGACGGCGTTTTACATGTTCTTTGCGCTTGGTCTTGGCGATGCGCAGCGCTTCGTTGTGCCGTTCCTGATTGTCACCAATTTAAGCGCGATTGTCTGTTTTGTGCCGATCCTGCGTTCAACGTGGCAGAACCCTGAACGCGAGTTGCCAGGGCCGTGGATTGTTTGGACGGCAGCTTATGCCATGCTTGCGCTTGTGACTTTCAGCGCTGACGGCTTCGCTAATCCAGTGCTTTTATTATATCCGCTCCTTAATATGGTGCTGCATCTTGCGATGCTCATCCTTACGCTTCGCAAGCCTATCGCAGGCGCGCTTTACAGTCTCACGCAAAATGGGCTGCGGATCGCCCGGAGCGAAATCAACGGCTTTGGGCTTTTTGCCAACCGAGGTTTTGCTGCCAATGATGCGGTGTGCCAGTTACAGGGCGTTTTGAAACGTCGGCCCAGACGCACCCTGCCTAATTGGATTGGCATCGGGCCGGGACTTTGGATCGATCCAGCACTTCCGCTTCAGCATATCAATCATAGCTGCGCGGCGAATGTGGCGTTCGGTCGTAATCGACGGCTGTATGCGCTGCGTGACATTGCGGCAGGTGAAGAAGTCACGCTTGATTATTCGACGACTGAGACCGATCCTTTATGGTCAATGGCTTGTTCGTGCCGTGCGACAAATTGCCGTAAAACGCTCTTCGCAATTCAGTACAGCTTTGTGGGAGATGCACCGCCACCTGCCAGCCCACTAATGCAGCGGGTTTGGCACAAGCTTCGCCTCGTCGCTTCGTCTGACGTTTCGGCATTCCCGCAGCTTGTTTATCCTGCTCCTGATCCCGTTGAGCCAATGATCCCCGCGCAATAATATTTCGCGGCCCCCTTCAATCCGCGATGGCCCTCTGTTAGGCTCTGGCATAACGCCAATACGACGGAGAGACGAATGCGCGCGACCCCCAATTTTGATTTTGCACTTGGCGAAAATGCCGACATGATCCGTGAGACGACCGCGCGCTTTGCCGATGAACGGATCGCTCCGCTCGCGGCTAAGGTCGATGCCGAAGATTGGTTCCCGCGTGATTTATGGCCCGAAATGGGTGCGCTTGGTTTGCACGGTATCACCATTGCGGAGGCCGACGGCGGGCTTGGTCTTGGTTATCTTGAACATGTTGTGGCGATTGAAGAAGTCAGCCGCGCGAGTGCTTCGGTTGGGCTCAGCTACGGCGCGCATTCAAACCTGTGCGTTAATCAGATTGGTCGGTGGGGCAATCCTGAGCAAAAGGCGAAATATCTGCCCAAGCTGATTTCGGGTGAACATATCGGTTCGCTTGCCATGTCCGAAGCGGGGGCGGGTTCTGACGTTGTTTCGATGAAACTCAAGGCCGAGGCGGTGCAGGGTGGTTATGTTCTGAATGGCACCAAATTCTGGATCACCAATAGCGCCTATGCTGATACGCTGGTGGTTTATGCCAAGACAGGCGATGGCAGTCGCGGGATCACCGCGTTCCTGATCGAAAAAGATATGCCGGGTTTTAGCATCGGGCAAAAGATTGACAAGATGGGGATGCGCGGATCGCCGACGGCCGAACTCGTATTCAATGATTGCGAAGTGCCCGAGGAAAATATCATGGGGCCGCTTAACGGCGGCGTTGGTGTGTTGATGAGCGGCCTTGATTATGAACGCGCAGTGCTAGCCGGGATTGGCCTTGGCATCATGCAGGCCTGCCTTGATACCGTCATCCCATACATTCGTGAACGCAAGCAGTTTGGCGTTCCCATTGGAAGTTTCCAACTGATGCAGGCCAAGGTGGCCGATATGTATGTCGCGCTTAATTCAGCGCGCGCCTATGTTTACGCGGTGTGCCGCGCGTGTGATGCAGGGCAGACAACACGGTTCGACGCGGCGGGTGCGGTGCTGCTCTCGAGCGAGAACGGCGTTAAGGTTGCCCTGGAAGCGATCCAAGCCCTTGGCGGCGCAGGCTACACCAAGGATTGGCCGGTGGAGCGATATCTGCGCGATAGCAAGCTTATGGATATCGGCGCGGGGACGAATGAGATACGCAGGATGCTGATCGGGCGGGAGTTGATCGGGGCATGAGTGCGCCAGTTTTGGAAACGAACCTCATTTTAGACGATGAGAAAGCGCGCGCCAATGCGGCGCACAACCGCGCGTTGCGTGACGCGCTTTGGGCCAAGGTCGCGGCCACCGCGCTTGGCGGGAAAGAGAAATCGCGTGAGCGGCATACGTCGCGGGGCAAACTCCTGCCTCGTCAGCGAGTTGAGCGGTTGCTTGATCCGGGTTCGCCGTTTCTGGAAATAGGCCAATTGGCGGCCTGTGATCTGTACGACGGTGAAGTGCCAGGCGCTGGCATCATCACCGGCATCGGTCGCGTGTCGGGCCGCCAATGCATGATCGTCTGCAACGACGCGACGGTAAAGGGCGGCACTTATTACCCGATGACAGTCAAAAAACATCTCCGCGCGCAGGAGATTGCCGAGGCCAACCGCCTGCCGTGCATCTATCTGGTCGACAGCGGCGGCGCGAACCTGCCGCATCAGGACGAGGTCTTCCCCGACCGCGATCATTTCGGGCGCATCTTCTTCAATCAGGCGAATATGAGCGCCAAAGGCATCCCACAAATCGCCTGCGTCATGGGAAGCTGCACTGCGGGCGGCGCTTATGTCCCCGCGATGTCCGACGAGAGCGTGATTGTGCGCAATCAGGGGACGATCTTCCTCGCTGGGCCTCCTCTTGTGAAGGCTGCGACGGGCGAGGAAATCAGCGCCGAGGATCTGGGCGGCGGCGATCTGCATGGCCGCAAATCGGGCGTGGTCGATCATGTCGCTGAAAATGACGAACATGCTTTGACGATTGTACGTGATATCATCAGCCATCTTGGGCCAATTCACAAACCCGACATTGACCTGAAGGAGCCGCGCCCGCCCAAATATGACGCCGAAGAACTTTACGGCGTCATCCCCGACGATGTTCGCGCGCCGTATGATGTGCATGAGGTGATCGCGCGGCTGGTGGACGGCAGCGAGTTTCACGAATTCAAGGCACTCTATGGCAGCACGCTTGTCTGCGGTTTTGCGCATATCTGGGGGATGCCGGTCGCGATCCTCGCCAACAACGGCGTGCTATTTTCGGAGAGCGCGGTCAAAGGCGCGCATTTCATCGAACTCGCCTGCCAGCGGCGGATACCGTTGCTGTTCCTGCAAAATATCAGCGGCTTCATGGTCGGCGGCAAATATGAGGCGGAGGGCATCGCCAAGCATGGCGCAAAACTCGTTACTGCGGTCGCCACCGCGAGCGTGCCCAAGATCACCGTGCTGATCGGCGGCAGCTTTGGCGCGGGCAATTACGGCATGTGCGGGCGGGCTTATTCGCCACGCTTCCTGTTCGCCTGGCCCAATGCGCGGATCAGCGTTATGGGCGGCGAACAGGCGGCATCGGTGCTGGCCACCGTCCACCGCGATGCGGGTTTGTGGAGCGCGGAAGAGGCGGAGGCGTTCAAAGCCCCGATCCGCCAGAAATATGAGGATGAAGGCAATCCGTACTACGCCACCGCGCGGCTGTGGGACGACGGGATTATCGACCCTGCGCAGACAAGGGATGTGTTGGGGCTGGCCTTGGCGGCGGCGATTGAGGCTGGGGTTGAGGAGGCACCCCGGTTTGGGGTGTTTCGGATGTGAAGGGAGTCTTATGACCCAAATGTGGATTGGCGTCCTTGGGGGTGCATTAGGTGGTGTAATCGCTGCGCTGTTGGCGATCTACCAAACACGCTTGTTCGATCGTGAAAAGGTCGTTGCAGATTATAACGCAGTTAGAGTTATCCAAAACCTATTAAAGCATGACAAGTTGCCCTACCGGAGCTTCTGTATGCTCCGTCATTATATTGGCGGCTATTCAGACGATGAGCTGCGCAAGCTGCTAGTCAGGGCGGGCGCAATTCGAGCGATGTCAAATGATGGGCGGGAAGTGTGGGCGCTTTGGACCAGGGTAGTCGCTTACTACGGGAAGAAAACGGCATTACCTTGGAAGCTGAAGGACGATTTGGCTGCGCCGCCAGACGATGAGCTATTCCCGGCGGCACTCAAATTGTTGTTGGAAAAGAAACAGTGATCCAATCTCTCCACATCCCCAACCGTGGCAAGATCGCTTGCCGGATCATCCGCAGCCAAATCCTCCCCCGATGGGGGAGGGGAACCAGCGTAGCTGGTGGAGGGGCAGGTGAGGCTGGGAGTGGTGGTGTTTTTAAGGGGCGGTGGTTGGTCTTTGGTGAGGCTTGGGGTGTCGGTAGATCAGGACAACTTGCTTGTGCCCCTCCACCATCCTGCGGATGGTTCCCCTTCCCGGTACGGGGAGGAATGATTTGATTACTGGGCCTGTTGATACTGTTAAACTTGCGCGCAAGCTTAGGAGTGAGATGTCTTTGCCGGAAACGCTGCTGTGGCGGGCGTTCAGGACGCGGCCTGAGGGGCTGAAGTTCAGGCGGCAGCATCCGGCGGGTCTCTATGTGCTCGATTTCTACTGTGCGGCGGCTAGGCTTGCGATTGAAGTTGATGGTACGGCGCATGATGGCATTCGTGCGGCACAGGCCGATGCGGCGCGGGCGCATTTCTTGCGGTCGCAGCATGTGGCGACGTTGCGAGTTCCGGCGAAAGCGGTGTTGGAGGATTTGGAGGCGGTAGTGATGCGGATTGTTGAGGTGTGTTTGGAGCGGGTGGATAAGATTGGCCAGCGTCGGGGGAACATGCGGGTGCCCCTCCACCATCCTTTGGATGGTTCCCCTCCCCGTGTCGGGGAGGAATTATGATCACCTCGCTCCTCATCGCCAATCGGGGCGAGATTGCTTGTCGGATTATCCGCACCGCGCGGGCGATGGGTATTCGCACGGTTGCGGTTTATTCGGATGCCGATGCCAAGGCGCTGCATGTGCGATCCGCCGATCAGGCGGTGCATATCGGCCCGAGCCCGGCGCGGGAAAGCTATCTGGTGGGTGAGAAGATCATTGCCGCCGCGCTCGCCACCGGGGCTGAGGCGATCCATCCGGGTTATGGGTTCCTGTCCGAAAATGCCGCGTTCGCGCAGGCGGTGATCGACGCAGGCTTGATCTGGGTCGGGC
Source organism: Sphingomonadales bacterium (assembly GCA_043747445.1). Classification (GTDB taxonomy): domain Bacteria; phylum Pseudomonadota; class Alphaproteobacteria; order Sphingomonadales; family Sphingomonadaceae; genus Aquisediminimonas. The sequence goes on from JAYTPB010000177.1 coordinate 8,849, forward strand.
CGCGCCCCGCCAGCATCACCGCGATGGGGCTGAAGGATGCGGCGAAGACGCTGATGGCGGCGGCGGGTGTGCCGGTGACGCCGGGCTATATGGGGGCGGATCAGTCGCCCGATTTGCTGGCGAGCGAAGCGAAGAAGATCGGCTACCCCGTCCTCATCAAGGCGGTCGCGGGCGGCGGCGGGAAGGGGATGCGCAAGGTCGAGGACGCAGCCGACTTCGCCGATGCGCTCGCCTCCTGCCAGCGTGAGGCCACCGCTTCGTTCGGCAACGCGCATGTCCTGATCGAGAAATATATTCAGCGTCCGCGCCATATCGAGGTGCAGATATTCGGCGATACGCACGGCAACATTGTTCACCTGTTCGAACGCGATTGTTCGCTCCAACGCCGCCACCAAAAGGTGATCGAGGAAGCCCCCGCGCCGGGCATGGACGAGGCAACGCGCGAACAGCTCTGCGCGGCGGCGGTTAAGGCGGCGAAGGCGGTTGATTATATCGGCGCGGGGACGATTGAGTTCATCGCCGATGCCTCCGAAGGCCTGCGCGCGGATCGCATCTGGTTCATGGAAATGAACACGCGGTTGCAGGTCGAACATCCGGTGACCGAGGAGATCACCGGGGTTGATCTGGTGGAGTGGCAGTTGCGGGTGGCGAGCGGGGAGGCGCTTCCGAAGCGGCAGGATGAGCTGAGCATCAACGGCTGGGCAATGGAGGCGCGGCTCTATGCCGAGGACGTTGCGGCAGGTTTCTTGCCCTCAACTGGGCCGTTGAAGCATTTCCGTCTGTATGGCCTTCGGAAGGATCGACGCAGTCGGATTGAAACCGGTGTTCAGCAGGGTGATAAGATTTCACCATTCTATGATCCAATGATAGCAAAGCTGGTAACTCAAGCGCCTACTCGCGCCGAAGCAATTCAAAATCTTTCGTACATGTGCGAAAATGTTCAATGCTGGCCTGTCAGATGCAATGCACAGTTTCTTGCCAATCTGCTTGGCGAGCCGGACTTTGTTGAAGGGGATGTTGATACCGGATTGATTGCGCGGGAACTTGATGTCCTCATTCCAGAGACGAAACCGTCTGAACTGGCACTTCAGTCGGTTGCAATGATCGCCGTCGATCATGCGCTCGGCGGTCGTCCCGATAATATCCGCGAAACATATATTGCTCGACCCGGTTCGCCGTGGAGTTGGCTTCGTGGTTTTCGCGCAAATATGGCAGAGCGGCCAACGATTATCCGGCTCAGCGACGGCAGAGAGAATTACGAGGTGCAGTTCGAAGAGATTGATGTCAGCGACACTCTGTATGTGACAGTAGAGGACGAAGGCTATCTCGTGTCCGAGAGCGGAAATACTTTTGTTCTGACCGAAGCCCGAACCGACGGTTCCGCCCATGGCCCCGCGTCCTCTGGCACCATCCTGTCCCCCATGCCCGGCCGCATCATCGCGGTCGAAGTCGCGGCGGGCGATGTCGTCACCAAGGGCCAGAAACTCCTCACGCTTGAGGCGATGAAGATGGAGCATAGCCTCACCGCGCCGTTTGACGGTGTGGTGGTGGAATTGAATGCCGTGGCGGGGGCACAGGTGCAGGTCGAGGCGTTGCTCGTGCGTGTGGAGGCAGTGGAACCTTAAATCCAACCGCAGCCCATTAACTATATCCTGCCGCTGCCGTTATCTTCAGCAGAAACAGGAAAATGGGACGCATACGGTATGGCGAGCGCAGCATCAGTTGTTACGGGGGCGGTGAAATCGCTGCATTCGCGCCTGTGGGGCACAGAGCCGACGCAAGCCGCCAAATCAGGGCCGCATTCGGCCCATTTGGCCATATTTAATAGCTTACGGGTGCATATCGAGCATTATGATATTGATCCAAATCCGGCGAATTATGCGCTGCTTTACCGCCATTATGTGCGCGGTGAGGCCAATTTGGCGGAGGCTGTATCGAAACTGATTGAAACTGGATACGCGCCCGATGCGATAGATATCGCCGACGGCAGCGCGCTTTCCGAAGAGGATTTGCAAGCAATTGCCAATACGGCGCAGGATCAATTGAAGGCGCTTGAGGCGCTTGTCAGTACGTCCCACGAAGACGCACGCGGATTTGGTGACGCGCTTGAGGGCAGCGCGCAAAGCATGGCGACAGACCATTTGGGGGCTTCGGCAATTACGGCGTTGATTGATCTTACGCGCGCAATGATCATTAAAACCCGCGCCGCCGAGCAACAACTGCGCGCGCGCGGCGAAGCGATGATCGACCTTCAAGCATCGCTTAACGATGCGCGGACAAAGGCCGATACGGACTCGCTCACCGGGCTTTCAAACCGGCGGGCGTTTGAGCGGATGCTAGGCGCAGTGAGCGAGCGTGCGCTGCAATCGGGGCGGCCACTGTCGCTGGCGATTTGCGACGTTGATTATTTCAAATCGGTCAATGATCGTTTCGGCCATGTGACGGGAGACCGTGTGCTCAAACTCATTGGTGATATCCTCACGGATCATTGCGGCAAGCAGGGGCATGTTTTTCGTTTTGGTGGCGAGGAATTTGTCATTCTGTTTGAAGAGCTTGGCGTTGAGCCTGCTTATGAATTGGTCGATGCTGCGCGGCGCGACCTTGCTGACCGCCACATCGTCAAAAAGGAAACAGACGAACCGCTCGGCCAGATTACATTTTCTGCCGGGATTGGCGGGTTGCCCCCTGCGGTTGACGCAGGTGGGCTACTCCGGGTTGCGGATCGCGCGCTTTATGCGGCGAAAGCCAACGGCCGAAACTGCGCGGTGCACGCGGATCGTGAAATTATCGCGGGTTAATCAAAGCGTATCCCTATCCGGAAGCCACGACCCGGTGAAGGCAGGCCTGCTTGCGCTGTCACCACTTCATTGGTGAGATTGTCGCCTGATGCCGTAAGCGAAATATGCGGGCCATTTTTCGGGCGAAACAGGGTAAGGCGTCCACGCAGATTAAACTCAGTTGATTTGGGCAGAAAGACATTGCTGCCGTCGGCGAACAAGTCGCGCGCCTGCCCAATGCTTTGCACCTCAGCGGCAATATAAGCGCGATCATCCAAGCGGTAATCAAGCACTGCCGTCACGTCATAACGTGGGCGCTGTGCAAGGCGGCGGATGGGGCCAGTACCCTTGTCGGCTTTTGAGCTTTGGACATTGGCGGCAAGTGAGAAGCCAAGCCCGCCAATGATTTTTGCGCTTATGTCGGCATCAAGACCATAAGACTCTGTGCCCGACAGATTGAAGCGTTGCCGCCGTCCATTCGCCAAGACGCGTTGGATAATCGTGTTTTTGCCATCAATATAATATGGGTTGATCGTCACACTAACGCGTTCATTGCTCCAATTGAGGCTGGCATCAATCTGGGTTGATCGTTCGGGCCTCAGGTCAGGATTGGGTTGAAAACGACCAAGCGCTTCGGCAAATAATTCACGCGCCACAGCAAAGCGCGTCCGCCGCCCGGCTGTAATTGTCAGTTTGAGCGTATCAGTAAATTTCTGCTGCACCGAGGCAGTGAAGGTTCCCGCATCAGCAGAGGGTTGGGCTGGTTTGTCACCAGTCTGCGGTGTCGTCGAACGGTCATAGCCTCCGCCAATGGTAAAGAGCGTATTTTTGCCGGCCCTTACGTCGGCTTCGACGCCAGCGCTGCCAAGGGTTTGGCGAAATTTGAGCTTTGGCCCGGCAATATCCTGTGGAAACGGCGTATCTATCTGTTCATGTTCGGATGTTTGATACGATCCAGCGAGACGCAGATCGACAATGCCGAATTTACTTGTCAGCGTCGCACGACCGCCGATGGTATCATCATCATCCAGTTGGCGCGTACGGAGTGCCGTGTAAGTGACATCGCGAAACTGATCGATTTGCTGGTTGAATTTCTGATCATAGGCAACAAGGATCAGGTTGGTATTTTTAGCAAGTTCGGCTTTTACATTGAACGTTACTTGCGTCAGTTCAATAAACGGATAACGCCAATAGCGCGGAGCGAAACGCGCGGGATTGCGATCCGATTCCGGGGCAATGCCGCGCTCTGAAAGATTATAAAGTACTGACAATCGCGTTTCGATCGGGCCAAAACGATTGCCGACAGCGCCGAAAATGCTGAAGCTTTCAAGATCAGTATTGGTGCGGCGGTTCCCCGGCCCCTGACTGAAGGGCAGGGCGTCACGATCCGCAACGGCAACGGCATCGCGTTTGATATAGCCGCCCGAAAGCGTCACATCGAAATCATCTTTGCCAGCCGTTACGACACCTGCAACATTGGTGAAGCCGAGTGTCCCGGTTTCAGCCGTACCTGTAAAGCCATTGGTGCCGCCGCCATAAGGCTTGCCGCGCCGGGTTTGCAGATCAACAACCCCTGAAACGGCGTTGGCCCCATATTCAACGGGCGATGCCCCTTTAACAACAGTGATATTCCCGATCAGTCCGGCAGGGAGGACGCCTAGATCAATTCGTCCGTCCCACGGCACGTTGAACGGCGCACCGTCAAGGAAAACTGCTGTTTGCCTTTCCTCGGCACCGCGCACCCGCGCAATGGTTTCGCCGCGTGAGTTGACGCGGATTGACACGCCTGACAGCCCGCGCAGGCTTTCGCCCAGGTTGAACGGCTGGTTTTCAAGCAATTGCTCGGCATTAAAGCTGACTTGGGGTGGAAGAACGCGATTCTGCGTGCGCTGCGCAGTGACAACGATACTGGCCGCGACATCGGACGCTTCGTTATATTCGGGTTCTTTAGCCAGTACTGGAAAGGCTGCCATGAGCGCCGAACCAGCGACAGTGATTTTCAAAAATGAGCGACGTAAAGAATTTTTTTGGTGCGACCTCGGCGGCATTACGGGTTTCCTTGACTGTTTTCCCCTAGCCAAGTCCAGCTAAACAAAGCCATTTCTCTTGTCCACTTTGGAGTGATTTATGTGTCGTAAAAAGGATCGAATTTTTGCGACTGTGTCTTAGTTGCAGCGGTATGTGGATGAAACTGTATCATGGCAACGACCAGTCAATCGCGCTCTGACCATTGGCCTCAAGGAAGGCATTGGCTTGCGAAAAATGCCTGCATCCCAGAAAGCCATTATGCGCTGACAGCGGGGATGGGTGCGCGGCCTTGAGGATCAGGTGGCGCGCCGGATCGACAAAGGCGGCTTTCTTCTGCGCATAGCTGCCCCATAGCAGGAACACGATTGGCTGCGGTTGCGCGGCGACAAGGCGGATTACGGCGTCAGTAAACCGCTCCCACCCCTTGTCCTTATGCGACGCGGCAAGCCCGCTTTCGACGGTCAAGACGCTGTTCAGCAGGAGCACGCCCTGCTGTGCCCAATGTTCAAGAAAGCCGTGGTTTGGCCGGGGGATGCCAAGGTCGCTTTCAAGCTCCTTGAAAATATTGAGCAGGCTTGGCGGCGGGCGGACGCCGGGGCGCACGCTGAAGCACAGGCCGTGCGCTTGGCCGGGGCCGTGATAGGGGTCTTGCCCAAGAATGACGACGCGCACTTTGTTTAAGGGCGTCAGATCAAGCGCGCGAAACCATTCGCCGCCTTTGGGAAAAATCGTCTTGCCCTTGGCTTTTTCGCTGACGAGAAAGCTTTTGAGAACGGCCATGTAGGGGCTGGCAAACTCCTCAGTGAGCGGTGCGCGCCAGCTTTCATCAAGTTTTACTGCGTCAGCCATCATGTTGTCTTGCAATTTTCGCAAATTCTGTCAAAGGAAAGGTCTGCTATCGTCGACTGCGACGGAAATTAGGTCGCCACGGCGTTACCGATTCTTCCATTTCACGACCCTGGCTTCGTATCCGTGCTTTTGCGGATACGGCACCTGTTTCGCGAAAGGAAACATCCCATGCCCGTAGGCACAGTAAAATTCTTCAATACCGATAAAGGCTATGGCTTCATTGCGCCCGATGGCGGCGGAGCAGATAGCTTCGTTCACATCAGCGCCGTTGAGCGCGCCGGCATGTCAACGCTTGATAAGGAACAGCGCGTTTCTTACGAAGTCGAAGTTGATCAGCGCGGCAAAAGCTCAGCAGTCAACCTTTCGGCTGCATAAATTTTTGAAGACGGGGTGCGGATTAGTCTGTGCCCCGTCTTCACTTCCCAAATTTTGGCAGTATAGCTCGCGTGCATGATTAGCGTAGCCACTGTTCACATGATTGCCGCCGCGCGGCCCAATTTCATGAAAGTCGCGCCGCTCTGGCACGCGCTGACAGGGTCGCCCGATTTCCGGCCTGTCCTGATCCATACGGGTCAACATTATGATCCCAATATGTCCGATGCGATCTTTGCCGATCTGCGTTTGCCTGCGCCTGACCATCATCTCGGCGTCGGTTCGGGCAGCCATGCCGAACAGACCGGGCATGTGATGATCGCTTACGAAAAAATTGCGATGGCCGAGCGGCCCGACTGGCTAATTGTTGTTGGCGACGTCAACTCAACCGCTGCCGCCGCGATGGTCGCGGCAAAGCTTCATATTCCGTGTGTCCATTTGGAAGCAGGCCTGCGCAGTGGTGATCGGCGGATGCCAGAAGAGATTAACCGGCTCATCACTGATGCAATTGCCGATGTGCTGTGGACGCCGTCGCCTGATGGGGATGCAAATCTGATTGGCGAAGGCTGCGATCCGGCGCGGATTACGCGTGTCGGCAATATCATGCTCGACAGTTTTGAAATGGTGCGCCCTGCAATTGAAGCCGCCGATGTTGCTGGCGAACTTGGTTTGAACGCAGGCGGCTACGGCGTTGTCACGCTTCATCGGCCAAGCAATGTTGATGAAGATGGCCCGCTCACTGAACTGGTTGACGCATTGATCGCGGTGCAGGCGCGCTTGCCGCTTGTCTGGCCAGTTCATCCCAGGAGCGCCAAACGACTGGCCGAAACCGGGCTTGATAAGAAGCTCGAAGCGGCAGGCGTCAAATTGATCGAACCGCAGCCCTATATTCGTTTCATGAGCCTTGTTCTCGGTGCGGCGGCGGCGATCACGGACTCGGGCGGCATTCAGGAGGAAACGACTTATCTCGGCATACCCTGTCTTACTCTGCGCGAAAATACCGAACGGCCAATCACGATTGATGAGGGCACCAATCAGCTTGTGACAGCGGCTTCGCTCATGGCTGATTTGGGCGCAGCACTCGCTCGCCCAAAGCATCAGCGCGCGCGGCCTGAATTTTGGGATGGTGAGACGGCTGCGAGATGCGTCGCTGACCTGCGGCGGCGGAGCGCGCAATAAAACCTATCTCATCCGTCACGATACCCTGTCAACACATCGCCAAGCACTTCCTCAAGCGGGCCAAGCCACGGCGCAAACATCTGCCACTGCTCGGTGCCGCTGGTGAAGATCGGCTGGCGCACTTGCTCCGAACTTGGCGTCCGCACGGCGCGGTCATTTTTGTAGAAGCTGAGGCAAGCCTCCTCAAACGGGAGGCCGAGCGCATCAAGCAAGCGGCGCGTTTCGGCTTCGCTGTCTGCCACCATATCCTCATAAATTACGCGAACGACGCGGCCTGGGGCGACCACGTCAACATGGCGCATCAGGCGCACGTAATCGGCATAATAATGGCCAATGTCGGACAGGCTGTAGCTGAAATTCTGGCCGCGCGCGAAATGCTGTTTGAAGTTTGAGAAGCAACACCCCATCGGATGCCTGCGCGCATCGATGATCCTAGCATTGGGCAATATCGCCAAAATGAGCGCGATATTGATCCAGTTGTTGGGCAGTTTATCAATGAAATACGGCTTATCACTCTTACGCTGGATACGCGTCGTTTCAAGAAAGCTTTCACCCATTCGGCGCAGTGCATCGGCGGTTGCGGTTGTTAACCGCTGTGGCCATTGATCAATCCCGCCAAGCCGCCCGGCGATTGCAGGAATATCGGGAAGCTCCATCGTTCCTTCGACCATGCTGTGGCTCGACAGGATCTGTTCGATCAATGTTGACCCGGCGCGCGGCATCCCAAGGATGAAAATTGGATCGGCGGCAGGGCTGCCATGGCCAGCGCGCGCGGCGAGAAATTCAGGCGTGAGCAGCGCAATCGCCGCGTCAACATGCGCCGCCGTTACACCCGCATCATAGTCTATGTTCGCACGGCGCAGCGCATTGCCTTGGTCATAATGGCCAAAGGCGGTATCGGCGATGCGGCGATCCTCATACGCTTTGCCAAGCGCAAAGTGGAGGTGAAAACGGTCTTCGTTGCTCAAATCATTCTTGCCGAGCGCACCCTCCATCGCGGCGATATCCCCGTCATCAAACTTGACCGTTTTGAGATTGGCGAGGCTCCACCATGCCTCGCCAAGCTGCGCTGCGAAACTGATCGCCTTGCGGTAGGCGGTGATACTGTCGGCCTGCCGCCCGACCGTTTTGAGCGCATGGCCGTAAGACATCCAGATTTTGGGATGCTTGGACGCGCGTTTGAGGACATGTTCGTAAAGCTTGATCGCTTCGTCATAATTGCCAACTTGGCCCATCGCCGCTGCGCGGAGGTTGGCATTGCCGACATCATCGGGTTCATATTCGATCAGCGTATCAAGCTCAGCCAGCGCATCCTTCACCCGGTGCTGGCGGTAAAGCACCGTCGCAAGGTTGGAACGTGCGGCCAAGAACCCCGGCGCAAGGACAATCGCACGGCGGAGCAAGGTTTCGGCATCCTTGTAACGCCCGATCCGCCCCGCAACCTCAGCCATCATGCGGATCGCGGCAACATCAAATGGATTTTCCTTGAGGCGCGCACGCAGTAGCGGTTCAGCATCGTGGAGCCGATTGTCAAACAGCGCGAGCGCGGCGGCAAGCATCGCCGGATTGCGCAGCGCTGGATTAAAGTCAGGCGCAGGCGGCGCGGTTTTGCTCATCCGCGCGTCGCCTGAATGACAGCGTCGGCGGCACGCAAGGCCGCCAAGATTTTCATCAGATGCGGCAAATCGCGCACTTCAAGATCAATGGTAAAATTGTGAAAACTGCTATCACGCGCATCAAGGCGTAGGTTGAGGATATTGGCCTTTTGGGTGCCAAAAATGCCCGCCATCACGGCAAGTGCTCCGGGTTCATTTTTGAGGACAACCTGCAACCGTGCCGCCGCGCCGTCGGTGCCGTCGCCCCATGCAAGGTCTAACCAATCAGCGTCAACACCGTCGGCCAGACTGTGGCAATCAATGGTGTGAACCTCAATCATTTCATCGGGACGGCGCAATCCAACCAGCCGATCACCCGGAATGGGGTGGCAGCACTGGGCAAGCGCATAGGCAACACCGGGAGTAAGCCCTTTGATCGAAATGGCTTCACGCTGTGCGGGCGCAATCGCAAGATCGATTGATCCCGGCATCAGCGCCTCCATCACCTGAGCATCGCTGATCGTTTGCCGCGCAATCGCCACCATCAGTTCGGACTCATCGGGGATGGCAAGCCGCTTCATCGCCGCCTTTTGCGCTTCGGGGCCAAGCCGCGTTGGCAAGCGTCCGACAATCTCCTCATAAATCTTGCGGCCTAGCGCGATGGACTCGGTGCGATCTTTCAATCGGACAAAGCGGCGGATCGCGGCGCGCGCTTTGCCCGTTACAGCGAAATTCATCCATAGCGGCTGTGGCTGTTGCGCCTTTGATTGGAGGATTTGCACTTGATCACCCGTCTCTATCACCGTGCGCAGCGGCATCACCCGGCCATTGATTTTTGCCCCCACGGCTTGATCACCAACATTGGTGTGGACGGCATAGGCAAAATCAACCGGCGTCGCGCCCTTGGGAAGCTGGATCAGCTCTCCCTTCGGCGTGAAGGCAAAAATGCGATCCTGATACATCGCCATCCGAGTATGTTCGAGCAGCTCTTCAGGGCTGCCGGCATGATCGATAATCTCAACCAGATCACGGAGCCAGCTTACCTGTGTATCGGGTGCTTCGCCCTTTTGCTTATATGACCAATGCGACGCAAAGCCGCGTTCGGCTTGGGCGTGCATCGCTTCGGAGCGCAGTTGAATCTCAATCCGCATTTTTTCTGAATGGATCACGGCGGTATGCACACTGCGATACCCATTGCGTTTGGGGGTTGAGATATAATCCTTGAACCGCCCCGGCACCATCGGCCAACGCCGGTGGATCAGGCCAAGCGCTGCGTAACAGCTTTCGGTATCGGGCACGATCGCGCGGAACGCCATCACATCGGAAAGCTGCTCAAAACTAATGTGGCGTTCGGCCATTTTGCGCCAGATCGAATAAGGATGCTTTTCGCGACCAATCACATCGGCCTCGATCCCGCCGCGTGACAGCAGCAACTTAATCCCCGAACTGATCCGCGCGATCCGATCACCACCGCCGTCTTGCAATTGCTCAAGCCGCTTTGTGATTGAGGCGTAAGCTTCGGGTTCAAGCTGTTGAAATGCCAGCGTTTGCATCTCATTCATAAATTCATACATGCCGATCCGCTCAGCCAGCGGGGCATAAATATCCATCGTTTCCTTGGCGATGCGCCGCCGCTTTGCCTCATCCTTGATGTAATGCAGCGTGCGCATATTATGCAGTCGATCAGCGAGCTTAACGAGCAACACGCGGATATCATCTGAAGTCGCGAGAAAGAATTTACGCAGATTTTCGGCTGCGCGCTCATTATCGGTCAGCGCCTCAAGCTTGGAAAGCTTGGTGACCCCGTCAACCAGCCGCGCGATATTTTCGCCGAACTTCGCCTTGATTTCCTCATGCGTGGTGAGTGTGTCTTCGATGGTGTCATGCAGGATGGCGGTTGCTATCGTCTGATCATCAAGCCGCAGGTCAGTCAAAATCCCCGCGACTTCAATCGGGTGACTGTAATAAGGATCGCCCGATGCGCGCTTTTGCGAGCCGTGTTTCTGCATCGAAAACACATAGGCGCGGTTGATCAGCGCCTCATCAGCGTCGGGATCATAGGCCTTGACCCGTTCAACCAATTCATATTGCCTGAGCATCGTTCGAGAGTGGGTGGCACCGCGCGGATATGCAAGTGTTTTTGGATGGACATTGGTGGTAAGGGCTGACTGACGCAAAGGAGCAACACCGTGCCGCTAACCCTAGACGCTGAAATCGCTACACTGTTACGTGAGACCCGCACCATCGCGGTGGTCGGCGCATCCAACCGGCCCGACCGCCCGAGTTACGGCGTGATGGGGTTTCTATTGGCCAAAGGCTATCATGTGATCCCGGTCAACCCAGCACTTGCCGGGGAAACGATCCACGGTGAAAGGGTCTTGGCCTCGCTTGCCGAAATATCCGAACCAATCGACATGGTCGATATCTTCCGCAACAGCGAAGCGGCAGGTGTTGTGGTTGATGAAGCGATTGCGGTGGGCGCGAAGGCTGTTTGGATGCAGTTGGGCGTTGTTAACGAAGCGGCTGCGGCACGTGCGGAGGCGGCGGTGCTGAAAGTGGTAATGGATCGCTGCCCCAAGATTGAGATTGGGCGGCTGGGGCTTTGAGACTAAAAAATGACCTGCTGAATTGTTCCAGCAGGTCATTTTGTATCAAAAATAAAACAGGATTAAGCGTATGTTACGCGCACTGTTTGGTTCCGACGACGCATTGCGCCGCCGATAAAGCCAAAGCCGACGATCATCATGCCCCATGCAGCGGGTTCAGGAATGCCCACCAATTGCCCGCGAAGCTCACCGCCACGAAATACAGTCGAGTGAATGTTAAAATAGCCTAGCTCATTATTGAAATTACTGAACAACCTATTGCGCGCACCAAGCGCTGTCCCGCCACTTGCTGCAAGAAATGCCGCTGTATAGGTAGCGGCATCAAGCAGATCATAAGTGAGATCAAACGAGCCGCTCCTGACGCCAAGTTGAAAGCCGGGATTCTCTGAAAAATCAATCGCCTGTGCGCCGTTGGCGGCACGTGTTGAGCAGCAATGCAAATGCCCAAGCAGTGAGAGGCCAGTCAGATTCTGAAAGCTTCCAGTAAGTCGGATGCTGTTGTTCGCATTGAAAAACGCAGCGGTTGCCACACCTGTGCCCGCTGAATTATTGGGTGTTGGAATTTCACTCAGCCCTGAAAGTCTTGAGGTAAATGTCGTCGCGGCGTGAGCAGTGGCAGTAGTGAGCATGAGCGCACCGCACATCAGTGCGGCTTGTTTGAACGGTGACATCGGGCGGTCTCCTAGTTGCTGGCAACTGACATAGGATAATGTGTTGCGAGTCGTAACGCATTCGATTGCGGCATTGCTTTGGTTACATTTACAGCCAAAATATTATGGTCTTTGCATACGGCGCGATAGTGATGGTTGATCCAAGCTGCAAATTCACCAGCCATTCATTGTATCGGCGTATTCTTCTCACGCTAATGGGTGCTTGGATCGCCTGCGCAGGGAGTACATCCGGATGAAAAAGCTTATAGCCCTTATGCTGCCGCTGATACTGTCGGCGTGCTGGACTGGCCCTGATTTTTACGCAGACGCGCCAAGCGTTCAGCCAATCGCCGCAGGCAAGTATAAGGTTGTCCGCATCATTTCGGATTTTGACCGCGTTGAACATCGGTTTGGTTCTGATCGCGGGTTTACAGGCGAACTAAACACAAAGGTTCGCATTTCCTATGCTGCTGACGGCGATGTAGTGGTCGAAGGCGGCCCAGATGGCGGTGGCGATGAGGCTACGCGGCTGATCACGCTTGATGAGGCACAGGGGCTTTACGTCGTTCAGGTTGATCCGGGCCAAGGTGTCGCCTCGCTCACCAAACGGATTTATGGCTTAATACGCCTAACGCCCGACGGCTACCGCCTGTCAGTGCCACTATGCGATGGCACCCGCCGGATCAAGCCGGGATCGCGGATTACAGTCGGTGGCTTGCTCGACAAGCGCCGCACCTGTTCCTATCCCGACCGGGAGGCATTTGAAACCGCAATGCGCAAATTCGCCGATGATCCTGTGAGCTACACAGAGTACCGCCGGGTGAAGGGGTGACTTGCTAAATTTTCGGTAGCCCTACCCGATGAGCATGAATCATTTAAGCCCAGAGCGCACGGACAGGTTCTGTGCTTACTGCGCGCGCAGAAATCGCGGGGTTACAAGTGGTAATCGATCGTTGTCTTAAAATTGAGATTGGGCGATTTAGGTTGAATGCGGGGTAAGGCCTCGACGACCCCTCCGATGTTAATCAAAGGGATCGTCGAGGAGCTCACAAGCACGTTAACCTTTTACGCACACGACCTGTTTCAGTGTGTGAACAATATCAACCAGATCGCTTTGCGCCGCCATAACGGCATCAATGTCCTTGTATGCAGCGGGTGTTTCGTCGATCACTTCTGCATCTTTCCGACATTCAACTCCTTGTGTCGCCATTTCATGATCGGCAAGTGTAAACCGCTTCTTCGCCTCGGTGCGAGACATCGCGCGGCCTGCGCCATGTGAACAGGAACAGAAACTGTCCGGGTTGCCTTTTCCGCGAACGATGAATGATTTTGCACCCATCGAACCGGGAATGATCCCAAGTTCCCCTTCTTTGGCCGAAACGGCACCCTTGCGAGTAACCATCACGTTTTCGCCGAAGTGCTTCTCCCATGACACATAGTTGTGATGACAGTTTACGGCCTCTTCGTCCGTCGTGAACGGCTTTGGCACTTCTTTGCTAAGCGCGGCCATCGCGGCATCCATCATGATTTCCCGATTTGTCCGCGCCCAAGCTTGCGCCCATCCCACAGCCTCCCAATAATCGTTAAACAAAGCCGATCCCTTTGGAAGATAAGCAAGATCCTGATCAGGAAGATTGATGAACCAGCGCCGCATCTCAGCCTTTGCCGCTTCGATGAAGTAGGAACCAATCCGGTTGCCAATGCCCCGTGACCCTGAGTGAAGCATTACCCACACACGATCCGCCTCGTCGAGACAAACCTCAACAAAGTGGTTTCCTGTACCAAGTGTCCCGGCATGGGTTGGTGCGCGTTCTGCAGCCTGAACAATCTTTGGGTGCTTGTCAGCAATTGCCTTCAGCGATTCGATATGTGAATTGATCCGCGAAAAATTTGCCTGCGGAACGTCACCCCACGCCCCCCTGTCGCCGTGCCCACCATTGTTGGTTCGCCCGTGCGGAATTGCCGCTTCAATTGCTGACCGCACGCCGGACAGCGTATCCGGCAAGTCGGATGCAAAAAGAGACGTCCGATGGGCCATCATACCGCACCCAATGTCAACGCCAACGGCTGCTGGAATGATGGCACCCTTTGTTGGGATCACAGACCCCACCGTGGCACCCATACCCCAATGAACATCGGGCATGATCGCCACATGCTTGTGAACGAAAGGCATTGCGGCGATGTTGTCAAGTTGCGTCCTAGCTTGCGCTTCAACCTGTACGCCATCAATCCAAGCCTTGATAAGGCCGCCTTTGTTTCCCTGAAATATCTGCATGGCTCACTCCATTTTTGTTACTTGGAGGGTGGCCTGATTTGAAACAACGCTTTGGCACTTGGCCTAAACTTTACCGATCAGTCGCACCCTGAAAACGGGCGCAACGAAGCGACCGTCACCGTCAAATGACGGTTGGTCGTAGATATTGATAAAGTTTGTTCGTGTTCATTGCGCTGCTGCGGCTAGTCTAACTCGCGAGTGTGGTCAAGGCCTACGCCCGCACTTCCTCCACAACCCCCACGCTGTTCATCCGTAGCGCCTTGAGTACGCTCTCAACAATAGCGTCGGCGTCGAGGCCAGCGTCGGCGTATTGCTTCACCGGATTGTCATGCTCTTGGAATTTGTCGGGTAGTCTCAGGGTGCGGAGTTTTAATCCACCGTCGATCAGGCCTTCGTCACTTGCAAGCGTCAGGACGTGCGCGCCGAAGCCGCCGATGCTTGCCTCTTCAACGGTGACTGCGACTTCGTGGCTGGTGAGTAGCTTGCGGATCAAGGCAACATCAAGCGGCTTTGCGAAACGCAGGTCGGCGACGGTCGTCGATAGCCCCTTGGCCTCCAAACGGTCAGCCGCCTTGAGCGCCTCCTCCAACCGTGTGCCGAGTGAAAGGATCGCGACTTTTTTGCCGTGGCGCACGATCCGGCCTTTGCCGATTTCCAGACGCTCAAGCACTTCGGGTATCGCTACGCCCGTGCCATTGCCACGCGGATAGCGCATCGCGATTGGGCCGCTGTCATGGCAAGCGGCGGTGTAAGTCATGTGCGCCAGTTCAGCCTCATCGGCCGCCGCCATCACGACGAAGTTGGGTAGGGTGCAGAGATAAGCGAGGTCAAACGACCCGGCATGAGTGCTACCATCGGCACCGACCAGCCCCGCTCGGTCAATCGCAAAGCGGACGGGCAGATTCTGGATCGCAACGTCATGCACCACTTGGTCATAAGCGCGCTGGAGGAAGGTCGAGTAAATCGCGCAAAATGGCCGCATCCCTTGTGCGGCCAATCCCGCTGCAAACGTCACCGCATGTTGTTCGGCAATGCCAACGTCAAACGCGCGCGTCGGGTGCGCGGCGGCGAATTTATCAACGCCCGTGCCGCTTGGCATCGCAGCGGTGATCGCGACAATCCGGTCATCAGTGTTGGCGAGCTTAGCAAGCGTTTCGCCGAAGACATTCTGATACGCTGGCGGCCCGCCACCCGGCCCCTTGTCTTGCTTGCCAGTGACGACGTCGAATTTGACGACACCGTGATATTTGTCGGCTGCGGCTTCGGCGGGGGCATAGCCGTGGCCCTTTTTGGTGACGACATGGATCAGGCACGGCCCTTCGGCAGCATCACGGACGTTTTCGAGCACAGGAATGAGGTGATCAAGATTATGCCCATCAATCGGCCCGACATAATAAAAACCAAGCTCTTCAAATAAAGTCCCACCCATCGCCATCCCGCGCGCGAACGTATCGGTCTTGCGCGCTGCGATGTGAAGCGGCTCCGGCATTTTGCGCGCCAGCCGCTTGGCGACTTCACGCAGTTCAAGGAAGGGCCGTGAGGAGACGATCCGCGCGAGGTACGCCGAAAGCCCACCCACGGGCGGCGCGATCGACATATCATTATCATTGAGGATCACGATCAAGCGATTGCCCGCTTGGGCGGCGTTGTTCATCGCCTCATAAGCCATGCCCGCGCTCATTGACCCATCGCCGATCACCGCGATGCCCTTGCCAGGCTTGCCCGCGAGCTTATTCGCTACCGCAAAGCCAAGCGCCGCGCTGATCGAGGTTGAGCTATGCGCCGCGCCAAACGGATCATATTCGCTTTCGGTGCGCTTGGTGAAGCCCGAGAGCCCACCGCCAGTGCGGATCGTGCGGATGCGGTCACGCCGCCCTGTAATCACCTTGTGCGGATAGCATTGATGGCCAACATCCCAGACGAGCTTATCATCGGGCGTGTTGAACACATAATGGATCGCGGTGGTGAGTTCGACCACACCAAGCCCAGCGCCCAAATGCCCGCCCGTCACGGACACCGCAGAGATCACCTCCGCACGCAACTCATCGGCGAAATCGCGAAGCTGTTCGGGTTTCAGGGTGCGGAGGTCAGCAGGGAACTTGACCGTGTCAAGCAGCGGAGTGTGCGGTTTGGTTGACATGCTTACTGTCTAATCTCTTTGACTCTGTTTGAGAAGGGGGTTTGAATGTAGGACGACGCTAGGGTTTCAGCCGCAATCGCTGCATGTGCCGCGCACTTCAATGACGGGGCGCACAGGTGCAAATCCAGCCTTGGTCGCCGCCGCGCGAACGCCGCCCGAAACCACATCGTCGTCCAAGTGGGTGGTCTGCCCACAGGCATCGCAGACAAGGAAGATGCAATCATGCAAGCAATCGGGATGGGCATTGGCGATGTAAGCGTTGGCGGTTTCGACGCGGCGCGCGAGGTTTGCTGCGACGAAAATATCGAGGATGCGGTAAACGCTGTTCGCCGCGACACGCTTGCCGCGCGCTTTGGAAACGGCGTCGGCAATATCATAAGCCGACGCGGGTTTATCGAAACCTGACAGTACACCGAACACAGTGCTGCGCATTTCAGTCCACTGCTCGCCCGCGCGCAGCAACGCGGTGCGTGCGGCTTCGTTAAGCGATTCGCCGTGGTGGAGGGTGTGATTATGTGATGCCATGAGGCGAAGTTAGGCGCGTTGGCGCGCTCACGCAAGCGCGGCTAGTTTACCGCGCGCCGATTAAGGTCATGCCCGAGCGCGACAATCAGCACGCCGAGGATCGAATAAAGCGCTTCTCCACCGCCTTCATGTGGCAGTGTGAGTGCCCCTGCCATGACGCCAAGCCCAAGCGAGCCGACCCACGCGGGCAGGGCGTAACCATGCGCAATGACGCCGCGACTAAGCGCAAGCGCGGCCAATCCCATCGCCAGCACTAGCCCGATTTCATGAAATGCAGGGTGCAGCACAACGCTCCCCGCCGACGCCACAAACGTCAGCACTACCGCAGTCGCAAGACAATGCGCAAGGCACAGGCCGGAAAGGCCAATCGCCATTTTATCAAGACTATACCGATGAAGCGCGTTTGAAAGCACGTGTGATTCCCTGTGTGATGAGATGTTATGTCATGAATGGGGTGAAGTTACAATATCTCATTTTTGGGGGAGGGGCAGCTATCAACGCACGCAAACTGCCTAGGCTTTATCCCTCGCACTAACCGACCCCTCTACCAGCTTCGCTGGTTCCCCTCCCCGTGCCGAGGAGGAATTTAGACCCCCTTGCACCCCGCGTCATATCCACCGATAGTGCCGCAATAAACGCGCGCTTTTGGGAGAAGTCTATGTCAGCCACCACGCCAATCGATCTGAACGCGTCTGGCGCGGGTGAACTTAGCCGTTCGCTCAAATCGCGCCATGTTTCGATGATTACATTTGGCGGGATTATTGGCGCGGGGCTGTTTGTTGGGTCTTCAACTGCGATTGGCAGCGTCGGCCCGGCGGTGGTGATCAGTTATGCGCTCGCTGGTTTTCTCGTGCTGCTCGTCATGCGGATGCTGTCCGAAATGGCGATTGCGATGCCGGGCACGCAGACCTTTCCTGATTTTGCGCGTGCTGGCGTTGGCAATTGGGCGGGGTTCCTTGTCGGCTGGCTCTACTGGTATTTCTGGGTGGTGGTGATCGCGATTGAAGCGATTGCGGGCGCGAAGATCATCGTTGATTGGTTCCCGCAATTTGAGGTTTGGCAGGTCGGCGTTGTCCTGATGGCGATCCTGACGGCGGTGAACCTGATGTCGGCCCGCAGCTACGGCGAATTTGAGTTTTGGTTCGCCTCAACCAAGGTGATCGCAATCATCGTTTTTATCCTAGTGGTCGGCGCTTACGCGACTGGGATTACGTCGCCCACGGGTGCGACATTCTCTAATCTCACGGCGCACGGCGGGTTTGCGCCATTCGGAGTGACGGCGATTTTGGTCGGGGTTTCAACGACGATTTTCTCGCTGTGCGGGGCCGAGATTGCAACGCTTGCCGCCGCTGAATCTGAGGAAGGATCAAAGACGATTGCGAAGATGACGATTTCGGTTTCGCTGCGAATACTGATCTTTTTCGTGCTGTCGATCCTGCTGATTGTCTCAGTCGTTCCGTGGAATGAGATTCAGCCCGGTGTCTCACCCTTCGCGCATACGCTGCGGCAAATGGGCTATCCGGCGGCGGATTTGATCATGAATGCGATTGT
>JAYTPB010000178.1:0-13432 GCA_043747445.1 Sphingomonadales bacterium
GACACGGCCTCCTTGATCGTGCATTTTGAGGCCGGGGATGAAAT
The DNA here is from genome assembly GCA_043747445.1 of Sphingomonadales bacterium. Lineage (GTDB taxonomy): Bacteria > Pseudomonadota > Alphaproteobacteria > Sphingomonadales > Sphingomonadaceae > Aquisediminimonas. The sequence continues at coordinate 45 of JAYTPB010000178.1, forward strand.
ACCAATCCTCGCTGCCATCGGCTTTCTTCTGTGCCTTGGGCGCAGTGCCCCAGCAAGTAACTTCGCGCGCACGGCGAAGTGTGGTTCGAGCATCCTTGCCGAATTTTGCTGTAATCGTGTCCACTGTGTTGGCGGCGATCTCAAAACTGTTTTTCACAGGCTGACCGTAAGCATCTACCCCAGCAACCACAGTTTTTGGGCCATCACGCGTGACCCGCACACTTATCCAAGGCGGCGGCGCGCGGCCCGCCTCTTTCTCGAAATAGACCTCCTCTTCATTGGTGTAGGTGCCGGGTGTGAGCGGGGCAGGTGGGCTCGCCAGCAACGGATGGGCTGCGATCATCATCATTGCAAAGCCAAATCGTTTCACAGCAAATCCCCTAAGTTGAGATTAGGCTATCGCAAATTTTTGCGGCTCACAAATGAAATTTGTCCGGACAAATTTGAGCGCGCGCAAACTATGCATTTAGTTTAATCGGAATATGTGAGAAAACTGGAGCGGGCGAAGGGATTCGAACCCTCGACCCCAACCTTGGCAAGGTTGTGCTCTACCCCTGAGCTACGCCCGCTCTGGCGTTTGGCAGCACGAATTACTGCCGGGAAAGCGCGCTACTAACAGCGGCAATTGGTCTTGGCAAGGCTTGTCGTTGATAGAGCGACCAGCTTTCTCCCGATGGGCCAATTGCATTGCTAAACGCGATTAGCCGCATTGACGGCCCGCAGGATCGAAGCATCGGCAAGGGTGCTTCTGTTGCACTGCGCAGAGCAAAATGAAAACCCGCCGTATTGCATTTTGCTTGTGAAATGCGCAGCGGGTAATGCTGCCTTAACGCGGCAACCCTTAGCGTTGCGTGTGCGCGTTCAAGTGAAATTGTAATTCCGGCACCCTTTGGGGCGGCGCGCATGATTGCCACCAACGCCCGTTCGGGATGGCCGCGCTGGCTGGCGATCAATTGGTAGTTTTGGACAAGCGCCAATCCCAATATTCCCGTTAAAATTGCCATCATGCCGACTCTGGCGCGCGTCTGACTTATGGCAAAATGGCCGATCCATTCAGCGATGATGAAAAGGATTGCGATGGCCGAGGGCAGATAATAGCGGGCATATTGGCTATTCCCCGGATTAAAGACTGCCACTGCCACTGGCATGGTCAAGATCAGAACCGTGTAGAACCACTTTCGCTCAACGGGCATTTGCCACGTTGTGATGAGTATTGCCAAGCCAATCGCTACAATCGCAATAATTGCATAAATCGATGCTTGCGCCGCGTAGCCGACTCCCGATGTGAGTGTAAGCAACTCAGCAAGTGCGCCGCTGAATAAAGACCATTCAAAAGATATATAGCCGCCCACCTGCAACCCGGTTTCGCTGCGCGTCGCGGTGATGATCACTGCCGACAAGCAGAGAATGGCGATTGCCAGCGCGGGGCCGAGTACGTCAGCCGTTACTCTGGCTGATTGAACGATCCCGTAACGCTGTACCCCGGCAAGAAATACCCAAAGTCCAAGCATCACCACCGCTGGCAGCATCGTCAAATGGGCAAGACTGCCGAGCAGCGCACATAGTGCCAATAAGAGAGTAGGCTTTGGTGCCACTCGGTTATCGAGCCATATGCCGATCCGCCAAATCATGATCATCAACGCGAGCATCATCGGCGCGTAACCGCGCGCTTCCGAACCATAAATCACCATGATCGGTGATAGGGCAAATAGCGCCGCCGTGATCAACCCGGTTATCCCGTTGCGGCGCAGACCGATCAACGCTGCAATCCATATCGTGATGCTGCTCGTAACGATTGATAGTCCGCGCATCAGCATCGGCGGGGCTTCTGGCCCTACCAATTGGAGCCACCAGCTATTTAAGTGATGATTATTGTCGTGATTGATTCGCGTGAGCACGCCCAACGCATCTCCGGCTTGTTGGGCATAGACGAGTGACCATGCCTCATCAGTCCATAACCCCCCCTGCGCCGCAAGGCAGCGCACGACAAATCCGATCAGCACAACGCCTGCGATGAGCAGTACAGCGGATCGCTGGCGTATATCTGCAACGGATTGATCCATGCGTGTCCGATTATCAGATCATGCTTAACGACTGATAACCAAATCGGGGCTTGCCTCTCGCCCGTCTCACCCCACATAGTGGATCGAGAGACACAGGAGTATTTGGTGGCAAGTTTGGGATTAAGTGCAGCCGATAAGGCAGCGGTTGAGGCATTTAAGCAGGACGTGATCGAGCCATCGATGACGCACCTGATTATCCTCGATTTTTGGGCCGAGTGGTGCGGGCCGTGCAAGACGCTGACGCCGGTGCTTGAAAAGGTCGCGGCGGATTATGCCAACCAGGGCGTTCGGCTCGTCAAGGTCAATGTTGACGAGAATAAAGCGATTGCGGCCCAATTCCGCGTCCAATCGATCCCGACTGTCTATGCTGTGTTTCAGGGGCAGTTAGTGGCTGATCTCACGCAGATGCGTACCGAGGCACAGCTTGGCAAAATGCTTGATCAAATCCTCAAGCAACTGCCGGTGAAGGGTGAAGCGCAGTCGCTTGAGGCCGAGATTGAGCCGCTGATCGCGATGGGTGAGGATGTGCTGGCCACCGGCGATGCAGAGCGTGCGCTTGGTATCTTCGGCCAAATTGTTGATATGGCGCCTGAACATCCGGCAGCACTTTCGGGGCTTATTCGCGCGCTGGTTGGTGTGGGTGATCTGGTCGCTGCTGATGAATTGATCGCTGGGCTTACCCCTGAACTGCTTAAAGCTAAGCCTATCGTGCGCGCCACATCAGCACTCGCACTCGCGCGTGATGCCAAGCCAGTGGGTGATCTAGGCGGGCTTGAAGCGAAGATCGCTGCCAATCCTGATGACCATGCTCTGCGCTTTGAACTTGCCGGCGGGCTCATGGCGGCGGGCGACCGTGACGGCGCGGCTGACGCGCTGCTTGCGATCATTTCGGCTGATCGTGATTGGAATGAGGGGGCTGCGCGCGCGCAATTGCTCAAACTGTTTGAGGTGGTGGGGCTTGAGGATCCGTGGGTGAGTGCGCAGCGCCGTCGCCTGTCAGCGGTGCTGTTCACATGAGCGTCGCCACCGCCATCCGCATGTCAGTCTTCCCGCTTACTGGCGCACTGCTGTTCCCGAGGATGCAATTGCCGCTGCACATCTTTGAGCCGCGTTACAGGGCGCTTGTCTCAGATGCTGTCGCGCGTGATCGGCGGATCGCGATGATCCAGCCGCGCGGTAATGAACGCAGCGATAATCCCGATAAGCCAGCGCTGTTTGAAACCGGCTGCATTGGCCATATCGCTCAAGTCGAGGCGCTTGATGATGGCCGCTACAACCTTGTACTTGAAGGCGTATCGCGTTTCCGCATGGTGCGCGAACTTGATGTCACGACGCCGTTTCGCCAGATTGAGGGGATGCTGATCGACGATAGCGCCGATCCCGGTCTCGGTATTGCCGACCGGGCGAGCGTTGAGCGTGAGGCGCGGCGCTTCGCCAGTTCGCAAGGCTATGCGGTAGATTGGGAGTCGGTCACCCGGCTTGATGATGAAGCGCTGATCAACGGGATCGCCCAGATTGCGCCGTTCGATGCGGCGGCCAAGCAAGCGCTGCTAGAGGCCGCGACGCTCTCTGACCGGGCCGATCTGATTGTCCAACTGATGCAGTTTTTCGGGCGGCATGACGGCGAAGACCGCGTGACACTCCAGTGATTGCGCCTGAATTGCTGGCGATACTCGTCTGCCCGGTTACCCGCACCCCGCTGATTTATGATGAGGCTGCGCAGGAGTTGATTTCGGAGGGGGCGGGGGTGGCCTATCCGATCCGGCAGGGCACCCCAGTCATGCTGATTGAAGAAGCGCGGGTGCTTGTCGCTCAGACCGCGACACCCTGAAGCAGTTTGGGCAAATCCCCGCTCATCCCGCGCGCTTCGGCCATAAACAGTGATTTGAGCGGAGCGATCTTCTGAACCGCACCAAGGCCGAAACGACGGATGGCCGAGGCTGGCTTTCCCGGAACTGAAAACAGCCGGTTAAGGCCGTCAGTCGCCACCGAAACCAGCATAGTGTCAAGCCCGCGCCACCGCTCATAACGCGTCAGCAATTGCGCATCACCCAGATCAAGTCCGAGCCGCGCGCCATCAACCAGCACCTCGACAAGGGCAGCCACATCGCGGAAACCAAGGTTGAGCCCTTGACCCGCAATTGGGTGGATCCCGTGCGCAGCGTCGCCGACCAGCGCGAGGCGTTCAGCGGTAATATGCGCGGCATGGTGGAAACCAAGCGGATAGCTTGATCGCGGCGCGGCCACCCGAATATCGCCGAGCAACCCACCCGAACGCTTGGCCACCTCAGCCAGAAACGCGCGTTCGGAAAGCGCGAGCACGCCCGGCGCATCCTTCGCCGTGACCGTCCAAACAAGCGCTGACCGAGTGCCGGGTTGCAACGGCAACAGCGCGAATGGCCCCGCCGGATAAAAAATCTCATGCGCGATATTGTTGTGATTGATACTGTGATCGAACGCCGAAATGATCGCGGTATGATCATATTTCCAATTGGCAACGCGGATGCCCGCAAGCGTGCGCATCGGCGAATTGCGCCCCTCCGCCGCGATGATCAGCGGCGCACGGATCACTTCACCATTATCAAGCGTCACCTGCGCACCAGTGCCGTCACGCTCAACAATGCTGGCCTTGGCCGGAATATGGAGTACAACATTTTTCGCGGCGAGAATGCGCTCACGCAGGACGCTGCGCAGCACCCGGTTTTCGAGCATGATACCGAGCGGTTCATCATCAGCCGCAGTCGTAAAATCAAGCGCGCCTTTTTGCAGGCCATCACGCACCTCGATGGTGTGGATCGCGCAGCCATGCGGTTTGAGCTCAGCGCCAACGCCAATAGTATCAAGCATCCGAAAACTCGCACTCGCCACCGCACTCGCGCGGCCATCAAAGTCGGCGGCAAGCGCCGTCTGAGGCGGCATCGGATCAATCACGGCGGAGCGAAGCCCATAATGATCAAGCGCAATCGCCAGCGTCTGCCCGATCAACCCGCCACCAAGAATGATGATATCTGTGTTTTGCATGGGAGGAGCTTAGCGAGTTGGCGCGCGGTGGGGAAGACGGGTTAGGCGCGGTAGTGTGCCGTTATTGCTCCTAAGGTAACAAAGGTTCACCTGAAACGCAGTATTTCTGTAACCTTTTGTCACCTTATCGAACCCCAGCCCCTTTTTCCAAAAGTCCCGGAAATCTCAGGAAGTTGACACTGAATCGCTCCATTCGCGCACCCCGAACCATTTGAAAAACACCGCGTAATCAGCACAGCACAACGACGCATGGAATCGGGCAAGCAAGGGGCGGACGCATCAATCATGAGCGGAACATAGCATGAATATTTTCTGTAGGAAAGCCCTGTGATTGAGGGCAACCGGGCACCCTCAAATCGTCAGCCATGCGATTCGAGGCTATCTTGAAAATGACGCGAATTGGGATGCCTAGCTTCGGTTTGCGGTATAGGGATCGTCATTGATCAAATGACACGAGGCTGTATGTAGATCGTATGAGTGACCCCAACCTTTTGTCCATCTTGCATATCAGCGACTTTCATTTCACGAAACAAAAGAAGCGTGAACAAGAGATCGTCGTTGATGCGTTGATCGCTGATTTAGCTCAACTGTGTATTGGGCACCGTCGCCCGGATATGATCGTTTTTACAGGTGACCTTGTTCAAGCTGGCGGTATTGACAGTCACGATGAGGCATATGATTTTGTTATCAGCCCCGTAGCAAAGGCAACAGGGTGTGGCGATGAGCGCATATTTATTGTTCCGGGTAACCACGATTTGTCATGGAAATCTATAGAATCACACGAGCTTGCCCATAAGGATTGGCGCTCTCAAATTGGCAATATTTCTGAAACAGCAAGCTTGAATGCTCGTTATGATGGCAAGCAATTTGATGTTTCTATTGCCGAAAAATTTCAATCTTTTCTGGAACTTGAGACATATTTGCGGGGAAATGAGCAGATAAAGGCGAGACGACTCAAGAGTGTGTTTGCTAGCGTTGATCATATCGGGCCTCTCAATATTGATTTTATTTCTTTTAACACGGCTGCGTTCTCCGCAGGAGGCCATAAGCAATTTGAACGTGATGAGGGACATCTCGCTATCCCCGAATATGCCGTCCTTGAAGCAGTTAAAGTTTTATCCCCCGGATCGTTGAGAGTGTTTGCAACCCATCATCCGCTTTCATGGCTTAGCGAACAAACTGCCAAGCATCTCGGCGGAGTCATACAAGAGCATGGCGACCTACATTTATTTGGGCACATGCATGATCCACAACCACAGAGCGTAGTCGGTCTAAAAGGTAAAATATTAGCGGATCAGGCTGGAGCAATCTTCACAGCCCGCCAAGAAGCCTATATCGGCTATTCTCTAATTACGATTGATCGTATAGCCAGTTTCTCAGAAACCCACTTGAGGACATATTACGACGAACGGAAACAATTTGACGAAGCAACAGACAAGATAGGGGGAGGAGTTTGGTATCCCTCACAAGGGGCTCGTCAGCATTTTCGGAAGATAGCGAAACCTGTTGATGATATTGAGTTAAGGCGGCATCTTGTTGGCCCAGCACTGGCTGCCCTGCAGACTGAAGAGTCAGAAGCAGGCGGCGAGGGCATAGTGCATGAAAAATTTGTTGCGCCTCCGATGCAGCGTACATTCATCCAAACTCCCTCTGGGAATGAGATTAAAGCACAAATTGAAACGCCAATATCTTTTGCTGATATTGTTACAGGGGATGGAAATGTCATTCTGTATGCCCATGCAGAATATGGTCGGACAACGTTGCTACGCGAGTTGCGTTACCAACTGTTGGTAGGTGCCAACAATATAGGTTTCCCTAGGCTGCCTATCCTAATCGATTTCAACGACATAGGTTCAAATGCCGACAATATGTTGCGAGTTGCAAAGGCTCGCGCAACAGAGTCTCCAATCGGTCATGATGTAGAATCATTACTCAAACTTGGCCATGTTTGCGTTTTGATTGACGACGTCATCTTTAGTGATGTGAAGCGAGCAGCTATTGTCCGGCAGTTCGTAGAGAGGTTTCCAAAGGCTCGATATGTCTTGTCAAGTCCAAAGTCATCTGCAGCTCCTTTTGGCACGCACGTTGTTCCTGAAATGGCCGTTCACTACGATTTCATCGAGGTTCGCGAGTTTCGGCGAAGAGATATGCGCCAACTCCTTACAAAATTTGACAAGTGCGATGACGTCGAGGTTTGGCTGGACAGGCTTCAAGCTGAATTTAGGGAGATAAACCTGCCATTTACGGCTGCAAATGGTTCGATCCTGATGGAAATTTTGCAAGAAAAGCATAATTTCACAGCGGTAAATCGCTCTGTCCTTATTGAGCAATTCGTTGATGCAACACTGAGCAAAGCAGCTTTGGAGCAGAGCCGTCGCGAGACGTTCGACTACAAAAATAAGACCGCAATGCTTGCACATGTTGCCGCTTGGTTAGCCGCTGCAGATATATATATCCCGCTCAAGGAAGATGTTCGCGCAGAGATGCGTAGCTATCTTGATCGTCTCGGCTTGAACGCATCTGTTGATGAACTGATGAATGAATTCCTGTTGGCGCGTATTTTCGTTGTCCGTCCTGACGATCGAATCAGTTTCCGATATCGAGCTGTTTTGGAGTATTTTATTGCACTGCAAATGACTACCGACGCCGCGTTCAAAAACTGGGTGATGGATGAACAGCGATATCTGCAATTTGTGAATGAGATACAATATTATGCAGGAAAATTAAGAAATGACTCAGCGCTCGTTGCTGAAATCGCGGCTCGTTTTCAAAGACTTATGGCTCTTGCTGAGGAGCATGATGGGCCAGTTGATCTCCATCAGCTAACTCGCCTTAAGCTACCAACTAACGTTACCGCAGATGCAGGGGATAAACTAGCCGAACAGCTTGCAGCAGCTCCGCTTACGAAGGAAGAGAAAGACGCTGAGCTTGAAGGCGAACTACCCCGTGACGTGGGAGAGCGGCAAGAGGTGTTTCGACCGAAGGTAGAAGAGCCGGGCCACCAAATTTTCCTATCGCTTATTCTATATTCGGGCGTCGTAAAAAACATGGAGCTCATCGAAGATGCGCAGAAGCGAAGTCACCTTTCGACGCTATGGAATGGATGGTCGATTTACCTTTTCCACTCGCTACGCATCGTCCCAAAACTGGCTAAAGACCGCCGTGTTCGTATGAATGGCGTATTATATGAAATCTTGGCTCCACACGGTATGAGCGATGCAGATCTTGCGAGAACTATCCTGCTAAGAATGCCGACCGCACACATAAAAGTAATTGCCGGGGCATTGGGAACCGAAAAGCTTGAAAAGCAGCTTACGGAACCTCAATTCGACGAGAGAAGTGACCCTCTCGTTTATAATTTACTTAAAGCAGGCCTTGCCGCTGAACTAAGGTTGAAATCGGCTGTAGGGGTCGTGAACAGCGCCCTAGTTGCGTTGAATGATAGCCCCTATCTTCTGGAAGCGCTGATTACGAATATCATTGAGCTGCGACGTGTGGATAGATTGCGCAATGACGAAATGGAAAAGCTGGAAATGCCGCTTGCCAAGGCTATTGCGAACCTCCGTGGAGGCGGTCACAAATCTAAGGAAACTGAAAAACGACGACAGCTTTCCCGGCTAAGCAAAGAGCGTTTACTTCTTGAAATGAAACGAGTCCGAGAGGAGTAGTTCTCACCCCCCCATCGCCTCCGCTGCCAACCCCTCCGCTTCGATCAACAGCGCGTCGTCTGTCTCCGCCCCTGCCACGCTCTCGCGGCCCATCAATACGAATACCGGGACAGCCAATGGCGAGACGCGATCCAGTTCTTTATGCACCATCGTTGCCGCCGCGCGGTCGAGGAGCGCGCCTAGTCGCCCCACGTCGGTCATCCGCGCGCGGGCGTCGGCCCAGGCGGCTTCGAGGAGGATGTGGTCGGGCTCGTAGCGGCGTAGCACGTCGTAGATCAGGTCGGTTGAGAAGGTGACTTGCCTCCCCGATTTGCGTTTGCCGGGGTGCTGGCGCTCAACAAGGCCTGAGATCACCGCAACCTCGCGGAAGGCGCGTTTGAGGAGGTGTGAGTTTTCGACCCATTCGACGAATTCGCCTGTCATGATGTCGCTCGAAAACAGGCTTTTGGGATCGGTGACGGGCTTTAGGCTCCAGATCGCAAAGGCATAATCGCTCGCGACGAAGCCGACCGGGTTTAGCCCGCGCGCCTCCATCCGTTTGGTGATCAGCATCGCGAGCGATTGGTGCGCGTTCCAGCCTTCAAAGCTGTAGGTGACCATATAATGGAGGCCGTCGCGCGGGAATGTTTCAACGAGTAACTGATCAGGGCGCGGCAGGATTGAGCGCTTGCCCTGCATGGTCAGCCAATCGCGGACGTCGCCGGGGAAGCGCGCCCAACTGGCGGGATCGGCCAGAAATCCGCGCACACGCGCGGCCAAGTGGGTGGTGAGCGGCATTCGCGCGCCCATATAGCTTGGGATTTGCGCGCGCTTGGCTGTCGCACGGACGAACAAATCGGTTGCGTCCATGCTTTCGACTTCGAGAGGGATACCGGAGAAATAGAAACGATCACCCGGCGAAAGCGAGGCGGCGAAATATTCGTCAAGCATCCCGAGTTTGCGCCCGTTGCGGAAACGCACGCCCATCATCGGCGCGTCAACGATGATCCCTGCGTTCAATCGGTGTTGCGCGGCAAATTTGGGGTGGGTAATCCGCCAAAGACCGTCCGGCCCCTGCACCAGACGACGGAACTTGTCATACGCCTTGAGCGCATAGCCGCCCGTTGAAATGAGGTGGAGCAGCCGCTCAAACGTTGCGAAGTCTACATCTTCAAAGGGCGCGGCGCTCTGCACCTCAGCGAAGAGCGTGGCCGCGTCAAAGGGCGCAGCGCAGGCGCAGGCCATGATATGCTGAGCGAGGACATCAAGCCCGCCGGGGCGAAAAGGATCGCCGTCACGCTCGCCCGCCTTAATCGCATCGAGCGCGGCTTCGGCCTCCAGATATTCAAAGCGGTTGCCGGGGACGACGATGGCCTCGCTCGCCTCATCAAGCCGGTGGTTGGCGCGGCCTATCCGCTGGAGCAGGCGCGAGGCTCCCTTGGGCGCGCCCATCTGGATCACGCAGTCAACATTGCCCCAATCCACCCCCAGATCAAGGCTTGCGGTGGCAACGAGCGCGCGGATTTTGCCCGCCGCCATCGCGTTCTCCACCTTGCGCCGCGCCTCGATATCAAGGCTGCCGTGGTGGATACCGATGGGGAGTTTGAGCTCATTGGCGTCCCACAGTTTCTGAAAGGTCAGCTCAGCCAGACCGCGCGTGTTGCAGAAGATGATCGTCGTCGCGTGCTGCTCAATCTCGGCCATCACCTGGGGCGTGGCATAGGCGCCCGAATGCCCACCCCACGGAATTTCACCCTCTGGCAGCAGGATCGCGATATCGGGCGGTGCGCCTTCGTCCCCAATGACGAGGCGCGAGGTGCGGGGCGAAAGCCAGCGCTGATATTCCTCCGGGTCAGAGACTGTCGCGGAGAGCGCAACGCGGCGCATCGCGGGCGCTATTGTGGCCAGCCGCGCGATTGACAGGCTGAGCAAGTCCCCGCGTTTCTGCGTGGCGAAGGCATGGACTTCATCGATGATGATCGTTTTAAGCCCGGCAAACATCGTGAAGCTCTCAGGGTATGACAGCAGCAGGCTGAGCGACTCTGGCGTTGTCAGCAGGATTTGCGGGGGGCGTATCCGCTGGCGAGCCTTGCGGTCAGACGGCGTATCGCCCGTGCGCGTCTCGACGCGGATATCAAGCGCCATTTCCGCAATCGGGGTCAGCAGGTTGCGCTGGACATCAACCGCAAGCGCCTTGAGCGGAGAGATGTAGAGCGTGTGGAGGCCATCGGTTGGCGTCTTAATCAGATCCACCAGCGTCGGCAGAAAGCCCGCCATTGTCTTGCCCGATCCCGTCGGCGCGATCAGCAACGCGTCTTCGCCTGCTTGGGCTGCGGCAAGCATCTCAAGCTGATGACGGCGCGGTTGCCAGCCCTTTGTGGCGAACCAATTGGTGAGGGGGATGGGAAGCGGGATCACACCGGGCGGCTGGCGGGGTGGATTTTGGCACCAGCGGCACGGAAATCTTTGCCAGTGCATAGAATTGGCAGATCATACGCTTTGGCAGCCGTGAATACCATGAGATCAAGCATATTGAGTAAGCCACCTTGTTCATTGCCCGAACCATATCGCTCGTTGTTTTCCGCTGCGCGCATTGCCATCGCTTCGTCGAGCGGAAGCAGGCGCACACCAAGTGACAATAGTTTCGCTTGAAGTTCCAATGCAACCGGATTGGGCACATTGGCTTTGAGGGACGTTACGCGGTGATATTCGAAGAGAACTGGGGTGGGTATCAACGCGGTTCGCGCCTCATTCGCAAAAGCGCGGTTGATGGCATCCGCCCCCTCTTCGCAGTACACCGATGCGACGAGCGCCGAGGTGTCAATGATCAACGACAATTGCCCCGTTCATCATATTCTGCGGCGTCAAATTCTGCCATAGAGGCCCAGCGTCTTGGCAGCTTGGCACCGCGCTCAGATATCGCCATGATTTCCTGAAATATACGCTCACTTTCAGCATCAGTTGCTATTGGGGGATCGGGTTCGCGTTCCAGCGCTTGCTCAATCACCTCGGCCTGACTGCGCCCGCCGCGCGTCAAAACGCGCAGCCGTTCTTGCGCTTTGCGCGACCGAAAGCTGATAACGGGTTGTGCACGACGTGGTTCCACCCAAACGTTCTAGCACGTCGTGCAAGTACGGGTCAATGCGCCACGCTTTCCCCGCGTTCCAAGCCACTCGCCGCCAACTGATCATCGATCATCTCCATCAGCCGGTCTAGGCCTGCCTGATCCCTCGCCTCAGCGCGGGCAACGAGGACGTCCTGCGTGTTGCTTGCGCGGAGCAGCCACCAGCCGTCCGCCGTGTTGACGCGCGCGCCGTCAGTGCGGTTGACATCGGCCCCTGCGGCTTCAAGCCGGGCAAGCACTTCATCGACCACAGCGAACTTGCGGCTTTCATCAACCTGAAAACGCATCTCGGGCGTGTTGACGAATTTGGGCATCGCATCGCGCAGTGCGTCAAGTGATCCGCCAAGCTCACGGATCGCGCGAATGAAACGCACCGCGACATATTGCGCGTCATCAAATCCGTACCAATCATGTTGGTAAAAGATATGGCCGCTCATCTCACCCGCGAGCGGACTGCCGGTTTCTTTCATCTTGACCTTGATCAGGCTGTGCCCGGTTTTCCACATCAGCGGCACGCCGCCGAGTTCGGCAATCCGGTCATACAGCGCCTGACTGGCTTTCACATCGGCGATGATTGTTGCACCCGGCACTTGCTTCAGCACAGATTCAGCCAGTATGGAGAGAATCTGGTCGCCCCATATCACCCGGCCCTGGCTGTCTACCGCCCCGATGCGGTCGCCGTCGCCGTCAAAAGCCACTCCGAAATCGAGCTTCTTTTCGGCGACAAGCGCCTTCAAGTCAGCGAGATTTTCTTCGACTGTTGGATCAGGATGATGATTAGGGAAGGTTCCGTCGATGGCGGTGAAGAGCAAGTGATGCTCACCGGGCAAAATAGCGGTGAGCTTTTCAATAACGCGGCCGGCGGCACCATTGCCAGCGTCCCAACCGATGCGGAAATGCCCGCCGTCAAACCCTTGGGCGAGACGAGCGACATAGGCGTCCTCAATATCGACGTCACGGACGGTGCCCGTCCCACTCTCCCAATCGCCAGCGGCGGCCATGCGCCCAAGCTTCTGGATATCCTCACCGTAAAAGGGCGCGTGACCAAATACCATCTTGAAGCCGTTATAGTCGGCGGGGTTGTGGCTGCCGGTTATCTGTATGCCGCCGTCTACGCCTTCAAGTATATATTCAGCATAATATAGCATCGGCGTCGGGCCGAGGCCGACGCGGACGACATCAACACCGCTGGCGATCAGCCCCGTGATTAGCGCAGATTCCATCATTGGCGATGATATTCGCCCGTCATAACCAACCGCGACAGTTGAGCCGCCGCTGCGTTTGATCAGCGTACCAAAGGTGCGGCCAATGGCCTGTGCGTCTTCAACGCCGAGCGTTTTGCCGACGATACCGCGAATGTCATATTCGCGCAGTGCGACGGGATTGAATGTGTGGGACATGAGGGGCCTTATATGTTTAATGAATGCGGCGCGCGTAATCCTAACGCGGCTAGCGGGGAAGTGTTCCAAGCAGCGTATCACGCGCCTGATTAACGCGCGCGGCGAGTTCAGCACTGCCGCCTGCATCGGGGTG